>NZ_JBKGLW010000015.1:0-98172 GCF_046555775.1 Citrobacter sp. U14242
CCAGCCTGACGTCATCCGCCGTCACGCTTTTACCGTCCTGCGGTGCGGGAATTTCCGCTACGGCTTCACTGACAGCATCGTCAACGGCCTGCCTGAGTACCGCCGGATCGTAGTCTTTGCCGTCTTTCGGCACAGGTATTTCACCAACCGCCTTACTGACCAGTTCCTCCAGAACAGGGAGAATCTCTTCCACTGTCACGCTTTTGCCGTCCTGCGGTACGGGAATTTCCGCTACGGCTTCACTGACAGCATCGTCA
The DNA here is from genome assembly GCF_046555775.1 of Citrobacter sp. U14242. Classification (NCBI taxonomy): domain Bacteria; kingdom Pseudomonadati; phylum Pseudomonadota; class Gammaproteobacteria; order Enterobacterales; family Enterobacteriaceae; genus Citrobacter; species Citrobacter sp. U14242. Next base: position 258 of record NZ_JBKGLW010000015.1, read on the forward strand.
ACGGCCTGACTGAGTACCGCCGGATCGTAGTCTTTGCCGTCTTTCGGCACAGGCATTTCACCAATTGCCTTGCTGACCAGCTCCTCCAGAACAGGGAGAATCTCTTCCACCGTCACGCTTTTACCGTCCTGCGGCACAGGCAGGGCGGACACCGCCTCGCTGACAATAGCGCCGATATCTGGCAATTCAGGAGCCTCAAGAACCGGAAGAGATACCACTGCATCGGCCAGCAGCGTGGTAAAGTCAGGTACCGGAGTATCCTTCAGTGCCATGACCTCCAGTGAGAGCTGTTTAAGCTGCTCTTCCGTTGTTCGCTGATAGTCGCTCAGGCTTTTTCTGAAAGACTCGCGAAGTTCGCCAAGCGCAAGAGAAAATTCCTCTCCAAGAGCCCTGATAAGGGAAAGTTCACGTTCATTCATTTGGTTAACAATCCTCTCAGCATGGCTTTTGCCGCTGTCAGTTCAGCTTCAGACATAGATTTCCCTTCTTCGTCGTCAGGCGCGGTATGGCTGCCGGTACCGGATTTGGCAAACGGATCATCAGAAGCGTCACGCCGCGCCAGTGCCTCAAGACTGAAGTTCTGCTGCTGAAGATACAGCGCATCGCCTCCGGGTAAGGGAGGAAGGTTTTCACTCCGTCGCGCCTCATTTGGCGTCAGGATCGTATTTTTCACACCCTCGCCGAGTGATTTGATACGGCGTTCGCTGTCCATACGCAGCAGCGCATTCACATCAAATTCAGTACCTGAATCCCCCTCAAGCCCGAAAGCCTCATCCAGAAGCAGTTCTATCGACTCAATGAGCGACTGAAGGCACTGCGAGTAATACTGCTGGTCCTGCGCTTCGATATTGTCATGAGTGGGTAATTCACCAATGCCAACCTTATAGGCCGGGACATGAAAGACAGAACAGATGATCTGCGCCGTCATGCTTAACTGCTCAACAGTCTGCGCATCAACGGCTGATACCGTTGTCGGGTTATACTTCGCGCCATTGCTCAGAATGGCGGTCTTACCTGAATTCTCACCGGAATAACCAGAATCCCAGTTGTCTTTAATTTTTCTGGCGTTCTCTTCAGTCAGGGAACCAGGTACTTCAATCACGCCGCTCGGCTTTCCTCCGTTGCGGAAAAAATAGGCCGAGTTTTCCTGAATGTGATGCCCCTGCATCGCCGCGAGCCCAGCGGCGTAAATGGGAGACAATCCGATGAGCGGATGGAAAAGGCAGTTGAAGCGATCGTGTATTACTTCGCGCGCCGGGACTGTAATCGACGATTCAATTCCGGTCATATTGTCAGGGTTTATCTGGTAGAAGACAGAACCATCATCCGCCACCAGCGGGGTAACCTTGTTCCAGTCCAGCAGCCTGAGTTCGGTAATTTTCCCTGCGTTATTACGTATTTTTAACGCCACCGTATTTCCGTGGCATAACTTCGAGCTCATCCAGTGCTCAAAGAACTGGATCCGGTTCTGAAAGGCATTTGGCCTTTTGTACAGTGCCGGAATATCCCCTGTTTTTACTTCCTGCATGACCCCTTTTGTGTCACGGCGCATCAGCCGTGGCGGCATCTTGGCGATATCACTCGCAATCAGTGATATGCAGGCGAACACAGCATAATAAGAAAGAACGGTGTCCTGATTAATTTCAAGGTTACGCTGCCATGCCCCGGCGAATGGTTCATGCATAAAGCCGAATAATGGCGACCAGCCTCCGCGGCTGACAGGCTGCTGCAGGGCTTTTTCTTTTCCCTGTTTTCTCCGGAAAGGATTCCACATTAGCCGTTCTCCGCTTTTCGCTTGTTCTTTTTGCCACCAGTACGTGCGCCGGTGAAATATTCAGCCTTACCAAGCAGTACCAGCACCCGTGCGCACCGATCGTCCACGGTTTTCACGTCTCCCGACTCCGAATCATGGGTGCGTTGCAGATATCTGATTTTTGCCATGCATTACGGCGGGGTTTCCCCCGCCCTCCTTCCGCCGTTTAGCTGCCCTGGTTAGAGCTGTAGTTCACACCAGAAATAACCGCTACCGCTGCCGTGCGGCGGCGCTTCCAGTTGATCCAGCGCTCAGCACGGATAGCCACGCTGTTGGTCTGGAACATGGAAACCAGCTCAGTTCCGGTGGGGGTGATGCTGTCGCCGGTTGGTTCGCTTTCCATTTCCAGAGAGGCTTCACGCGACATGTCCACCGCCACGCCGCCATCATCAGCCAGATAGATATCCGGCGCGTTAAGCAGCGTCAGGTTGGTGCCCGCGAACTGGGAAACGATAGCCGGAAGGCCCTGGAAAGTGCCACCAAGAAGGGTCATTTCCGGGTACATTTTCTGCCCCAGGGCGTTTTTCTTCATGGACAGTGCCAGTGCGTTAGTACTGGACATGATCCATACGCCGCCCGTCGGTTGCAGGTTATTCGAAACAAACTGGGCGAAGGCCGCTTCAGCATCAGCATCCGGGTCACCGGTAGACGGAACGGCCACAATACCGTTGGTTACTGAGGCCGGAGAGATGTTAGCAACTTCAGCTTTCGCCGGGTTGATAAAGTCTGTATCCAGACGGGCAATGACCGCTTCAGCCAGGGCGTTACGCACCAGCGCATCGGCTGCCGGGTTGGAGAAGCGGATCAGTTCATCGGTCAGTACCGCGATAGCCGCCACCTTGGCAAAACTGAACGTGATCGACTCAAAGTCGAATTTAGTCAGCGGTTTGGCCTTGCCCTGCCCCACCCAGTTCGCTGAGCCGCCGGAAGTCTGCGCCGGGATACGGATGTTGAACGGAACCTGACGCAGGGCCGGGATACCACCCTGCCCGAAACGCCCGATAATGGTTTGCGGGCGGAGGAATTCAACAAAATCCAGCGCATATTCCTGGTATTCAACCAGCGCACCAGCCCACTGAGGATCGGTGGTAGTACCAGCGCCTACGGCAGCTTTCAGTACATGATGCAGTTTGGCGTCGTCAGGATACTGTTTGCGGGCGATCTCCAGCGCTTCGGAACGACTGCCGTTAGCGGCGGCCAGCGCCTTCGCAAAGCGGGCAAAGGCAATGCCTTTTTCCAGCTTCTGTTCGACGCGGATGATGCCTGGCGTACCAGCCTTGACGGTAGTGACTTCGCCGTTAGCGGCTTTTGCTACCGGTTTAGCGGTCGATGCCATATTGCTTTCCATATCGCGCAGGCGTTTCAGATGCTCATCAACCGCCTTAATTTCGGTAGACGTGTCGTCGTAGCTTTCAGTTTCTTCTGCGTCAAGCGTACGGCCTTCATCAGCAGCTTTACTCATGATGTCGCTCAGTGAGGCTGCCAGCGCTGCACGCTTCACTTCGAAGCTCTTGATTTGTTCTGCAATATTCATCGAATTGGTTCCTTTTTTGGTATTGGTTGCTGTAGCGCCAGCGGAAATGGATGATTTAACGACGGTTTTTTTATTGCCGGACGCGGCAAGAAACTTGCGATCGATTGATTTAACAGACTGAATGGAGCAATCACCGTTAGCAGGAACAGTTACAGCAGAAAGCTCATACCACTCCCACGAAATAAACCGGATGCCGCCATCGTCAATAAAGCTGTATTCAATGGGCTTAAATCCGATAGAAAGCCCACGGACAAGACCCGTTTTGATAGATGCCCACGCTTCATCAAGCCTGGCGACCAGTTGCGATGGCATATCCGCACCTGGTTTTACCAGCTTTGCTTTAATCTCGATGCCAGTGTCGGTGACTTTTGCTTCTGTCACCTGGCCTATTGGCTCGTCATGCCAGTGTTGCCACAGCAGAGGTAACGGAAGAGTAAATTTCACACCGGCAGGGTCTACAATGTCGCCATAGCGATCAGGTTCAGGGGTACTGGCGATGCCGGTAATCTCCCGAGAGTCCTCATTGACCGCCTTTACCTGCATCAGGCTATAGGCGCGATTATTCATTTGCTGTCCTCCAGAAACGAAAAAACCCGCCTGTGCGGGTCATTAACTGACGTGTTTGTTATACGAAAAATACCTGGTAATCTTTTTTGGCAGGTTCAGGGTTAAGGGCCATAAGAGAAACTGCGTTGAACAGCGCCATCAGCGGATCAATCTTGCCCTTGCCGCTGGCCTGCTTGGTTATAAGAATGGCGTTGCCTTTCGGCTCAACCCTCGCATTACCGACACACCATGCCATCATCGGCTGGCCACCATGTATCAATACGCCCTCGGCAAGCTTTCTCTCAGTGGTTTTAATCGCTCCACCAAGTCGCCAGCCCTGGCTGACGCCAACTACCGCCTCAGCAGGAATTTCTGCCGCGCTAAGCGCATCAAGGATCTGCCCTACCTCGGAGGGGTCGATACCAATTTTATCCAGCAGGTCAACATCCCGGATGCGGCTCACATACTCAACAACCTGCTCTACATCCATCCCGACACGTTTGACAATGGTCAGATCGCCCGCCTTTTCGAAGTCCCTGAGTTTCGGTATCTCGCTTTTTCGCCTTTCCAGCGCAATCATATGCGCCCAGGCATGACTCCATGTCAGCCATTCTCGGGTTGTCTTGTCACGACCAATAACCGACAGACCAAGCAAATCATCAAGACCACCACCATCAATACCGACGGTGATCACTTCAGATCGCTGGAGTATTTCCTCAAAGGTGACTTTGTGCGCCTGCTGCTCCCAGAAATCAGCACCGACCCAGCGGTCAGAGCGTAGAGCCAGGCCGATCTCGACGTTGGCATGCTTTGCCATAAAACCGCGAAATTCCTCTTCCCCGGCTTCTTTGGCTTTCCTGAACTCCCGGTAAAGAAATTTCTCATCCACTGAAAATCCCAGGTTGGGGTTAACCATGGCAAGATTGTCCACCAGCAGATGTTCGCCGCTGGCCACCATTTCAGGAGGATGTTCAAAAATAACGGGCAGAAAATGGGGATCGACTATCTTCCCGTCACGCACATCACGGGCGTACTGAAGTTTCTGCCTGAACACGCCTGCCGGCGGGTCATTCGACTGCGTGGTGGTGTACATCACAAAGCCTTCAGGCCGCGATGCCAGACCACCAGTCGCCTCACGTAGCATGTCGTCCGAATTGTGCTGCTTTCCGAACAGCCACAATTCATCTATCAACGTGCCGACCGACTTAATACCCGAAACCGTATTGGGATCGGCAGCTACTACCTTAAGCGTGGTATCTGTGCCTCGGTGGGTGATCGTCCGTATGTGGGTCTGAACCTGACACAGGTCATCCAGATCATCGTCACGCTTTACCATGTCCCGCGCTGGATTAAAGGCGTTAGTGGCAACTTCAACAGTTGGCGCAATAATGGTGTATCCGGCCGCCTGCCGCCAGTTGAGCAGCAGCGCCGTCATCATGATCCCTGCAGCAAGTGTAGATTTGGAATTCTTTTTCGGGATCAGTACAAATACTTCCGTGATGTGCCGTCGCCCGGTTTCTGCGTCATAAGAGCCAAACAAAGCCGCCACCAGGTCGAACACCCACTGCGCACAGGCATCTCCAAAGGTCGGAGAACCAGGCGCATCTACGATTTTTAATTGCCTGAAGACGCTAAGCGCTATTTCAGCCTGCTCAGGATAGATTGGCGCAGGAATAATAGACTGCCCTTTTTTCAGGCGATCCGCCCAGTCGGGGCAGGCAGTAGTCCATTCGGGCATAGTTATTTCTCTCGGTTATTCACCACCAGCTTGGGTGGTTGCTGGACGGCAAATTTATTGGCAGCTTTTTTAGCGGCGTCGCTTTTGGCATCTTTTTTACCCGTTTCACCCATTTTAGGGTGCTTATACGGGAGCATTGCCTTTGCAGCATCCTTCCTCACGTCAATATCTTCGGTGGCATCGTTCATTACGGCCATCAGGAACTTGAGCGGATCATCAAAAGTACCAACAACAGTGGGTGCCTCTGGCGGTGGCGTTGGAGTCCTGTGTTTTTCAGTATTGTTTACCGCTGGGGTATAAACATTTTGACGGTACGTCGGTACGTCGTCCGTTTCGATGACTTCCCTCTTTTTTCGCCCAATAAACGCGATGACCTCCGGGTCTTTTGCAAGTTGCGAACCCTTTGACCGTGCGGATTTCTCAGAATATCCCGCCTTTATTGCCGCATCCTTTTGAGACATACCGGACATCAGCGCGACAGCGAATTTTCGCTTTTGCGCTGTTAACATGTTTATACCCTCCAGAGGGGAATTTTTTCTGTGCGTGAGGGGGAGCGCGGTGTCCAGGGCGATTGAGGTTAACACCCAACCCTCCCCCCCCATGCAAATGAGAATCACTATCATTAGATATGAAATGATTTCAAATACAATCAATATCGAATGGCATTGAGAAGCATTATCAATTGATATCAAATCACAACTATGCCTGACTCCTGGGCGTCATCGGTGATTGAATGTTTCAGGGCCTCTCCATCAGGTCGTCCCGTCGAGGCTTCACGCGCAGACTTACCTGAGTGACAATCAATGCATAGCGTCCACAGATTGGACTCATCGTTATCACCGCCAAACTGTAACGCCACACGGTGATCCAGTTCGCTGTCATGCAGGTCAACGATGCGACTGCACATACAGCAGTGACCACCATCACGGATATAAATTCGGCGCTTCAGACCCACCCTGGCACTACCACTAATGCGCCGATTCTCACCATAGACAGGCTTAATTCGTCGGGTATCGATGGCTTTTAATCGTGGCTGTAATGTCTTTAGCCTGGACATGTAACCTCCATGCCTGGTGGATTATGTGGCTTGGGAGGGTGTTAGCACTCCATCACCGGAAACATAGCCAGTCGCCATGCGCGGCGGCGCTCTGTGCGAGGTGTTCTATCCGGGTGTTGTTCTACCGGTTCACCATCTGCATGATCAACCAGCGAGTAACACGGATAAATTACTTCGTCGCCATGTGCATCACCAACGGCATAATCAGCTGGCTTGCTGCTATCCCACCGCGCCAGTACACGCTCAATATGATGCTGTGGGACGCTGTAGCAGACACCGTGAATCAGTTTCGGCAGCTTAATGTAATTAATGCGCGCTTTGTCGGCCGCTATCAACCGTTCTGCTATCTGCATCTGATACTGAGGTGGCCGGCCAGTGCCGAGATAAAAACTGATTAGATGATCTGGATATTCGTCTATCCATTTGCGGAAACCGTCAACCGATTCGGACAGCGGCAACGCATCATCTTCCATGATCACAACCCGGCAATCCTGCTTTGAAGCCCATTCAAGCGCGCGGCGGTGATTCCAGTTAGCGCCATTGTCACCGCTATCAATTAGCAGAACTGCACTAAATAATCCAGCCAGACACAATGCCTGCTTGTGTCGTGAATGGTGTCCGACAACCACAAACTTTATTTGTGTTTCCAAAAGGCGTACTCCTTACCAACACCATCAGACTTGAACACGGTGTGGATGCGTGGGCCGGTTACTATCCGATCGCCGAAAGACTTCGCCACAATGCCGAAAGCCATCATATCTCCCACCGCGGCGCCAGCCTGTTCTTTCTTCCAGAATCGATAACTCTCAATCCGGTAGTAAAGGCGAATAATGCCGTGAGCGAACGCCATAACATCAGCGCGGGTCCCACCCAGCAAACCAGCGTTAAGCATCACATTGTTGCGGTGCGCTTCAATGAATTCCTGATAGATACGCTCCGGATGATTCTGTTTCGCCCAGGTGTCGGCGTATGTCTTCGGTTCTGAACCGACATAAATCTTGCTAGGCTCCATTTCATCCCACGGCTCGCGTAGCATCTCAACATCGGTACCATCGGTACACCAGACGAACCGATATTCAGGATGATCACGCAGGTGCTGCCAGATATGCAGCCAGCGCCGGAAGTAGACATTCATTTTGACGTCAGGAACGAGGCAAAGCTCAACGTCTGCCGGGGCCTTCTCCAATTCATCCACCAGCGCAATACGGCCACACTGCCGGAGTGATGCGGCCCATTTACCCAGCATGTCAGGCGAGGCCGTCATTTTCGTGCCGCGCTGCGGGTCAGGCTGGCTGGTGAGTAACGTTGTGATTACCACGTCGCGCTGCTGCCGGTATTCAACGTAACCGGTAAACCCGGTATCACGCCGTTCGTTGTGGATTTTCACGTTACGTTCCACCAGCGCCAAGCGGTCAGGTTTCGGTACCGAACGCTCCACCGCTTCATGCTCATCGAGGGAATGAATCAGTTTTTCGGAGCCGGTCACATCACCGTAAGCCCATGTTGTCAGGCCAGCGTTATAGATACGCAGGGCGAGGTCACTGTGTTCGTACATGCCGCGCCCATAAACCGGATCGAATCCGCCCACCTTCTCGATGGCGCTGCGGTGGTAATACAGCATCACGCCACGCTGTCCCGTGTACGCTACATACTTATCGTCGCTATAAAGCACAGCGAGATCGTTAAGCTTGCGCGGTCCGGCAAGGTCGAGGAACTGATACGCAAGATGCGGCTCAGGTGATTCGATATAAGGAAGATGCCAGCCATCGGCAATCGGCCATGCGTCATCGTCCCACAGGAAAAGGTGTTCGCATCCGGCATCCATCAGCGCGGTCAGACAGGTGTTCTTCGAAGCAACAATGCCGAGTGATGTTTCCTGGCGAACCAGTTGCACACCAGCAGGAACTACGGTCGCAGGCTTAGATCCGTCATCGACAACAACCACCAGCGCGCCAGCAGGTAAAAACTTCATGTGCTGAGTCAGGGCGCGGCTCAGAACTTCAGCACGATTGTGCGTTGAGATTGCTATTCCGATACGGGCAGAAGAATTGCAGACAGGCGCATACGGGACACTATCAATAATGACCTGCATATTTTCTCCAGGAGGAAAACTACTGACGTTTGATGATGACTTTCCCGAAAAGCGTTTGCCGCTTCAGTTCGCCGTTTTCTGTTGCTACGTAACCACGTTCATCGAGAACCGCCGAGATCACTTCACCTTTATCATCATCAGCACTATAGACATGCTTAACCTCAGCACCATTGAGAAAGACGGCGTATCGTTCAACACCGGGATTAATCTTCCTGCCGGGATCGTCATCTAATACAGTGAGACGCATATAACCTCCGCAGACTATCGCCCAAAGCGCTGCCAAATAATTCCACCAACCAGGCATTCATTGTGAATAGCTTTGCGGATCGTTTTTTCCAGTTCATCCATTGCTTTCTGGTCTGCCGCCACCTGCCTTGCAACATCCATCGCAGCACATTCAGCAGCGTTTTTCAGCGCGTTTTTGATAAGCGCTTCGAGATTGGTATCGACGCCAGATGCAGACGAGGCATCGTTCACGTTAATGCTCATGGATGCTGTATAGGTTAATGGCGTTATCTCACCGCCGATCGTATGTTGCTTAAAGGTTTGTGAGGATGCTCGGGCATTTGCTATAACCTGAGCCAGGTCGTTCACAGCCTCCCCGATACATGGGCGACCACTTTTCCATGCATCGTCAAGAATCTTACCTACATCGATGTTGCTATTACTGGTCTTCGGCTTTAGCGTTTCTGCCGCGTGGATAGTTTCCGAAATGAATGCGTTATTGATGAACGTTTCACCATTTACGATTTTGAAATTCGGTGCGCTAAGAGTAGTCATTAAGCGCGTGTCGCTACTACCAGCCATTGCATTGAGGTACTCTTCTGCATTGCTGGATGACACACCCTCGATCCAGTCACTTCCCATCCATTCACGAACAGCACCATTTTTATCAATCGGTCGTAAGCGAATCTGCAGGCGTTCGCCAGCTTTAAGGCCAGCGATAAACACCCCGGCTAACGGCCATGCGATAACCTGTCTTTTCAGACGACCATCGGCATTGAGATACTGCATTTCAAGCCGTGAATGCTCACCGCTATTTTCTGGCCACTGCCATTCAACCTGGATACCCCAAGCTCGGGGTGACGTTAATACTTGCGGAAGTTGCATTGAATTTTCCTTTTAGACGTGAGCCTGTCGCACGGCAAAGCCGCCAAGAGTTAACAGATTACCCGGGCTTACTATTGAAAGACTCTCTTTATTATGTACGTGCAGTACACATAAAAAACCACCAGCGAATGCTAGTGGCTAATGATTACCGTGAAATTTAAAATGTATAATTTAACTTTTAAATATAATACCTTCTTTGTTCGCCCTTGTTATATAAGCCAACTTAGTATCCCCATTTTTTAAGACACTTTGAATTTGAGGTCGTACCTTAATAAACCCACCAAATAATGTAAATAGACCTCCAACGCATAAGACCTCTATTGGATGAGGTGATTTCATTGCAGCGTATGCAGTCGCTACACCAGAGTAAATTTGATTGAAATCAAATTCAAATGATGATGAAAGATTGAATTTAAGAGGACTCCTCCACCCTTGATTATTAAGCTCATTTAGATCATGAAGTGATTTCTTTAACCCAGAGATAGCTTTGGCTCTTTCTAAATTAAAATCACCTGACCGTAAAACCTCTGTATAGAGTTCATCTAAATAACCATGTAATGCCATCAATTCATCTGAGCGTCGTTCTTTAAACTCCAATATTTCATGTAAAGGAGTATCTTTTTGTGGAACGGGCAAAAGGTCAGCTAATTCAAATCTAAGTACCGCTCTCTGCTCTGAAACTTCTTGGTGAATTGAAACTTGTTCATTAAGGAAATGCATTCGCCAGTCAACCATGCCTTCACTTTGTCTAAGAGCATTCAAGGTTAAAGCATGTGTCTTAGCATGAAATTCAGTCATCACTTGACCATCAATAAATCCATTTTGGACAAACCGTGGTCTACTGAGAATACCGCACTGTATCAATTCCTCTTCATTGATAAGAGAAAAATGAATAATGTTGTTGGTAGGAGAAACAAGCCGATCCCAATACAGTACTAGATAGTTAAGTTCCTCAACTGTAATCTGCTTACCAGTCTGAAATCCGTCTCCATTCTCTGTTTGTAAAATTTCACGTGCAGTAAAAACAACACCTCTTTCCATGATAATCCCCATCAACATAGTATGGGGTTAATGTAGCACTATCACAGGCACTCAGTGAATGCCTGCTGTAATGCTGCTAGTCGTCGAGTTGCAACACACCGTGTTCCAGTGACTCTGAATAGGCGATGAGTCCGGTATAACTGGGGATAATCTCGCCATCATCCGCCTCGAACTCCGGGATTGTCCCAGTGGTGATGGTGTATTGTGGCTGGCCATCTTCTTTCGCAAAGGCTGCCAGGTCTTCAATCTGCTTAGCTCTAAGAACTACTGTCCTGCTCATTCCTCTTTTATTAAAAAGCCCCGAGAATTCGAGGCTTGTGTAAATCAAATCAGATTGAATCAGTTGTCGTCTCTACGAAGATGAATTGAAACTGAATCCCCACCACCAATAAACCCACCATAATGGTCAAACGTGCCTTCGTGCTCTAAAATGGCAACCACAGCGGCAGTCTCGGTGTTATTCATCCCGAGTTGCTCTGCGATCTCTTGTTTCATTTCCGTCAAATCCACTACTTTCTTACCAATATTCTCTAACCGCTCAATCATCTCACTCCAATCTTCGTTAGAAATTTCAATAACTTCAGCATTAGCATTCATGCCAACGGTAGGGTCAATGACAATCCCTTTGCTATCCCTTTTATACTGAAAAATTCCTGCCTGCCCACCCTGGTAGCCACCTAACGTTTGTAATACTTTCATGTCCAACTTCCCTCATCAGTAAGTATGGGAAGACTATCGACACAAAAATTGATGATCTTTAGTTTAAATGCTGATTGATTACTAATTCTGGCAGTTCGTCTTCCACGCTTTGTTATGTGTCAGCACATCACGCTTCGTCTGCTTGTCCATAACGTCAATGTCGTGATCGGTGAGATAAATTGGCTTCACCCAATCACAGGCAGTATCAACGACTACCGGGACGCTTCCACGATTCCCGCAACTCGCGAGCAACACCGTCATCAGGCATATGGTTAACAGTCTGCTGTACATCCCTGGCTCCTTTTGTTGTCTCTACCCGGCGTTCTGCAACAGCTTCAGTAGCCGCAGCACGTTCTTCAGTGCGTTGCTGGTCCGCTTTTGTCTCAGCGATGTTAGTACCGCGTGATTTACCCAGACCAAAAGCACCTGCAACTGCTGCCAGGACGGCAATGACAATGCCCAGAATTATCTCCATCCCCATTGTCATCCCCCTTTAATAGCGATAATCAATTGGGATACCACCCATAAAAATGGAATCACCCATACAAGGAAAAATTTCCAGTTTGGTAATTGCTTAATCATTAGTCGCAACTCCCGTATCAGTTTGCTAAAATCAATCACAGGTTCTCCCTGCCTACTCAGGTGCAGAAATAGAAAACCCCGACTGTTTGCCGCAATCGGGGTTTTTGCTTTTTGGTGCGTACTAAATTACAAGCACAGCTTTTGCTTTGACGTATCGTTCACGGCGGTCTTTAATGCCGTTCTGCCCGCCGTTAATAATCTGTGTGACACGTTCCAGATCGCCCGGATACTGCAGACAACCGTTTGAAACATAGAACCAGGCAGCGCTGCGTGCAGCGTTAATGTCCTTTTCCAACAGTTCATAGTTGCTGACTAAATCCAGTTTTAACGCCGTGCCACAGGTCAGGTAGTTATCCAGGAAGGTGATCCCTATGATTCCGCGCCCTCGGTATTTCCACCCATCACCAGCCGACTTGTTGCCAAAGCGGCCTCCGTATACCAGATTTGCAATCGCCCGCTGGCGTTCAAGTGGCAGAACTTTTTCGTAAGTTTTTCTCCCCAGCGCACTGGCCTGGTCCTGAGTGAGCCGCTTTACTTTCACAAAATAGGCTAATCTGTCGACGCTATAGTTGAAGCTTTCCACCAGTTGGGTAAACCCTGTGCTTTCGTGTCCGCATTGCGCAATAAACATTGCCTGATCGAGTTTTGTCGTAATACCGAACTCTTTCATTGCCGCATCAATGTGCGGAAACCAGCGTGCAGAAAGCCCGGCGCTGATACCAGCCGCCTGCTGAAATTGTGATTGGTTCATATAGTTACCGGATAAAACCACTATTAATGGTAGGGATTGGAATTCACCTGAGATAATGAAATTAAATTTAATTTAAGTCACAATGAGACTTAAGATAAATCCTAATAATTTCATCTTCTTTGCGGGTTGTAGCGATGTCGCTGCGACTCGCTTTTTTATTTGTGCACAGCATCAATAAGCCGAGCTACGTTGCCTCTGACGGCGACCAGCACGGACAGGAAAATAATGTTGGCCCCGATAGTGGCCCACGATGAGTAAGGGTAGATACCGCACAGATACGCCAACGGAACGGCGCTGTAGATGACCGTAAGCAGCCACGCTAAGCGAGATATCCACGGTCGATGTCGGGAATCACCACGACGGTAAAACATCAGGGTCAAAACTACCCCAGCGCAAAGCAGCGCGTTGATTGTTGCCGATGGGTCATTTAGTACCACCTGAACCTCCCCGGCGCGTTATCAGCGCCACCAGCGAGCCGACATCCTGGTTATTCAGAAACGTCAGGATTTTGACAGCTAAAGCAGAAACGATTACGGCTCCGATAGCGTCCAGAGGCTTATCACTGTAACCAGTCCAGTCAGCCAGCTTTGAACCAACCAGCCCTGAGCAGATGATCCCGGCGATGTAGGACACGACAAAATACGCCAGCCGGCGCGCTGCACTAAGGTCCGCGGCGGTTGCAATGTAAAATACAGCTCCGGCAAATGCGCCAAACACCACGCCGTAATCGGTTCCGGACAGAAATCCATAGACACTGGCTCCCGTCAGGACGCCACCAGCCAGCCCAGTACCGGAAATCGGATCGGACATTTAGCCCCCTCTTAATTGCTGTGAGTCCTCTCAGAATGAGGGGAATAAAAAAGGCCGCCAGATGGCAGCCTCGAAGTAAGTGCGGTTATTTACATTGGCGGTATGAGAGGACCTTTTAACACCTCTGCTTCACCGTTATGGCAAATGTCATCGCCTCTTGTCAGATGCCAGACTCCTGTGATTGTTTTACCCGTTTCCAGATCATCAACAGTGTCATTCGTGTAGTATGCAACCTGTACAACACCGACATGCTGAATCCAGTAATACCCTTCTTTCATACATTCCTCCGCGATACTAAGCAGGTAGTATAGAGCGGGGCAGATTATGCAGCGTTGCAAGAAACCACAACTCAATGTTTGCTGTCCATGATGCACATTCTGGTCATAGCCTCACCTCCGATTATTCGGATGTCGCTGTGTGTGATGAAAAGATCAGGCTTCACGGGCTGGATTTATCAACAAAGCACGCAGTGAGTGATACCCGTGAGCCTGAAATGAAAAAGCCCCGCATAATTGCGAGGCCTCATTTTCTTGTGGACGATTATGGATCGACGATATGACAGGGGTACTGTGCCGTAGCACGTTCGCGAATACCCCTGTCGTATCGCCGGAAAGCAAAAACCCCGCGCTGGCGGGGTTCTCGTTATATTCAAATTGTTCGCTTTCGTCGCTGCCATCGTGGCGCAGCTCTGCCAAGCATGAATGGATTATCTGATTTTCTGGCCCGTTTTCAACTCCACTATCAAAAAATAGCACTAATAGCTAAAAAATGGTTCATTGAGTCTATTCAGATAATTGTTTGCGGGCTTCCAAAAAGACCTTTGCTCTGAATATTTCCAGACACCAGCGCACGCGCTTTCTCGCCTCCCCGTCAGTTAACCACGGCGCAATCGCCTGCAGTTCCCGGGTTATGTCTGAGATTTTTTTTCGTGTGGTGTAATACTGTAGACCTACCACATACACCGGATCGTTTATATTCAGCGCCTGCAGCACGCATTGCTCAACAAAATCGACATCGTCATTATGCAGGGCCTCGTCAATTACACTGGCAGGTGACTGGGGCCAGAGAATGCTGTGCGCCCTGTTCATTGCCTGCTGCCCACGGAATCCCTCTTCACGAGCCTGATTCAAAGCAGCAGTAAAACGCTCGAGTGCCTTATCTGACCAGTTCCGTCCCTTAAGCACATTCCAGCACGCATGGCCCCGCGGCATACGGGGGGCTGTTTTTCCTCCCACGCCCTCGCCCCATGTGGTGAGCAGGGATTTAATCCATCCGGACTGGATCCCCGTCAGGAGAATACATTTACCCAGCCAGCTTTTACGCGGCGCAGCTGCTGCTTTTTCAAATGCTGACTGCTGTAGTCTGCGTTGGCGTGGCGTCATGCTTTTAGCTCCTCAATAATTATTCTCCCGGTTTCTCCCCATAATTTTGATACCCGTGCATCCCATATATGAGCATCATTTTCGTAAATGGCATCCATCAGGGCTTTCATCATATTGTCAAAATCTGGTTTAGCCTGGTGCGGTTTACCGTTGAACTCGGCTCGTTTCTTTTTGCTCCAGCTCGCTGGCATCGGAAGAATGAAGGTGACATGTGAACCGCTTTCCGGCAGCTCAACACCCTGCTGACGAACTTCATCACAGAAAGCACGGTAACGCAGAACCTCGGGGCGTTTTTTCCATTTGTCAGCTCGTGTCATTCTGGGCTTACCAACGGGTGTAACTTGATATTCAGGCATTAAGAACCTCCTTAATTCTTTTACCAATCCAGCGCATAACCGGCACAGCCATACTGTTGCCGATCGCTTTGTAGCGCGGACCATCTTTCGCCAGTCGGTAGGCTTCTTCTGCAGTTATTTTTGAGTTGTGATGGCGCACGTAAGCATATTCATCAGCAGTGATCTGCTTACGGTTATCACGGGGGATTAAAGTGTGGTTATCAGGGAAACCCTGCAGACGTTCACATTCGACAGGAGTAAGGCGGCGAACGGCCATATTTTTCATCACTGAAGGGGATAAATTCGATCCGCTACTGGCAGCAGTCAGAGTTGGGGATTGTTCTTCTGCCCAGCCAATGCCACCCGCTTTTGCGCCCTGTCCAGCCTTGAAGGCATAGACAACAGCATTTTCCTGCCCGTGATTTCGTCCCAGCGTATGAGCAAAATTAATGTTTATGTCAGGGTCTTGTGTTCCGTGAATGGCATAGGTATCCAAATCTTCAGCCATGCTGTCATTTGATTTGGCAAGCAACGTTCTACTGACGTCTGAATAAGTGACAGTGAGATCGGTTGCATCTTTGTGATCTCGCGCTTTAACAGTGGATGCGGTTTCATCATTAACATAATCACCAAATGCCCGCATACGAAAGACACCAACGATTCCACCTCCGCGCTGGCTGAGCAATTCCTGGTTGCTTTGGCCTATGCCTCCGATGTTGTGTGACTGGTTGAGGGTTGGATGTGGATTATATTCCCCATCCCAGTGGCTACCGTTAGTAATGCGATGCCCAGTATTTGCGGTAATGCCCTTCCCCGCTTTTCTGCGCGGCGGAGTATCCCGGCGCATGCCTTCGGACTCAAAAAGTATTTTTGCGGGATCGATATCCCCTCGAGCGCTTGCGATAACAAACACACGACGGCGTCGTTGGGCCACTCCGAAAAATTGAGCGTCGAGCACTCGCCAGCAGACAGCCCTTTCTGGTCCCAGCACATAACCAGCGTTTGTCCATTTTTTCCCTGGTGATTCCAGTTCACAGCTTTCGCCGGCAAGCCCTGCAAGA
Organism: Citrobacter sp. U14242; assembly: GCF_046555775.1. Lineage (NCBI taxonomy): Bacteria > Pseudomonadati > Pseudomonadota > Gammaproteobacteria > Enterobacterales > Enterobacteriaceae > Citrobacter > Citrobacter sp. U14242. Next base: position 16,809 of record NZ_JBKGLW010000015.1, read on the forward strand.
AAACATCCGAAAGCGTTATCTCTGCTGCTGAGCACTCCGGGTACATTTTCCCAGACGACAATGACGGGGGGGGATCCCTGTTCTCTTCGTTTTTCATCAATTGCGTTTACCAGTTCTACAAAAGCAAGGGTCAATTGCCCGCGTGAGTCCGTCAGGCCATTACGTAAACCAGCAATGCTGAATGCCTGGCATGGCGTACCACCTACCAGAACATCTGGCGCTTCGATTGCTCCACACCGGATTGCAGCGGCGATTTTTGTCATGTCGCCCAGGTTTTTTACGTGTGGCCAGCGATGCGCCAGCACCGCAGACGGAAAATCAGGACCGTTTTTGTAATTGTGTTCAGGATCGAACTGAGAAAACCATGACGGTCGCCAGCCCAAAACTTCCCACGCCACACTCGCAGCCTCAATGCCGCTACATACTAAACCGTAAGTAATGGTCATGCAGATTCCCCCAGTTCGTAGAGAAACTGCACCAGCAGATCTGTTTCAGTACCGTAATTGTTTTCCCAGGACTGGCGGCCAGCATGAATGGCTATGCCGTGTCCGCCCTGGCGGTGATGGATTGGGCAAAGAGGAATAACTTTGAAATTGTCAGCGCGCTGGCCAACTCCCTGACCAGTTCGGATGTGATGTATCTCTGCAGGAGTTTCCCCCAGCTTCAGGTTTTTGCAGACAATACAGCCCATCCCAGCTACGCGGGAAAGATGAAGTTTTTCAGCTTTGGTCTTAGATCTGCTCATGCTGCACCACCAGCACAAACAGCGACACCGCTCACGAAGGAACGGCGTGAATGGGGTAATTCAGTTTTATGCGCCATCGCGTTTTCCCGGTTGGCGCAGTGTTACTCAGCGGGCTGTTCAGACCCGTGTTTGAGTATAACCCAACTTATCCTGCATCTGAAACAGGAAGACCAGCTTTCTTTCTGGCCTCTTCCAGTGCCCGCAAAGACGTAACAAATTCATCTTTACGTAAAGCGAATCCCCTCACCACACTCCCCTTCACGAAATAAATCAGAACCGGGCCAGTGTGCTCCGGCAACCCTGGGATTAAATCATCCGGAATTTGCATGAGATGCCCCTTGAAAAGATTCCCACACCTGAATAAACCTGAATTACCTGGCAATAATTGTGCGAGGCGATGCGGAAACTCGATTTAAAAAATGGCAGCAGGAGCTACCAGCTAAGGGGGCGTTAGTTAGTTAACAAACCACTCGTCTGCACTTTCCCAGGTATCCTGGAGGATTGATTCAATTTTCTTTTTGTCGTCCTTGTCACCGCCAAAAACACTTAACCCATCTGACCCGGCACGGCGGATTGTGAGCCTGCAATTGTCATAGTGATCGTTCAGGCGCTTAAGCAGCTCCTTCTCCAGTGCTGGTACCGCGCCTTTAGGAAGTTCTTTCATGCGATCAATGGTTAATTCAACTTTCATAATGGCCTCCATTGCAAATACTGTGTTTTTATACAGCATACCTGTGCACGGAAATGATCAACGCTTTAAGAGCACAAATTGTTAATTTCTTGTCAGTAGTAAAAAAAGAAAACCCGCCTGAGCGGGTTGAATTAACAGTGTTTTATTAAGTCGCTATTTGTTTCTGCTGGCACAACCCCGAGAGATTCGCCCTCACTAACGCCTCATCAATGATCAACTGTGTGACCATGAGGTAAAGTGTTAACCAACTTTCATTCGCCTTTTTCAATCAGCAAAGGGCTGGTTAGTGCCAAAAGCTGACATTGCTCACATAATAGTCAAGTAGTCACTTTTCACCGCCCATCCAAGCTTGATAATTCTTACCGTTCCCCTTATATCCAGACTGAGGAATAACCTCTGACAAGGCTAAGGAACACGATTATGGGGCTTAAACCTGGTCCAAAACCAATTGCAAAATCAACAGGAAAACCCGATCAACGCAGACGTGATAATAAGGATACACCTGGCAATACCCCAGGACTGAAACCAAGCAAATCAGCTGGGAAGTAATCGTTCAAGGGTATGGAGAATTCATCCATACCCTTAACTCGTCAAATCTGTCTGCTTTAGCCCGCTTAGTGCCAGAAGCGGACGCCTGAATATATAAAACCATCTCTTTTTATCTATAAAACATTAGTTAAACGCAAATTGAATGAATAGAGAGTGGCTTGCAATGTGGTTTTGGTAAGCTATTCATTTGATCCATAGAAATAGATTAATATTAGTATTAATTTTAATAGTGTTTACGCGGTGGAAATGGTAGATTCGATATGACGTGTTTTTTCATACTTACCCCACATATTGAGAATGAACAGGCCATGGTAACTTATAAACAGGACGTTAAAGAAAAAAGCCGTATTGAAATATGGACAAAAGCAATCAAGAAACTGACTATTGATAGAGATAATCAGCGTATATTGAAACCTAACTATATCAGAAGGTTATGGGATTATGCATTTGATGAAATACTTCCAAATAAGGAGCCAGATGAAAGCATCATCGATTCATGGACCATTTTTTCGAATAGTATGTATGAATCAAAACAACCACAACAATTAAAGATTGCTTATTTTTGCGGCCCCGAACCAGAAAATGATTTAGAAGTAATGATCAGCCTCGGTGTTCAAATTTCAAATGTATGGGCTATTGAGTCTGATAAAAAAATGTATTCTGCTGCACTCTTGAGCGCTCGAGATAAATTCCCGACATTAAAGATATTTAATGGTAATATTTCTGATCTCATAAAAATAACATCATTTAAATTTGATATTATTTATCTTGACTTTACAGCACCTTTATTTAGTAAAGAATCTAAACCGATACTTACCATAAATGCTATATTTGAAAGCAACTCATTCAGTGACTTAGGGATTCTTGTTGTAAATAGTGCATTACCTGATAAAACAGAAGAGAATATTGAATTTTTGTCATCATACTTCAGAAGTCATGCTTTTCTTGAAAAATCCATTTTTTCAGGTGAAAGTAAAGACTCTCGTTTTATAGAAGGTGCCGATTTTCATGGGTATGGCGATGAGGATGAAGATGAAGATGAAGATGAAGAATACAATAAAACCTTCAAACACTTAATCGAATCAAATTTTGAATTTGCTTACAGTGCCTTTTCAACCAACTATCCAACCATAGCTGCAAGCTATATTTCTCCCATGTTGAGAGTTGGAGGTAACACAGCCTTAAAGCGAATGTTTCTGAAAATGGATGATAAAGAAATTCAGCTTGCCCTTGAAAAAATGGTCACAATATCAGACTGCGAAATTTTAGATGATAATGAAAATGCCGCAGAGATGTTTTCTGGTGGAGAAGTCTTCGAAAGTCACGAGGAATTTCCGATATGGAATTTTATATTACGCCTTAAGGATTCGAAAAGCGAGCTAGGTAAATACTGGTATCAGCAATTGTCGAAAAACAAACCGTCATATTTATATAGTATTCAATTATACGACTTACTCCGTAATGCTCAAAACTACTATCAAAGCACACTATCTAAAGATGTATCTAAGTCAATAAATGAGATAATTTCATCCCTACCGGATAAGCATGGCGGTATTTTTTGTGATGTTCCCTTGCCACATCTTTGGATTGAACTTGCCCTAAACCATTTAGGCAATGCATATCATGTAAATACGGATGCTCATTGGAGAGCTAAATATAGAGCTAAAAGTAGAAGCATGTACCTTGACCTGTTTGTCTTTGATAATTGCCGAGCTCTTTATGACTGGCTTCCCATGATAAATTTATATGGCAAGGATATGGCAACGATTGAAAGACAAATTATTGTGAGAGCTTGCATGGATGCCATAACTAAGCAAAACCATTATTCATCGTTCTTTAGCTATTATGGAGCCAACTTAATTGGCGTTGGAACAAAAAGATGGTCAGATTTTGGTAAACTTGATGAACGACATGACCTAAATGTTGAATAGCTTCGCTTAGCGAAGTTTCATAGTCCGCTTCTCGCTCACAGCGGACCTTCAGCAGCCCATAGCTGTTTGCTATGTACCGAAATCGGACATAAAAAGCATCTTGGTGAATAATATCCATGATGCTTCTCTGTATACATTTCTCACGATATCTAACTGAAGATGATTTCTTTTTTTACCATTTCGAAATGATATGTTGTGAGATCACTTTATCCCATAGTTAATTTCTAAGGCCATGGATGATACGAAATTATCTTGTTTATCTTTGGGTTTTGTCCACCATGGACCTGGATTTTCATCAAAATCCTTAAGTGCTTGTTGAGTTTTAGGACCAAAATAAATGCTTGAGAGATAAATAATACTCTGAAACTCGCCTTGAGCATCAGTTAATTTATCAACAACTAGTTGTTCAACTTTTCCTTTTTTTATCATGTCAAGGTGCTCATTCCAAATATCTTGCAAACCCGGAGATTTACCAAAAATCTTAGCAGCTCTATCAATGAGGATAATTCTCTGTTCAATTATTTTATTCTGGTATTCATAAAGACGAGATTCTTTTTCGTTAACAGAATTCTGGTAATTTGTAATAAGCACTCCTCCTAAAGTCCCTAATATCCCAAGAAACGTTAATGCAAGCGGAAGGATGATATCTTTAAAATACATTCCTCTCCGTCTATTTCGCGTGCTATTTTTTCTAGAGTTATAAATATTCATATTTACCACCTTTGCTGGCTTAAGTTTAAAAATAAAAAAACTGATATGATTTTAATTAAAGCATTTTACCACCGTACTTGGCAGAAGATTTAATCGTTATTGGCAATGATATTTTACAATAATACCAAAACTATTTAGATTTTTCTGCAATATCCTCTCCTCACTGTGAGTTCAACTCAGTAAGCTTGCCCGCATCTTGCCCATGCCTAAATCAAGAGCCTCACACTTTATCAAGTCTATGAATCAGCCGTTTTGCGAACAGAAAAATAGTGCGCTGGCGTACTGCCCATGGTTTTTCTGAACATGGTGATAAATGCGTTAACCGACTCATACCCCAGGTTTGCTGCCACATTTTGTACTGACACCCCACTTGCCAGCTCCCGCAGGGCAATAATCAAGTGCAGTTGCTGACGCCAGCGACCGAAGGTCAGACCGGTTTCACGCAGCATTAAGCGCGCTAACGAGCGTTCGCTGAGTGCCAGTCGCTTTGCCCAGACTTTGAATGTGCTCCGGTCGTCTGGATTGCTGACTAACGCATCGGCCATAGCACGAATTTTAGGGTTCGCAGAGACCGGCAGGCTCAATTTCTGCTGTGGCATGGTCACGAGTTCATCAAGTGTCACTCTGGTTAGCCTGCCAACATGACTCTGTGGTGCGTAATCAACGCCTTCATTCGTTAAACGATCAACTAACTCTTTAATCAGTGGTGAAATGGCCAGCGTGCAGCATTTTTCCGGCAATGCGGCAGTGCCAGGTTCAATAAACAGATAGTTAAGGTGCGCATTCCAGGTCGCTTTGGCGCTATGAGGAACGCCGCCGGGGATCCACACCGCGCAATCGGGTGGCACAATCCAGATATCGTTTTCCGCACGACAAATTACCGCCCCATACAGAGCAATAATCAACTGCCCTTTACGGTGCGAATGAACCGGAACTTCGGCTGCGTAATCGACGAAATCGATATGACGAGCGACTGCCGGGCTCGACGTGCTGTCGGGATCAAACAAGGTATTGGCAAGTCGGGATGTCATGTTATTGGCAACATTTAGGTATTTTTTGACAGAATAGAGTATTTAGTGACGTGTGCAAACCGGGAATAATTCTCGGCATGAATACAATCATCCCCCAACACGTCCCTTTTTGGCACGCGATACGCCGCTGGTCAGGCAGCATAATCACTCCCATGCTACTGAGTGACGCCCATGCCCTGCTCTATTCCCTCAGGAGTTTTGCCGCTGCGATGCTCGCCTATTATATCGCCCTATCGATTGGCCTGGAACGGCCCTCCTGGGCCATCATCACCGTCTATATTGTTTCGCAAACCTCTGTGGGCGCTTCGCTGAGCCGGTGTCTCTATCGCCTGGTCGGCACCGTGGCGGGCGCAGGGGCAACGGTATTGATCGTGCCTACGTTTGTGAATATGCCGATTGTATGCAGCGTGATGCTGACAGGCTGGATAGCCTTCTGCCTCTGGTTATCCCTTCTTGACCGTACTCCCCGCGCCTATGCCTTTGTACTGGCCGGTTACACCGCAAGCCTGATTGGCTTTCCCGCCGTATCCGACCCAGGCTCGGTGTTTAACATTGCTATCATCCGGGTGCAGGAGATAACGATCGGTATCGTCTGCGCCGCGCTGATCCACCGGTACATTCTGCCAAGTCGGATATCAGGCCTGTTCAACAGCAAATTGACGCAGACGCTACACGCGGCACGACAGCATGTTGCCGATACTCTGGCGGGCAAGTCTGATAAGGTTTCAGCCCCCTTGCAACTCGCGCTTGCACTGCAATTCCTGCAGGGCATCAGCCACCACATCCCGTATGATTTTGCCCTTTCAGTTCCGGCCCGACAGGCCAGAAAAGCACTCCATGACAGGCTGGCACGATTAGCCATCGTGAACGGCGAATTACGCGATCGCTTGCAGGTGATCGCGGATATGCCCGCCGATATACAGACGCTGCTGAATGATGTCCAGGCCTGGCTCACCTGCGACAATGTCGGGAAACACAAAAGTACTGCTGAAGCCCTACAAAAACGTAGCACCCGGTTACTACAGAAGCGTGCGGTGCAATCACTGACCTTTGAGGACGCGCTGGGGGTGAACTTCTTAGGCTACATAGCGGAGTTGATTAGTCTTATTCACCAGTGTGAGCGCCTTTCGCAGGCTATATTTCACGCGGAACCCGGGACCATACGGGCGGAAGATAGCGCGGCGAAAGGATATATTTTTCATCGCGATCCCCTGAGTGCAATCCGGACGGCACTGGGCGCGTTTGCCATCATCCTGAGCGGCTGTCTGATATGGATCGACTCAGCATGGTCAGATGGCGGTACAGCGGTTTCCATTCTTGGGGTTTGTTGCACTCTGTTTGGAAGTTTCGACACGCCTGCACCCCATATTGTGAAATACATTATCGGCTCCTTCTGGGGCGTATTGATAAGTCTCATCTATAGTTTTGCCCTGCTTCCCCAGGTCAGCGATTTTCCCGTACTGGTTGCCGTGCTTGCTCCGGTCTACCTGCTTGCCGGGTCACTCCAGGCACGGCCGCCCACCACGTTTATGGCGATGGGAATAACGTTGACGCTACCTGTATTGTGCGAGTTGGGTGCACATTACAGCGGCAACTTCGCCGATGCGGCTAACACCGCCATCGCGCTATTTTTCGCGACCGGTTTTGCGGTCTTTAGCATGAGCCTGCTGCAAACCGTGCAAGCCGACGCGGCGATAAACCGCCTGCTGAAACTTTGTCAGCGTGATATCCGCCGGAGCGTGAACGGCGTATTTAAAGGAGATGAAACGCACTGGACCAATCTGATGATTGATCGAGCTGCCTTGCTGCTGCCACGCATACCGCGTAGCAGGCCATCATCCGCTCGGGCACTTGTTCACCTGATGCACTTTCTGCGCATTGGCCTCGGTGTGATGCATCTTCGCCGCTGCGACATGCCCTCAGGCTGTGGCATCAACGCCATCCTTTATAACCTTACCCGCTCTACGGAGACTGAAGCCTTGCGCGAGCGCATCGCGGAGATAACCGTTCAATACTTGCCCGCCACTGATAAACCATCGCGCCAGTTAGTCGACAAACTGGTTGATTTGCACTGCGCGTTACGAACGCAGGACGAGGGATCCACAAATGATAAATGACATCAATATCGGGGGTGTTTTTTTTCCCGGTCTGCTGATGACTGTGCTCATCGCGCTGATCTGTACGCTATCACTCTTATTAATTTTCTCTTTCAGCAGGCTTTACCGACGTTTGCCCTTTCGCCCGTTGATTGATTTTTCGACTTTTATCATTAGTTGTTTCCTGCTTTTGCAGGGCCTGACCACTCTGGAGTTATTTGCATGAAATCTTTACTCTCTTTATTGGGTTGCTATGCGCTGACATTAAGTGCCGTTGCGGTGGCGACACTCGTGGCATTTATTTTCTGGAAACAGTATGCGCAAACACCCTGGACACGCGACGGGCGGGTTCGTGCGGATGTGGTGCAGATTGCACCGGATGTTTCCGGGCCGGTGAGTCGCGTGGAGGTCCGCGATAACCAGTGGGTTAACCGTGGCGATATTCTCTATGCCATCGATCCCCACTGGCTGAAGCTGGCCGTGCTGAGTTCACAGGCTGACGTTGAGGCAAAACGTCATGAGATGCTAATGCGGCAGGATGCGGCAAGGCGACGGGCGATGATCAAAGGGGTGATATCCAGTGAGGACATCCAGCAAACAGGCAGTGCGGCAAGCATCGCGGCGGCCAATTATCAGGGCGCACTGACCGCGCTGGAACTGGCTCAGCTTAATTTAGCGCATGCCACCGTGAGATCACCGGTGGACGGCTATGTCACACATCTCCGTCTTCGGCCCGGTGACTATGCCACCGCGGGAGAGACAAAAGTCGCCATTGTCGATGCGCACAGTTTCTGGGTGGTGGGCTATTTTGAAGAGACTAAACTGCGTCATATCCGCGTCGGGAAAACCGCGCAGATTTCACTGATGGGTTTTGATTCGCTGCTCATAGGCCATGTGGAGAGTATCGGGCGGGGAATTGGTGACAGCAACGATGAGACCGGCGGACTTGGGCTGCCGGATGTCAATCCCACCTTTAGCTGGGTTCGGCTGGCTCAACGCGTACCGGTGCGCATCCAGTTAGATACCATGCCTGCAGGCATTGAGTTAGTGGCAGGATTATCCGCGAGTGTATCCATTATGCCTTAACAGGTATTAACAGCTCCGACTATCATAGGGTTGAGGTAACGGTGTATGTGTAAATATCCCAGTAACACCGGTCATCCCATGACTTCTGCGGACCTATAATGTTGATTTATTAATGAGCCAGAGAGCAACACGATGGGTAGTAGCCCCATATTTCTATTAAAGAGGTGAAGCTTGACCGTTTTGGTGAAATCGAGGGTGTCCTGTTTGCGAAGGTCCCCATAGTGCCAGAAGCGGAAGTTGGAGTGTCAGTAACTCTTTTAGAGTAAATGACCAAGTTATGTTAGATACTTACACTTGGATCGCAGTGAATCATTGCGTGCTCGAAGAGAACGTCTTAGAAATCAATGGAATGAAGGTTTGGTCACTTAACAAATTGATTAAAGGCTTAAAAAAAGATGGTTAGCACATTTTTCGATTTCCATATTTGTTAAATTAGTTAATATTTTTATTAAATTTAAGGATATTTTTGTTATGTCAGAAAACGAAAGGAAAAGAAAACGCCAGACTAGTGCTCAAAAAAAAGAACGTGCTGATTTTGCTGAGAAAGAAGCGAGGACAAAAGAATGGATATCAAACCAAGCCTCGCGTGCAAATAAATTACGCTCACAGGATAAGGAGTTTCATGGTCTGGAACGTGAGTTCATGTATTTACAGAATAAAATGCTTAAAGATTTTGAAATATCTAAAGATATTAAACATCCTAGAGATGTTGGTACGGTTAGAGAAGAATTGCTAAGAGCTTTCTTTATAGATAATAAGCTTTTGCCGCTTAGTTATGCAATCTCAAAATCGAGCGTCCGTGTTGCATCAACAACCGGACACATTAGTAATGAAATTGATATTCTTTTTTATGATGCATTAAATGCATTTACGCTTATGCAGCGACAAGATATCTACGAGGTTTTACCTGTTGAGTACTGCTATGGTGCTATTCAGGTAAAATCAAAACTTACAAAAAAAGAATTAGGAAGTGCATTCAAAAATATTGCCTCATTCAAAAAATTAAAGAGAATAGTTAGTAATCAAGGTATTATTGTTCATTCAGGCACGAAAATTCAGAAGGATGGATTCGGAGTTATTTTTGCTTATGATACTGACATGGAGTGGAGCGATATCGTTTCAGAGTTAGAAAAGCATGCGCAAAGTTATGATAAAAGTTTACTTCCTAATGCTGTCTTCATTCTTTCGAAAGGCTTTTTCTTATATGGCGATGAACGCTTTGGAAGTGTCTATAATTCTGATATGAAGAACTTTGGAGACATTGTTGTATATGGTAATCCTGATTATCAAGGGTGTTGCCTTTATCAACTTTATGATATTGTTTTTAATTTACTTAATAGCACAAAAACTAAAAATGTATTACCAAATCAGTATTTCAGACTTCCGTTGACTGCGGGGGATTACTCTTACGAATATAACTTAGGCTACTTTGCAGAATATGGTCATTGTGAAGCGCATGGAGACTTTGCAAGAACATATACTCCAGAGAAACTTGAACGACTAATTAGTTGGTGCCAGACAGCAGAACTAATTAATTGGGTGAAAGCCACGGATATAGCTTATGGTAAAGCAGGTGACAACTATGAGGCTTATGAAAGGCAATCAGGCGATGTGATAATTTACAATCCAGAACACTTACCTCTTAGCGATATTTTAGTCAGCGATAGGGAAATAATTGTTGAAGGAAAGGAAATGCTAACTAAAGCACTTGCTTATGATGCGATAAAATGTGGTGGAATGAATATTTTAATTCCTTATTATTATCAAATCACCGAGGACTTAGTACAAAGTTGTCCCAAGTGTAAAAAAAATGCACTTAATAAAAATTCAACTGATAAGAACTAATGCCACCATTTATAGAATGGCAGGCAATTTTTTGAAGTCTAAATTATATTTAACATCACAGATTAATGCTCAGAGACCGTTTCAGAACAGTCTCTGACTGCATCATTAATTAATAAAGTAAATTGCCTTTTAACGATAGGGGGTAATAATTTCATTATTACCCCCTATTTACGTTCATCAAACCTAAAGTAAGTCCGTTTTTCGCTCATAGCGGACCAAAATCAAATTCTAAAACGACGTTGCTAAGTGGGAGTCCATAGTGAATGACGGGACGCTCCGGGCAGCGCCATAATAAATCAGCGCCCGCTAGAGGTAGACGTTGTTTCATAGTGCTATGAGCGCTCCTGCCAGACAATCCAAGCAACCGCCGCTTCCCATGAGATATATCCGTTGTTGCCATGTTTCGCCCTCCGAAGATCAACTGTATCACCAAACCTTTCAATGATGAATTTTTCAAACTCTATGCGTTTTTCTTCGTCGTTCGTTGAATCCATGCGCTCCCCTGATGCGTCCCATTAATCGCTCTTATTGCATAAAAAATAGCATATACAATAGAGAGTGAAAAACCCGCCGTAGCGGGTTTGATTTTGATGGCGAGTGCTATCTATTGATAACTATTTCTGACAAACCTTCTTAGATTTGCTGATTGAGCTATCATTACAAACAAACTTTTCGCCCGAGCAATGCGATATTCCGCCTTTCTTACCTGAGCATGGCTTGTTTGCTGCCGTTGCTGTCAGTGAGAAAAGTGACACCAATAAAACAACAAGAACTTTCTTCATATCCCCATCAGTAAAAGACAGGGAATCGTAGCAGGGATTGATGAAGCGAAAAAGAGAACCCTCCGTAGCGGGTTGAATTAGCAATATTTTATTAAGCCGTCATTTGTTTCTGATGACAAATCTCTGGCAAATTAGCTCATACCAAAGCTTCAGCGAACGACGGGATAATGAGACGGCCTATTACCTCTTCTCATTCTGCGCAGCCATGTCCAGATAGCGCGGATCGGATGCTTTCGGTAACGTCAGGCTTTGCTCGCGGTAGTGGCGCACTCGCTCCATGAAGTATTCTCGAAGATGTTCTGGCTGCTCTCGTGCTACCTGCTCAGCGATAACCGGCATGTTCAGGCGCTCTTTGTACGCTACACCAGAAGCCGCCAAGTCGACGTTAACCTTGTCCTGCTCTTCTTTCGATTTTGCTGCGATGTTAAATTCACTCATAAATAATCCCCAAGATAGTCACCAAAGGCATTAATGAGGGATGAAAGAACTATCAAGATCACACCCCAAAAAATGTTAATGGACACTTTACGTCCCTCATCAGACGTGACTGACGTTTTCCCATCTTCGTCCGTTCCAGCAAAACAAAAAGCCTTGGCTTGAGAAAGGTAAATACCATCGGCGAAAAGAGGCGATAGAGTAAGTAACGTACCAATCATGATCCCAATTGAGCCAAATCTTGGAAGGATATTCCACTGTTCATAATACTTAGAAAGTAATACTCCCACAGCAATAATACTCAGCCAAATAACAAGCATGAACGCTCTATTTGCCAACCATTTTATGTAAGGATCTAAAGGATGGATATCATGTTTACTTCTGAATTGATTGCTCATTTCCCCTCCATGTTATGGAGGGGATTATAGGTCAGGCTGCGATTTTTTTCGACTGGCATACCTCCGGCAGGTTAGCCCTCACCAAAGCCTCAGTAAATGGTGGCAGCACCGCATTGCTCCATCTGTGACAAGGCGAAGATTTCAGATTGCGGTCGCATTTAGTCACCCTAAATGCGCAGAAGTCAACAGAGTTGTTCAAGCTCCGATGACAAAATCATAATGCAAAGATTATTAGCAAAAATTAAATTCTGTGATAGGAATATTTTATTTCTTTATTTTTTGTATTTGATTATGCATTTCCTTAACCATACTCTCTAATTCAAAATCCGAAGATGTTATTTCAGTCATCATAGCCTGAGCTGATTGAGATAGTTGTGCATTAACTGTTTTTTCAGTTAAAATCTCTACTCCCTGCTTTAGGTGTTTCAACTTATATGAGCTTGAACATATCATCAACGTATGATGAATAATTAACAAACGAAAACTATCTAACCATTTTGCAATATACCCAGACAAAATAACCAAAATTATCAGCACTTGATAATAGACTTGCTCTGATAAAAAACCTAATAAGCCAACCTTAAATTTGAATGAATAAAAATAAAATAAAAGAGCACTCAATATAAGTTGAATGATAATTTTTGGTGCGTCATTAGTTTTCACTTTGCGCTCCAGCTTTATATTTATCAACAACTACCCTCAGGTCTTTATAGCAAGCAAAATTTTCAAGCATCATTTTAAAGATCGTCAGCTTTAAATTATTACTTAGCATGTCTTCACTTAGGTTATCCTCTGCAAAAACATCTAACTTATCTGAGGAAATATTTTTTATTATGAATGCTCCATTGGAATTTTTGGATTCAACAAAGATAGTTTTACATGGTGTTGTGGTTGTCAAATTAACAACTTTAGCTATACTATCAGCATCGAAAACACTATTAAAATCATGAGGCGACTGAAAAGAATTTGAAATTTCAATCCTTGAAGAAATCATAGATTCTTTAGCGTACACTCTCAAATCAGTAAAGGCTTCTTTATAATAAAAAGAGATGCCATAATCTGTGTCTTTTAATTTTGAAACTTCATTTACACTTGATAAAGATTTTTTTACTTCTTTTAACTCAATCATCTCAGACCTTTTTATTTAATGTGTTCTTACGGAATCACCTTTCAAATTTATCTCTTATAGGAGCAATTCTCAAGGATTTTATCAATGATTAACGAATGTTAAAATGTTGATAATTTAGGATAAGAAAGGTTTCTTTGCACTTCCATTGTAAGTATACTCCAATTGTTCTCTACTTTAATTGATTGTATTTGGCAAACAACAGTTGTATGAGTGTCCGCCCATGCTCGGCAGCCGGCGGCGCAATTGCCAAGCGTACCGGTGGCACTGGCTTACCCTCAGCGACGCGCTTCTCCCACATGTCTAGCAGATCGCCTGCCTCGCGCGCCAGCTCCCTGCTCTTGCTCTCGGAGTTAGCGAGTTGTGCTGCTAGTCCCCCGTAGGTTGGTTTCATGCTGTTTTCCCTAGTTTATTTTTTCGACAAGTTCAATCCACTGTGGCGCCAGCTTTTTCTCTGCCTGTGCGCGGCTGCCAGCTGGGCCATTCAAATTCACACGGTAATGGTCATACGGGCATTTCAATCCACCCCATACCCATCCCATATGGTTAGGCTTTAGCGCGTATTCGGGCATATTTCCGCAGGTCGGACAGCGTGGTAACTCAGACTGTTTCATTGCGCCAGCTCCTGCATCAGTGCACCGTGTTTGCGAATGCTGCGAACGGCTTCACGAAGTTTTTCCAGGTTGGCCAGCTTCGCTTTCGTACGGCGAATTTCGCTTGAGATACCGCGTACCGTTGGGATCAGCAGATCATCAGGACGGCTCACGAACGAGGGAATTTCCTCGACAATTTCAGTGACAGATTTTTTTAGTACTGGTGGCGTTGATATCTCCGGTTCCTGTGGTGTTGAAATCTTGTTTTTAACTGGCCCAGCGGCCGCTACCGAATAAACAAACTTGTTGCCCACTTTTTCGCGGATGATCCGCCCTTTTGTCATGTGGTGGGTCAGCATTGGTGCCACACGTTTGGATTCAATACCTGCCAGTGTTGCCAGCTCAAAGGATGTCTGTGGTCCATGTTCGGCCAGTAAGGCGATGACGTCGCTGACAGATACACTTGCCGGTGTTTTGCTGACAGAACTGGTCGCCGTGGGCTGTGACTTCACCTCCCCAGTAGCAACTTTCCAGTACCCGTTAGCCTGAACAACCTCGTTACGTTCTTCGTGCTCACGCAGCATCCCGATCACCGCCGCAGGCTCAATTTTCATGCGCGCCGCAATTTCACGGGCAGTCGCTTTTTCCATCGCTTTCAGTACGTCTAAAATGGTTTCCATAAAATTCTCCAGGTTAATTTTTTAGCCCCTGAAACCTTCAGGGATGGTGTTGTCCGGGACTGAAATGGCGTTAACATCCCGTTGTTGCGTGCTACCGCCAAGTCGGATAATCAATTCATCCCATTTTTCCCGCAGCTTTGACGGACTCAGGACGTTGCGACACCAGAACGGATCGCGTTGTACGCGCTTGAACAGGTCGCAAATCTGGCGGTGGGTGCGCCCGTCTATGCAGCGCATCAGGCGTATTTCGTTTGCCCAGGCATTCCAGTTAGGGTCTTTTGGGCGTGACAGTTCGCCGTCTGTCTCGGCGGCCTTCTCGTAGAGTTTTTTGATGCGGGAAAAAACCCACTCAGCGCACTGATGATCTTCTGGTGTGCCCCATTTGCCTTTTTGCTGTTCAGAAGATGATTTTTTTTCTTCGCCTGTAGGTAAATCGACTTCCGGGGACGCAATTCCCGGACAAGAAGAGATCTGTATGTATTTATCTGTTTTAAGATCTGTATAGAGAATAGATTCGGCTTGAGAGCCGTTTCCAGGATTCGGCTTATGAGCCGTTTCCATTCGGCTTAAGAGCCGTTTGGTTTCGGCTTGAGAGCCGTTTCCATTCGTCTTAAGAGCCGAATCCAGCACTGGCGGGAATATCAGGGCAATTAATGCCTCTTCATTGATGCGATAATGCATCTTCGGCGTACCGTTTACCTTGCGTTTCTTCTCTTCGATAACACCGGGCAAATACTGGCTGATTATTTTGCTCATTGCCTTGCGGATGACATCCTTGCTGGACGCACGAACTTCCGCAGCAATTACCGCGTGTTCTTTGTAAAACCAGCCATTTTCCAGGTGAGATTTACCCGACCAGAACACCAGCTGATTCAGGATCGCCGCGAGCAAATGCTGCTGGCGGTCACCAGCGAAAAAATCCAGATACGGACAAGGGATCGTGATGCTGTTTCCCTGACCGGACATCGACTGGACAATCTCAAAAATTCTACTCACACAAAACTCCGTACCTGCTGTGCGCTTAGTCATGACTGCACCTTCCTGAACTTGAGTTCAAACTCTCTCCGGCCTGTCTCGCAGATGTCCTGATAGCCTTCGTATCGGTACATAACCCGAAGATGAGAAACTCTCATTACCGTCACCATGCGTCCGCGTTCGTTGCGGTATTTCATCCCCGGAATCAGTTCAGCGCTGCGATCGACTGTCTCCACCGGTACTCTGTGCTTCATCGCCTTTTTCATACGGTCTACTAATTCCTGGGCAAGCATGGGAGCCTCCTGTTACGCCGCGCGCGGACCAATATGGTTAAACTGGATGCTGACGCCGGGGATGAGATCGGCCAGCGCCTGAATCGCCTCTGCCGTTTCTTTGCGGATAACCTGCATGGGCTTACCAGTCAGCACCGCGCTGGTTGCCTCGATGCACTCGCGGTTCGCAATGGCCACCAGGTTATGTAAGTCATGCTGACCAGCCAGCTCTGCATCCATCGCAGCCCTGATTGCTGGCGCCAGCGCAGCTGCCTGACCACGATAATTCGGCGTGTCATTTCGAAATGCCCGCTGGATGATCTGAGTGTTGTTATGCAGGCGACGCGCATACTCTGACGGGTCCACGATATCTGCCAAGCTATCCAGCAACTCACCGTAGTGATGCGCTGTAATCAGCGGGACTATCTTTTTCCAGCCCCCTTTCCTGCCATCCTTCATCGCCCACTCTTCCAGCTCGATAGCCAGCAATTTAATCTCGTTGATTTTCATCAATCAGATTCCTTCTTGGTTGTGCAGATATTCTGTTTACCAAGGCGCTTGGCCTGGCGGTAACGGTCATAAACGTCTTTGTCGTAGATGAGTACGCCACCCGAGGCTTCTTCCAGGCGACGGGCCCGACCTTCGGGGACAAGTGTTCCCCATTTGTAAAGAGACTGAAGTTCTACACCGGCGGCTTTCGCGAGTTTTGTTTTGGTGTCAAAAAAAGCAAGTGCTTCACATGTGAGCATGTGACCTCCATTTTGTTAGGTATGTCTAACATTAGCTTGCGCGGGATATCTAAGTCAATAAAATTTAGAATTGTCTAACTATGAAAAATTTAAACAGCCTTGGACAAAGAGCTCTTGCCAGACGTAAAGAGCTAAAGCTGACTCAGCGTGAGGCAGCCAAACTTGCTGGTGTTGCGCACGTGACCATTTCGCAATGGGAGCGTGATGAAACGCAACCTGTCGGCACCCGTCTGTTTTCGCTCGCAAAAGCCCTATCATGCACACCGACTTGGCTGTTGTTTGGAGATGAACAGCAAAATCCTGTCCCTGCCAATGAATTACCATCCACCACTCAGTTGACTGACAAGCATCGGGAGTTGATAGATCTCTTTGATTCTCTGCCTGAATCGGAGCAAGAAGCCCAGCTTCAGGAAATGCGAGCGAGAGTGCAGAACTTCAATAAATTATTCGAAGAGCTTCTCCAGGCCAGACAACGTCAAACCAAAAAATAATTTTCTATTTATCAGTAAGTTAATTTAAACTCGCTCATTTTGTTAGTTTTATCTAACAAAATTCCTTGCCTATTTCGTTAGACATATCTAATCTAAACCCCATCAAGTAACCACACGCAGTGATTACTCAGAATCAAAATGTTCCGCTTACCCTGGCGATACAGGGCCAGAAACAAAAAAAGCGCCCTACTGGACGCTTCGCTCTTTAACAATCTGGATATCCACAACCTGACTCAACGGTTTAGCCAGCTACCACCGTTTAATTCTCGCCCAATCTCATTTAAAGATTTGGGTTGATCGTAGTCCGGATTTTTATTCATTAAGAACTTGTTTTCACAGTGGAGACAACGGCTTTTATGAAAATGCGCATTTTTACTTACAGGGAAAGGATGAAGTATCGATTTTATATTTTTGGAATAGCAAAGTGGGCAAAGATGCACGGTTATTTCTTTTCCACTCACAACTTCATTTTTAGAGTAAACAAAAGCACCAGATTCAAGCTGATCAAGGTTATATCCTTCTACCTTGGCACAAAAATCTTCAAACTCTGCAATTTTTGCTTTGAGATGCATTACCTCTTCGTCACGAAGGCGGATCGCATCGCCAAGAGAGAAGCACTCCGCCTGAAGCATGATTAGTTTGTTCTGGATTTCTATGGTTGCAGCTTTTACCTCTGCATCTGTTTTCGCTTCATTAATAACCTTAGCGAGACCAGCCGTTTCCTTTATCGCGGCCATAGCCGCCGACAGTTCAGCGATCACTTTGAGTACTCATATTATTGTTGGGGATATCCAGATTAACCGAATCCTTGTTGTTGGGGAATAGCAGGATCCACCGCGCCTGATGTGGTTAAAAGCAGGCCAAAGCAATAACAAGTAGACCCCTGTTCTGGCGGCCCGGTGTTTTCCCGTGTATTTCCGGTAACCGCCAGCTTTTTCAGGGCGCAACATGCAAGTGCACTCCTTCACTTACCAGTTATGGGTGACAGGTGTGGAACAGGTGGAGTGCGCTTGCAGATGTGATTAATTGCTGTGTGTGCCGCGTGATCTTTGCCCATCTCCCACGATGGCACCTTTTTTACCGGAGGGTTTATGAAAAATTCACAGCCAGTTATACCGGACGGGGATCCTGATGTGGAAAGCTCCGTAAGTAATTTTATTCATCAGTTAACCGTTCCTGCTTTTCGCGACCGCCTTACAGCTGAGATCGAAGCGCTGTACGAACAACAGAAGGCAGCTCTCGATCACACGGAACCTTTACTCAGGATGGTGCGTGCCAATGGTTAAATTTACCAGAGAAGATATTGCCCAGCGTACAGCTGAAGCTGAATATAAAAAAGCTGTGGCTGATATAACCGGCGTTCAAAAATATAAAGATGAGGCGGTGCTGGATATGTGTTTCATCAAAGTAATGACCAAAATAGTTAACGACCAGAGGGTTAATATTAGCGAGTTTTTACGCTGAACTTTTATTTACCCCCTTCAATAACTTCAAACAATTAAGAGAGTTTTTATTTATGCCTTAACTGGCAGGGCTAACTATATCCATCAATGATGGCCCTGTCATAGCCAGCTATGCAGGGAGGGTAAGTGACACTTGAGTGCTGTCCGTATTGTAAAAAATGGAGTTCTGATGATTCCATGTATAAATCAACAAAAAGAATTCATAAGAGAGTGGTGACTGCTTATTTCTGTAGCCTTGAGCATGCTATCTCCTACAAACAAATTCATGAACCACGGCGCTGTAATTTAAGCAGAAGCAATGCACGCCATACACATAAACATTATTGAGGTTGTTATGACTATTGAATTAAATATTTTTTCTGGAATGCTCGAACCTAAAAAAGGTTCGCTTGAGAAAAATAAAGACCTTCCCGTTTACGCTGGCGCTGTGAGAGCAAAAAATAAATCCGCGGCACAGGTAATGTTACACGGAATTTTTCTGCAATTTGCACCAGAACTTGCTGATGATTATTTCAAGCCTAAAGTATGGGAGGACAGCGAAGACGTCCCGCGACCTGAACTTATGGGCGTATTAACTCCTGATTTTTTCTCAGATGAAATTGTCTGGAATGCTGAAACCGGCAAACCTGAACGCGTGCTGGTTGAGCCTGAACTTGCTGAAGATGTTACAGCCGCAGAAAAAATGACAGCGGTAAGACCGTTACCAGCTAACTATCGCGCCGCCAGTCTGGTGCTGTTTGGACCTGTCGAGGAAATCACAGCTATTCAATACGGCCAGGTAATGGATCTGGTTAACGATGATGAAAGCAGTTTTGCCCGCGAACTGGCGGAAGCTATCGCCCGCGAACCACGCACACTGGCGCTGCTGCCAGAACGTCAGGAAGAATTAATGGCGCATCTACGTGCAACTGTCAAAGAAACAGCACAGTGGACTGATATCAAAAGGCCGATTAATAAATGGCTTGATACTCCGCCAGCAAAACGCAATGAGAAAAAACCAAGCATGAGCGAACTTGCTACCAGGCTGCGCTATCGCATCGCCATGGGCAAATTATCCCGCTCCATGGATTTCGACGTGTGCAGTCCTCCAGTTGGCATTGAAATGCGCATCAATACCATGCTGTGCGGTAAAGATGTCGAGATTGATGACTGGTGTGCGCCATTTTCACGTACACCGGGTATTCATGATTATCACCCGGCGTCCATCGTGGCCATCATCAAAACCGCTGATGAAAAACTTCATATTTACCCTGGCGAACTGCGCCAATACATTGATAGCTGCATTGCGGGTTTTGACTGCGTTAATCCACCACAACTGGTCATTGATATTGCCTGCGGCCGTACGTCTGCCCCGCTGCCACAAAAAAATGATGGAGCAAAATCTGATGGTAAAACCGAACAGACGTTACAGGACGAAAATTTACCACCAGCAGTCTGCCCGTCTCGCGCTGCAGAACTCGACAGGGAACTGGATGCAGCATTTGCCAATAGCGCCTCAAATGAAGGTGAAAAAACGGAAGTAACCGAACAGGAAGACGACCGTCCACTTCTTGATAATCATGAAATTGAGATTGCCCACGCGCTGAACGACCTGCTTTCCGGGCGTACTGACATTATGGGTAAAGAAGAAGCGGAAGGCGTTGTGGCATGCACCGGTCATATTATCGCTGACGTTCTTCCTCTGCTGATCATCGATATCGCCACCACTGAATTTTGTCTGTCGCCCAATTTCAGCGATGAAGAAGTTCACGATGTCGCAACGACAATTCTTGAGGGCTGGTCTGATGATGTGTCCGTTCGTCAGAAAATCGCCCTCGATGCGATCGTGGAATATCGTCGCCCGGAACCACCGAAACCGGTGGTGATGGATCCTCCCGTGGTTACCGTTAAGCCGAAAAAGGAACCAGAAACTGTATCTGCGCCAAAACCTGAACCGATGGCCCTCACCTACCGCCAGCAACTGACGCTCGCAGCTCTGCAGGGGATGTGTGCAAACCCGGCATACCGCGGCGATTTTGACGAATTGCCGCACATGGCCGCAGCGTTGGCCGCTGGAGTTATAAGTGCGGAGGCGGAGAAGTGACAGAGAATTTAACCGGCGATGAAGCCCTGATCCGTTCTCTGCACGTCTGTGATGATGGATGTGACTGGACGTCCTGGCATGTATGGCGAATGGGAGAACGGCGGCGCATAAGCGAACATGTTTTCACGCGACCGCCAGTTCGTCAGCGCGCTATACCGCAGAGTATAAAACCCAAGAAAAAACGGCGCCAAAAAAGAAAGGCAAAACCAACTGCTGATTTTTGACAATCAATCTGCGCCAGTCGTTGCGCGTATCGTAATGGCTGGCTATCGCGAGTGATGGCTATGAGTGAACAATTTCTGATACCGCTGACGGAATGGAAAACCGGTCGATTCGGCTTTTCCATAACGAATACCACTCTGGTGAAATATGGCAAGTTGGGATACATAAACCCAAAGCCTGAAAAAATATGCGGTCGCTGGTGCGTTGATCGCAATGCCGTGTATGTTGGCCCAGGTACTGTCGGCGTGGCACCAGAAATTCACGATGACGATGACGATGCGTTAAAGGAGATCCTGAATCATGTCACCAAGGCCACGAAAAAATAGCATATCTATACCCGGGCTTTACGCCCGGTTCGATCGCCGCACCGATAAAACCTATTACCAATATAAAAACCCGGTAACCGGAAAATTTCACGGACTTGGTACCGATAAAGTCAAAGCAGAAAAGATAGCATCCACTGCCAATCAGCGACTGGCAGCAGCTGAGGCTGATTATTTCCTGAAGAAAATAGATGAAAGACCATCATCAAATAGGGCTCGTGGGATCAGTTTACAGGCGTGGATTGTTCGCTATGAAAAAGTGCAGCGTACCCGCGTAGATAACGGCGATTTATCAGAAACCCGACTCAAAGAAAAAATGAGAATGGCTAATCTTTTAGTTGGCCGACTTGGCAATCATCCGTTGCGTAGTCTGGAGGTTAGGGATTTCTCCCTGATTCTTGAAGAATGGCTTGATAAGGGGCAGACCAGCACCGCGTTAAATAACCGCGTGGTATGGGTAGATATTTATCGTGAAGCACAACATGCAGGCGAAGTTCCACCGGGCTGGAATCCTCCGGAGGCGACACGCAAACCGGTACCGAAAGTAACCCGCGCCAGACTCAGCATCGAGGACTGGAGAGCCATATTCAATGTTACCCCAGAAGGGCATTACAACAGGAACGCCATGCTTCTCGCCCTGGTTACTGGCCAGCGAAGAGAGGATATTGTCAGAATGAAATTCTCCGACGTGTGGGACGGTCATTTGCATGTCGTTCAGGGTAAGACTGATATGCGTCTGGCGCTACCACTGTCCCTTCATTGCGATGCCGTGGGCATGACACTTAAAGAAGTCATTGCCGGTTGCCGTGACAGGGTTGTTAGCCCCTATCTGGTTCACAGCCGGCAGCAGAAAAAAGGCCAGCCAATGAGCAAAGATAATCTGAGTGATTATTTTGCGGTTGCCCGGGATATGGCAGGGGTTAATCCACCAGCAGGAAAAACGCCAACAACCTTTCACGAGCAACGCTCGCTAGCTGAACGACTGTACCGCGCGCAGGGGATCGACACTAAAACACTGCTGGGTCATAAAGTGCAGGCAACAACAGATCGGTATAACGACACTCGCGGCCAGGAATGGGTAAAGCTGGTCATTTAAATGGGCATTTTTTTCCGCTCACCTGGAAAATTGTTGTAAAATTCGCGGCCTTAGTGATGGCCGATTATTTTTTGGCTGTCTGTTTTGGCGGGAAGTTTTGGAGAGATTTTGGAGAAGAGAAAAAGTTGATTATTTTCAATACTCTGAAAGTATCACGCCTTCTGAACAAGAAGGTGGAACTCGAATGATCGGTCGACTGCTTCGCGGCGGTTTTATGACCGCTATCTACGCGTACCTGTACATTCCAATCATCATTTTGATTGTGAACTCCTTTAACAGCTCGCGCTTTGGCATTAACTGGCAAGGCTTTACCACCAAATGGTACGGCCTGCTGGTGAACAACGACAGTTTGCTGCAGGCGGCACAGCACTCACTAACGATGGCCGTACTCTCCGCGACCTTTGCCACGCTGATCGGTTCACTGACTGCGGTCGCCTTATATCGCTACCGTTTTCGTGGCAAGCCATTTGTCAGCGGCATGCTGTTTGTGGTGATGATGTCGCCGGATATTGTGATGGCAATTTCGCTGCTGGTACTGTTTATGCTGATTGGCATTCAGTTGGGCTTCTGGTCGCTGCTGTTTTCACATATCACGTTCTGCCTGCCTTTTGTGGTAGTAACGGTCTACTCACGTTTGAAAGGCTTTGACGTACGTATGCTTGAAGCAGCAAAAGACCTGGGTGCCAGTGAAGTGACTATTCTGCGCAAAATCATTCTGCCACTGGCCATGCCTGCGGTAGCGGCGGGTTGGTTGCTAAGTTTTACGCTGTCGATGGATGATGTCGTGGTTTCGTCCTTCGTCACCGGCCCCGGCTATGAAATTTTGCCATTAAAAATCTACTCAATGGTTAAAGTCGGCGTATCACCAGAAGTGAACGCTCTGGCAACCATTTTGTTGGTTCTGTCGCTGGTTATGGTGATTGCCAGCCAGCTTATTGCACGTGATAAAACCAAGGGCCGTTGAGGCCCATCATTCAGGGGACGTTAAATGAAAAAATGGTCACGCCACCTGCTCGCGGCGGGTGCTCTGGCACTGGGCATGAGCGCCGCTCACGCTGATGATAACAACACGCTTTATTTCTATAACTGGACCGAGTACGTTCCGCCAGGATTACTGGAACAGTTCACTAAAGAGACCGGGATCAAGGTTATCTATTCGACCTACGAGTCGAATGAGACCATGTACGCCAAGCTCAAAACCTACAAAGACGGTGCGTACGATCTGGTGGTGCCTTCCACCTATTACGTCGACAAAATGCGCAAGGAAGGCATGATCCAAAAGATCGATAAGTCGGCGTTAACCAACTTCCACAACCTCGATCCGGAAATGCTCAATAAGCCGTTTGACCCGAACAACGACTACTCAATTCCTTATATCTGGGGTGCGACGGCCATTGGTATTAACAGTGATGCCATTGATCCAAAAACCGTGACCAGTTGGGCTGACCTGTGGAAACCGGAATACAAAGGCAGCCTGTTGTTAACGGATGATGCCCGCGAAGTATTCCAGATGGCGCTGCGCAAGCTGGGATACTCCGGAAATACCACCGACCCGAAAGAGATTGAAGCCGCATATAACGAGCTCAAGAAGCTAATGCCTAACGTTGCAGCCTTCAACTCCGATAACCCGGCTAATCCGTATATGGAAGGCGAAGTTAATCTGGGAATGGTGTGGAACGGTTCTGCATTCGTGGCGCGTCAGGCGGGTACACCGCTGGAAGTCGTCTGGCCGAAAGAAGGGGGTATTTTCTGGATGGACAGCCTGTCTATTCCGGCAAATGCCAAAAACAAAGAAGGTGCGCTGAAGCTAATTAACTTCCTGCTGCGTCCGGATGTCGCGAAAGAAGTCGCGGAAACCATCGGTTACCCGACGCCAAACCTGGCGGCACGTAAGCTTTTAAGTCCGGAAGTGGCTAACGATAAAACGCTCTACCCGGATGCAGAAACCATCAATAAAGGGGAGTGGCAGAACGATGTTGGTTCCGCCAGCGCCATCTATGAAGAGTATTATCAGAAGCTAAAAGCAGGACGTTAATTCAGTGGGATAAGAAAGGCCCGATGGCATTATGCTTATCGGGCCTGCAAAAACGCACGCCGTAGGCCGGATAAGGCATTCGCCGCCATCCGGCAAAAAATCACAGGCCTTTCAATAACTTCTCAACAAACTCGGGTACTACCTGGCTTGCCGGACCGTAATACTTCTCTTCGAACTCGCTCCCCACCTGGCTTGGCTCAAGATTTAACTCCACCGTATGCGCCCCATGCAGACGCGCTTCGTGAACAAAACCCGCGGCCGGATAAACATGTCCTGATGTGCCAATGGCAATGAAAACATCTGCCATCGCCAGTGCCATATAAATTTCATCCATCCCCAGAGGCATTTCGCCAAACCAGACAACGTGCGGTCGCAGTGGTGCCGGGAACTGGCAGCAATGGCATTTGTCTTCCGGCGTGACGTCCCCTGTCCAGTCTAAAATCTGCCCGCTTTGCGAACAGCGAACCTTGAGGAGCTCGCCGTGCATATGAATAACGTTCTGGCTTCCCGCACGTTCGTGCAGATTATCGATATTTTGCGTTACCAGTAGAAAGCGATCACCCAACTCAGCTTCGAGTTTTGCCAACGCAATATGCGCCGCGTTTGGTTGAATTTCGGGCTGCTGTAACTGGTGACGGCGGGCGTTATAAAATGACTGAACCAGTCCAGGATTTCGGCTAAATCCTTCCGGCGTTGCCACATCCTCAACCCGATGTTCTTCCCAAAGACCATCCGCAGCACGGAAGGTACGAATCCCTGATTCAGCGGAAATCCCCGCACCAGTCAGGACTAACACCCTTGGTTTTTCCACCAGCTCAGGCACCACTCTGTCTCTGAAAAAGATCCGTTGACGCAGGCGATCGCGCAAATGGCGTTTATTTTTACGAAAACGGCTTAATCGATGACCCCGACGCGACAGCATAACAACCTCTTTGTATTAATCGGTAAGATGTAGGAAAGCGGCTCCGCGCATCCCACCCGCATCACCGTGTCGTGCTTGCTCAATACGCGGCACACGGGCAACGGGCAGCAAATGACGTGGCAGTCGATCCGCCAGTTGCGTCGTAATAGCGGTAAAGTTTGACAAGCCACCGCCAATCACCACTAAATCGGGATCGACGATAGTCAGGATATTCCCCAGGCAAACGGCCAGCAAATCCAGATAACGCTCTACATGCGCACGCGCATGCTCATCGCCTTGCTCCCAGAGGGCGATAATTTCACGGGCATCCAGAGGTTGATGGTAGTAATGCTGGTACAACCATGCAAATCCGCCACCGGAAAGATAGCTTTCGATGCACCCCAGTTGACCGCATCCGCAACGACGCAGTGGGAAATCAAATCCCATCAACGTCAATGCATCAACAGGCAAACGGATATGACCGAACTCGCCGGTAATATAGCTACGTCCAGTGATAGACTTCCCGTTAAGCACCAGGCCACCACCGACACCGGTACCGAGGATTAAGCCCATGACTAACGGATACTGGGTGAACTCATCGTCCCAGGCTTCGGAGAGTGCAAAACAGTTGGCATCATTATCCAGACGCACATCGCGATCCAGTCGTGTGCTGAGATCGGCCCGCAGCGGTTTGCCACTGGCGGCAGGAACGTTAGCCGCGTACAACGTGCCGTCTTCGGTCTCAGGCATGCCAGGGATACCAATCCCTACGGAACCCTTAACGCCAAAGCGCTGGTCCGCCTCCGTCACCAGAGCGCACACCGCATCAAGGAAAGCGTCATAACTATCACGCGGCGTAGGGACACGTTTCTCCCACTGCAAACGACGGTGGTTATCGAAGACGCCTAACGCAATTTTTGTCCCGCCAATGTCAAACCCGTAATACATCACCGCTCCTTGATACACGTCTTCCTTCAGGCTGCCTCTGCGTTGGCTGCACCCTCACGCCCAGTCACATCGTTGTTGATGCGTCTGGTGGTTATCGGGCTTGCCGCCTTGAAACAGCATGAATGTCTTAGTGTATATCTTGTTGTTATTGGCCGCTCAGTACTCTCGCAGGGTCAATATTGCTGGCGCGACGCGCCGGATACCAACTTGCCAAAAGACTCAGCAACAATGCTGTCACCAACACGTAAATCACATCCAGCCAGTGCAATTCAGATGGCAGGAAGTCAATAAAATAAATATCGCCCGAGAGGAACTGATGGCCGATAAGCGCCTCAATACCATTGATAATCGGTGTGAGCTGCAGAGAAACAACAACACCAATAACCACACCTATCAGGCTACCGAACAGACCCGCCAGCAGTCCATACCAGACGAAGATGGCGCGGATCAGTCCGTCTTTCGCCCCCAGCGTTCTTAATACCGCAATATCACCACTCTTGTCTTTTACCGCCATCACTAACGTTGAAACGATATTGAAACAGGCAACGCCAATCACCAACACCATGGCCAGGTACATAATGGCGCGAATCATCTGGATATCGCGATACATATAGCCGTAAGTACCGATCCAGCTCTTAATATAGACATAGTTGTTGGTCACTTCACCGGCGTCTCTGACCAACTTATTGGCGTTAAAGACATCGTTGACCTTCAGGGCAATCCCGGAAACGCTGGAGCCCATATCCAGGTACTGCTGCGCGTCTTCCATTGGGATCATGGCGAAGCTGTGATCGAGCTGACCGCTCAGTTGCAGAATACCGGTAACGTGCAAACGCACACGTTTAGGCTGCTGTAGCTTGTGATCGGCGCTGGCATTGGGGATCATAATCGACACCCAGTCCCCCTGCTTCACCTTCAGCGCGTCAGCAATCCCCTTGCCAAGAATGACCTGCTGCTCACCCGCTTTGAAATTATCCCAGGCATGGTTTTGCACAAATGACGGTAGCGCACTTAAACGTTGCTCCTGCTTCGGATCCACGCCTTTTACCTGTACGGCGCGCAAGTTCGCCCCACTCTCCACCAGCCCGGTGAAATTGATATACGGCGCAGCAGCGACAATACCCGGTACCTTCTGCACGTTGACCAGCGCTTCCTGCCAGTTATTCCACGGCTGGTTCACCGCTTCTATCTCACCGTGCGGCACAACCGCCAGAATACGGTTGTTCAGCTCGCGCTCAAAACCGTTCATCGCACTCAACCCGACGATCAATACCGCCACACCTAATGCAATACCGATGGTGGAGATGACGGAAATCAGCGAGACCATACCACCGCGCCGCCGGCCACGGCTAAAACGTAACCCAATCAATAACGATAAAGGCGAAGCCATTACTCTGCTCCCATCAGGCTCAGTTCGGCCGTCAGGCGACCATCGCGCATTTCAAGCTGGCGGCTCATGCGCTTCGCCAGTTGCAGATCGTGGGTCACCACCAGAAATGCGGTGCCCTGAGAACGGTTCAGCTCACCCAGAAGCTCAAAAATACTGTCCGCGTTACGCGCATCAAGGTTACCTGTTGGCTCATCTGCCAACACCAGACGCGGGTTATTGACCAGCGCACGGGCAATCGCCACTCGTTGACGCTCGCCGCCTGAGAGTTCGGACGGACGGTGGCTGGCACGGTGATCCAGCCCAACCGCTTTCAGCATGTCACGTGCGCGCGCGGTAATTTCAGCCGGCTTCTTCTTGCCAATCAGTAGCGGCATCGCCACGTTTTCCAGCGCGGTAAAGTCTGGCAACAAATGGTGGAACTGGTAAATAAATCCGAGCTTCTGATTACGCAGTTCCGCTTTCGCCGCTGACGAGAGTTTGCTCATCGGCTGACCGCTAAAAATAACGTCGCCGGAAGTCGGTGTATCCAGCCCGCCGAGCAGATGAAGCAATGTACTTTTACCGGAGCCTGAGCTGCCGACAATCGCCATCATCTCACCCTCGCCGACGCAAAAACTGACATCGTGCAGAACATCAGTCTGCACCGTGCCTTCCTGATAGCGTTTGCACAGGTTGTCGCATTGCAACAGGATCTTATTCATAACGTAAAGCCTCAGCGGGTTGAGTGGCGGCAGCGCGCCAGGAAGGATAAAGCGTAGACAGCAGCGCGATGGCCATTGCCACCAGCGCAATGACGATCACCTGCAACGGCTCAATAGCGACAGGTAACGCAGCACCGTCCAGCAGCACGCCGATAATCGGCATCAGGTTGTTCAGTTGGCTGGCAAGCAACGCGCCCAGCACGGCCCCCAGCAGCGCGCCGATAATCCCGGCACTGGCCCCCTGAACCATAAACACCATCATTATTTGCCGCGGCGTGAGCCCCTGCGTTTGTAAAATCGCCACTTCCCCTTGCTTCTCCATCACCATCAGACCCAGCGAGGTAATAATATTAAACGCTGCAACCGCCACGATCAGGCTCAGCAACAGCCCCATCATGTTTTTTTCCATCCGCACAGCCTGGAACAGCTCGCCTTTACGCTCGCGCCAGTCCTGCCACTTGGTGCCTTGCGGCAACGTTTGTTGGCTCAGCGTATCAACCTTGAGCGGTTCATTCAGCCACAGACGCCAGCCGGTGATATTGCCTGCCGGATAACGCATCAGACGTGACGCATCCTGGATGTTGGTCAACATCTGATAACCATCGACTTCACTATTGGCGGCAAAGGTGCCAATCACCGTAAACAGACGCTGGCTCGGCAAGCGTCCCATTGGCGTAAACTGACTGGCAGAAGGCACCATCACGCGAATTTGATCACCGCGGTTCACACCTAGCTGTCCGGCAAGCTGCTCACCGAGGATGACATTATACTTACCCGGCTCGAGATCGGTTTGCTTCACATTGACCAAATACGGCGTAAGCGGATCTTTTTGCGCCGGGTCGATGCCCAGCATCACCCCTACCGCCACGCTACGCGCACTCTGCAGGACCACATCGCCCGTTGTTAGTGGCGCAACACGGTTGACGCCGTTCAATACCACGGCTTTTTCCGGCAACTGCTGCGGGTTAAGAGAGCCTTGCTCCGCCGAGAGAATAGCCTGAGGCATCAGACCCAGGATGTTATTTTGCAACTCGCGTTCGAAACCGTTCATCACCGACAATACCGTGACCAGCGCCATTACCCCAAGAGTAATGCCAATGGTAGAGAGCCAGGAAACGAAACGACCGAAGCGATCTGCTGCACGCCCACGCATATAACGCAGGCCAATGAATAGAGCGACAGGTTGGTACATGAAATCCGTCTGGTTGCTGTTAGCAAAGTCACGAGTATATAAGCGAAAGCGGGATGGGTAAATGACTGAACCGTAAGTGTTCGTCAGCATTGTTCTGAAAAGTATAACCAAATCAATTCGCTAAAGTTTCCACTTTTCCCTCATCCATTGTTCCTGATCTTTATCTTAAAAAAATAAAAAGCAGACGGTTACGCATTACAGAGAAGGCCGGGTTTTGCAGGATGGCAGGCTATCTCACACAATATGGATACACCACTGCAATGAATAAAAAAGAGTTATGGATTAATCAAATCAAAGGGTTATGTATCTGTCTGGTGGTTATTTACCATTCGGTCATTACCTTTTATCCCCCTCTCACCGCCTTCCAGCATCCACTCTCACAGGTGCTAACCAAATGCTGGATCTATCTCAATCTGTATCTGGCACCGTTGCGCATGCCCGTCTTTTTCTTTATTTCGGGCTATCTGATCCGCCGCTACATTGCAAACGTCCCGTGGACAACCTGTGTAGACAAACGCATCTGGAGTATTGCCTGGGTGTTGATACTGTGGGGAATCGTGCAATGGCTGGCGTTAGTCACGCTCAATAACTGGCTGGCCCCGCAGCGCGATCTGAGCCATACCGCCAACGCCGCCTATGCCGGCTCGATCAGTGGCTTTACCCACGGGATGCTCACCGCCAGCACCAGCTTGTGGTATCTGTACGCGCTGATTGTTTATTTTATTTTGTGTAAGATTTTCAGCCGCTGGGCGGTGCCGATGATGGCGTTATTTGTCGTGCTGAGCGTGGCGATCAATTTTATCCCGACGCCGTGGTGGGGAATGAACAGCGTAATTCGTAACCTGCCATACTACAGTCTCGGCGCCTGGTTTGGCTCAACGCTGATGACGTGGATCAAAGACGTTCCCCTGCGCCGTCACGCAGTCATCGTGACGGTGAGTGCACTGGTGGCTGTCATCGCCTGGCTGGCAAATGTTTCGCTATTACTCTCACTTCTTTCCATCGTACTCATCATGAAGTTGTTTTATCAATTTGAACAACGTTTTGGTATGAGTGCATCCAGTCCATTAAGCGTAATAGGTTCCAATACTATCGCCATCTACACCACCCACCGAATTCTGGTGGAACTGATGAGTTTAACGCTGCTTCCCAAACTCAATCATACCGTCTGGTCCGCAAACGTAGAGCTGGCCCTGCTACTGGTGTACCCGTTCGCTTGCTTACTGTTGTGTACGCTGGTCGGACTAATGGTACGAAGAATTTCACAAAAAACCGTTGCCGACCTGCTCTTCTCCCCGCCGTCTCTCTCCGCCGTTTCCCGCTAAACCTTACGCGCTTTTTGCCCCCATCCGGGGGCGAATCAATTTGCTTATGAGAAACGATCACGGATAATAAAGAAACATTGCTTATCAGACGTATATCCAAACGAGATCCTGACAACCGAATGCCTGAACAACATCGTTACACGCTTCCAGCAAAAGCTGGCGATCAGCGCCAGTTGGGTGAACTTACCGGTGCCGCCTGCGCGACGCTGGTCGCAGAAATCGCCGAACACCATCCGGGACCCGTGGTGCTTATCGCGCCGGACATGCAAAATGCCTTGCGTCTGCATGAAGAAATTCGTCAGTTTACCGACCAGATGGTGATGAATCTGGCTGACTGGGAAACACTGCCCTATGACAGTTTTTCCCCACATCAGGAAATTATCTCCTCGCGACTCTCCACGTTGTATCAACTGCCTGCGATGCAACGCGGTGTGCTGATCGTACCGGTCAACACGTTGATGCAGCGAGTCTGCCCGCACAACTATCTACACGGTCATGCACTGGTGATGAAAAAGGGCCAGCGCCTGTCGCGTGATACCCTGCGTGAGCAACTGGACAGCGCCGGTTATCGCCATGTTGATCAGGTTATGGAGCACGGTGAATACGCCACACGCGGTGCGTTGCTGGACTTGTTCCCAATGGGCAGTGAACTGCCTTATCGCCTTGATTTCTTTGATGACGAAATCGACAGCCTGCGTCTGTTTGACACCGATACGCAACGCACGCTGGAAGAAGTCGACGCCATTAATTTGCTGCCTGCCCACGAATTTCCAACCGATAAAACAGCCATTGAGCTGTTCCGCAGTCAGTGGCGCGACACCTTTGAAGTTAAACGTGACGCCGAACATATTTATCAGCAGGTCAGTAAAGGCACGTTACCTGCCGGGATTGAATACTGGCAACCGCTGTTTTTCAGTGAGCCCCTGCCACCGCTGTTCAGCTACTTCCCCGCCAATACGCTGTTAGTGAATACCGGAGATATTGAAACCAGCGCAGAACGTTTCCAGGCGGATACACTGTCACGTTTTGAGAATCGGGGTGTCGATCCGATGCGTCCACTGCTGCCGCCAGAATCGCTGTGGCTGCGGGTTGACGAACTGTTTTCCGAGCTTAAACATTGGCCTCGCGTCCAGCTCAAAACCGAAAGTCTGGCAAACAAAGCGGCGAATACCAATCTGGGATTCCGGAAGCTGCCGGACATCGCCGTACAAGCGCAACAGAAATCGCCGCTGGATGCGCTGCGTAAATTCCTGGAAACCTTCAATGGTCCGGTCATTTTCTCAGTAGAGAGTGAAGGTCGCCGTGAAGCACTCGGCGAACTTCTGGCTCGCATCAAAGTTGCGCCAAAACGTATTTTACACCTTGATGAAGCCGCCGACAGCGGTCGTTATCTGATGATTGGTGCGGCAGAGCACGGTTTCATTGATACCAAACGCAACCTGGCACTGATTTGCGAAAGCGATCTCCTTGGTGAACGTGTGGCACGTCGCCGCCAGGATTCCCGCCGCACGATTAACCCGGATACGTTGATCCGCAACCTCGCAGAGCTGCATCCGGGGCAGCCCGTCGTGCACCTTGAGCACGGCGTGGGTCGCTATGCTGGTATGACCACACTGGAAGCGGGCGGCATTACTGGCGAATACCTGATGCTCACCTATGCCAACGACGCCAAACTGTATGTGCCGGTGTCGTCGCTACATCTGATCAGCCGCTACGCCGGCGGCGCGGAAGAGAATGCGCCGCTGCATAAACTCGGCGGTGACGCCTGGTCGCGCGCCCGACAGAAGGCGGCCGAGAAAGTGCGCGATGTGGCAGCAGAACTACTGGATATCTATGCCCAGCGCGCGGCGAAAGAAGGTTTTGCCTTTAAGCACGATCGCGAGCAGTATCAGCTGTTTTGTGACAGCTTCCCGTTTGAAACCACACCCGATCAGGCACAGGCCATCAACGCGGTACTCAGCGATATGTGTCAGCCGCTGGCAATGGACCGTCTGGTGTGTGGTGACGTCGGCTTCGGCAAAACCGAAGTTGCGATGCGCGCCGCATTTCTCGCCGTCGAGAACCACAAACAGGTGGCTGTTTTAGTGCCGACTACCCTGCTCGCTCAGCAGCATTTCGACAACTTCCGTGACCGCTTTGCCAACTGGCCCGTGCGCATTGAGATGCTGTCCCGTTTTCGTAGCGCCAAAGAGCAAGCGCAGATTCTGGAGCAGGTTGCCGAAGGTAAAATCGATATTCTCATCGGTACGCACAAACTGCTGCAAAGCGATGTGAAACTAAAAGATTTGGGTCTGCTGATTGTCGATGAAGAGCACCGCTTCGGTGTCCGTCACAAAGAGCGTATTAAAGCGATGCGCGCCGATGTCGATATTCTGACACTGACAGCAACCCCGATCCCGCGTACGCTCAATATGGCGATGAGCGGCATGCGCGATCTGTCAATTATCGCCACACCGCCAGCTCGTCGTCTGGCAGTCAAAACCTTTGTGCGCGAGTATGACAATCTGGTGGTTCGCGAGGCTATCCTGCGTGAAGTGTTACGCGGCGGGCAGGTCTACTATCTGTTCAACGATGTTGAAAACATCCAGAAAACCGCTGACAGGCTGGCAGAGTTGGTACCGGAAGCGCGTATCGGGATTGGACACGGGCAAATGCGCGAACGCGAGCTGGAACGCGTGATGAACGATTTCCACCATCAGCGCTTCAACGTGCTGGTGTGTACCACCATCATCGAAACCGGGATCGACATTCCAACCGCTAACACCATTATTATCGAGCGCGCTGACCATTTCGGGTTGGCACAATTGCACCAGCTACGCGGCCGCGTGGGACGTTCACACCATCAGGCCTACGCCTGGCTGTTGACGCCGCATCCGAAAGCGATGACCACTGATGCACAAAAACGCCTTGAGGCAATTGCATCACTGGAAGATTTGGGTGCAGGTTTTGCACTGGCCACTCACGATCTCGAGATTCGCGGCGCGGGGGAACTGCTGGGTGAAGATCAGAGCGGTTCGATGGAAACCATCGGCTTCTCACTGTACATGGAACTGCTGGAGAACGCGGTTGATGCGCTTAAAGAGGGACGCGAACCGTCGCTCGAAGATCTCACCAACCAGCAAACTGAAGTCGAGCTACGGATGCCTTCGCTACTGCCAGATGACTACATCCCCGATGTGAATACGCGACTGTCGTTCTACAAGCGCATTGCCAGTGCGAAAAGCGAAAACGAGCTGGAAGAGATTAAAGTCGAACTGATTGACCGTTTTGGTTTGCTGCCTGACCCGGCCCGTACGCTGCTGGATATTGCCCGTTTGCGCCAGCAAGCGCAAAAACTGGGCATCAGAAAGCTAGAAGGCAATGAAAAAGGCGGGACGATTGAGTTTGCCGAGAAGAACCACGTCAACCCGGTGTGGCTGATTGGCTTACTCCAAAAGCAACCTCAGCACTTCCGTCTGGATGGCCCAACCCGGCTGAAGTTCATGCAAGATTTAGCCGAGCGTAAAACCCGTATCGACTGGGTACGTCAGTTTATGCGCCAACTTGAAGAAAACGCCATAGCGTAGCGTTCCGGCCGGGTGAGCACGGTGCTTGCCCGGCCGATGAATTTACAAACTCTTTGCACTTCCCTGCACTTCCCGACACAGCAAACCGCCATAATTCCTGTTTACTTTTACATTATAAAAACCACGTAAAAACAATGGATTTATGGTGATGTTAAACAATAAACGACTCTCTCGCTGGCTAACGATTTTTACGCTCGCGGCGACCGTCGCGTTAGCGCTTCCGGCTAAAGCGAATACCTGGCCGCTTCCGCCGCCAGGCAGCAAACTGGTGGGTGAAAATGCCACTCACGTTGTCGAAAACAACGGCGGATCGCTGGAAGCCATTGCGAAAAAATATAACGTCGGCTTTTTAGCGCTGCTGCAGGCTAACCCCGGCGTCGATCCATACGTACCTCGCCCGGGCAGTGTTTTAACCATCCCATTGCAAACCTTGCTGCCGGATGCCCCACGCGAAGGGATTGTCATTAACCTCGCCGAACTGCGTCTTTACTATTACCAGCCAGGTACAAAATCGGTGACCGTGTATCCAATTGGCATTGGCCAGTTAGGCGGCGACACCCTGACACCAACAATGGTAACCACCATCTCTGATAAGCGTGCCAACCCGACCTGGACACCAACGGCGAATATCCGCGCTCGGTATAAAGCCAATGGTATCGACCTCCCTGCCGTAGTACCTGCCGGGCCGGATAACCCGATGGGGCATCATGCTATCCGCTTAGCTGCTTACGGCGGTGTGTATTTGCTGCATGGAACCAACGCGGATTTTGGCATCGGTATGCGTGTCAGTTCTGGATGTATTCGCCTGCGTGACGGTGATATTGAAACCTTATTCCGCCAGGTTACGCCGGGAACCAAAGTGAACATCATCAACACGCCGATTAAAGCCTCCGTTGAACCTGGCGGTATGCGCCTGGTTGAAGTACACCAACCGCTGTCAGAAAAGATTAATGACGACCCGCAGTTACTGCCGATCGTGTTGAATTCATCAATGCAGAGCTTTAAAAATGCGGCACAAACAGACGCAGCGGTGATGGAGCATGCAATGGAGTTACGTTCAGGAATGCCTGTAGATGTGACACGCCACCACGATGTTCCCGCACAAACTCTGTAAATTCAGGTCATAAAAAACCCCCGCCGGTGTGTTCCCGCGGGGGTTTTTTATTGAATTCGCAGTGGCATTGCGAGGGTTTACAACTTATTTGTAGATAACTGCAGTCCCGTGAAGGGTGTTAGGACCGGTAACAGAAGTAATACGGAATGACTTCGCCCCCATTTCATCTGCTTTCTGTGCCAGTTGATCTTCCAGAGAACCTAAGTTAGTCCCGGCGTTGGCAGTGATAGTACCGACTTTCTGTTGGCCTTCAGGTGTAGCCTGAACTTCAACAGCGGCAAAGCTGGCAAATGAAAGTGAGCTCAGAACTGCAGCGACAAAAAGAGTTTTTACGTTTTTCATGATAGTGACCTTTAGCAGATGAATGTGTGCCGTAAGCGATTAACTTAACGATCGATAGGTAAATCATAGATGTGATCCAGGTCACACGTCAACATTTTTTTATAACGATTATTATTTAAATCATAAAGACCTTATTTTTCATGCTAATAGCATTAAATTATTTTTATAGTGAATGCACTGGAGTGTCTGCGCGATTATTTTTATAATGGTTATTCAATAAACCCAACCAGGTACAACGGCACCATGACAACTGAAACGACAAGTTGTGCAAAAAAAAGCCGTGGCCGACCAAAAGTGTTCGACAGGGAAGCCGCGCTTGATAAGGCCATGACACTCTTCTGGCAGCACGGATATGAAGCGACATCGCTCGCCGATCTCGTAGAAGCAACCGGGGCAAAAGCGCCTACGCTGTATGCAGAATTTACCAATAAGGAAGGACTGTTTCGTGCCGTGCTGGACCGCTATATCAGTCGCTTCGCGGCAAAACACGAAGCTCAACTGTTTTGTGAAGAAAAAAGCCTCGAATCCGCACTCGAGGACTATTTCACCGCAATCGCGACCTGCTTCACCAGTAAAGACACGCCCGCGGGCTGTTTTATGATTAACACATCCGCGACGCTTGCCGCCTCTTCCCGGGACATTGCGCGCACAGTTAAATCCCGTCACGCCATGCAGGAGCAGACGCTGGCTCAGTTTCTGCATCAACGGCAGGAACATGGTGAAATACCGGCACACTGCGATGTACAAAAGTTGGCTGAATATCTGAACTGTATTTTGCAGGGTATGTCGATCAGCGCCCGCGAAGGAGCCACATTCGAAAAACTGATGCAGATCGCGCACACCACGTTACGATTGTGGCCTGAACTGATTAAAGATTAACCTTTTCCACACTACCCACGTCTTACTGTCATCACCGGGAGCTTACGCCGTTCCCGGTGGATACGGCTCTTCTTAACCCCTACATTCTTTATTGTTTTCATTGAGTTAATACATTTCTTTTGTAAAAAACATTGATAATGTCAATCATTATCAGCAATATTCGCATTTGCTTTAATATCCGTTTCATAATGTAACAATCGGTTTCCATGCCGTAAAAATAAAAACAGACCAACAAATTTTATAAGGAATACAAATGAATAAGCATCTCTGGGTGCTCAATCCTCTGTTACTGTCTTTAACCCTACCGGCAATGGCGGCAGAAGAAGAAGATCTCATCGTCAGCGCCAACCGTAGTCAACGTACCGTGTCTCAAATGGCACAAACTACATGGGTTATCGAAGGCAGAGAGATTGAACAGCAGGTTCAGGGGGGGAAAGAGTTTAAGGATGTTCTTGCTCAGTTGATCCCTGGAATCGACGTTAGCAGCCAGGGACGGACCAACTACGGTATGAACATGCGTGGTCGCGCCATCGTTGTGCTTATTGACGGTGTTCGTCTCAACTCTTCCCGTACCGACAGCCGTCAGCTTGACTCTATTGATCCGTTTAATATTGCACATATTGAAGTTATCTCCGGTGCAACCTCACTGTATGGCGGCGGGAGTACCGGTGGTTTGATCAACATCGTCACCAAAAAAGGTCAGGCTGAGCGTGAAGTTGAACTTGAACTGGGCAGTAAAAGTGGGTTCAACAACAGCAACGATCATGACGAACGGGTTGCCGCCGCAGTTAGCGGAGGAACCGACCGCGCATCCGGACGCATGTCTGTCGCTTATCAACGCTTTGGTGGCTGGTACGATGCCAACCACGATGCCTTAATGCTCGATAACACTCAAACTGGCCTGCAACACTCTGACCGTCTGGACGTCATGGGCACCGGGACGATTGAGCTTGATGACGACCGCCAGCTGCAGCTGGTTACACAGTACTACAAAAGCCAGGGCGATGACGACTACGGACTGGATCTCGGCGAGAACATGTCCGCCGTGACGGGCACCGGTAACGCTCATACCAGCCGTGGTCTCAATTCCGACCGAATCCCCGGCACGGAGCGGCATCTGATCAGTCTGCAATATTCCGATGCTAATTTTTTCGGTCAGAATCTGGTCAGCCAGATCTATTACCGTGACGAATCACTAAAATTCTATCCTTTCCCTACGCTGAGCAAAGGTAAGGTTACCAGTTTCTCCGCATCACAACAGGATACTGACCAGTTTGGTGCCAAAATCACCCTCAACAGCCAGCTGATGGAAAACTGGGAACTGACATGGGGGATCGACGCCGATCACGAAACATTCGATTCCAATCAAGAATTCTTCGATCTGGCTTATTCCCTCCCCTCCGGCGGTATGGATAACCGAACGGCCTACACCACCGGGCGCTATCCCGGTTACAGCATCACCAACTTTGCGCCTTTCCTGCAAAACAGCTACGACATTAATGACATCTTTACGCTCAGCGGTGGTATCCGCTACCAGTGGACTGAAAACCGCGTTGATGATTTTATCGGCTATACACAGCAACAAGGCATCGCAACGGGTCTGGCGAACTCTGCTGATAGTATCCCGGGTGGCAAAGCAGACTATGATAACTTCCTGTTTAACGCGGGCATCCTCGCACACCTGACCGAACGCCAACAGACCTGGTTCAACTTCTCTCAAGGTGTGGAACTTCCCGACCCAGGAAAATACTACGGCAATGGTACCTACTCGCTGGTTGGCGATCATTATCAGCTCCAGCGCAGCGTTAACGTCGCGGATTCACGTCTGGAAGGCATCAAAGTTAACTCTTACGAACTGGGGTGGCGCTACACCGGCGATAATCTGCGCACACAACTGGCAGCCTATTACTCCACGTCAGATAAATCGATCGTCATTAACCGCAACGATATGACCATTAACGTACAACCCGACGATCGCCGGATTTATGGCCTTGAAGGCGCGGTGGATTATTTCATTGCTGATACCGACTGGAGTGTGGGAAGTAACTTCAACATCATTAAATCGGAAGTGAAGCAAAACGGTAAATGGCAAAAATGGGATGTCACTCTGGCTTCGCCATCTAAAGCAACCGCATGGGTTGGCTGGGCACCGGAACCGTGGTCGCTGCGAGTACAGAGTCAGCAAACCTTCGACCTGAGCGATGCCAGCGGCAACAAACTGGACGGATACAATACGATGGACTTTATCGGCAGCTATCCGCTCCCGCTGGGTAAACTGACCTTTAGCGTTGAGAACCTGCTGAATGAAGAGTACACCACCCTCTGGGGACAGCGTGCACCCTTACTCTACAGCCCGACCTATGGCAGTCCATCCTTGTATGAATACAAAGGCCGGGGTCGCACCTTTGGCCTGAACTACGCGTTGACCTTCTGACAAAAAAAGCCCCCCAGCCTGAGCGAATGGGGGGCTAATGTTCAGGATAACGCTATTTTACGCCTTGTTATTCAGAACCAACTGGCCGTTGTTATCCAGCGGAATTTGCGTACCGGGATCTTTATCCATACGGATTTTGCCCTGCTGATCGCCAATTTTGTACGTGACGTTGTAGCCCAGCATTTTTTCTGATTTGTCATACACCGTTTTACAACGTTGTTGTGTGGTCGTGTATGTATCGTTTTCCTGCATTGAACCCTGAATCTGGTTACCTGCAAAACCGCCACCTAACGCACCGGCAACGGTCGCAATGTCTTTGCCGCGCCCACCACCAAACTGATGACCAATTACGCCCCCGGCAACCGCGCCCAGCACGGAACCGGCAATACGGTTTTCATCCTGTACAGGTTTACGGTGAGTAACCGTCACATTGCGACATTCCTGGCGCGGTGTTTTTACCGTTTCTTTAATCGGTGTTGCAGAGACGACTTGTGCAAACTGTGGGCCACGTTCAAAAACGTTTAGACTGGCCACTGCCGCCACACCCAGCGCAGCAGCTACGCCAATCCCTATACCCGCCAACATGGATTTATTCACGGGACTTCCTCCTTTTTTGCTATTAGCAACAACTTTGCAACAGAAGGTAAATAATGCCAATCAGATTACGGATGAAAATCGGGGGAATAGAAGCAAAAATCGCGTGATTCAGACGGTTCTGAATCACGCGAAATCACCTTTCATGAGCGTCGAAGAATAACAACCTGCAGCATTACCATTCAGATTTGTACATCGGACTTGCCGGATCATCCGTATCGCCCATAATCCAATCAGAAAAAAGCTGGTTGCCAAATAGCTGCGTAGAGATCTGCATCAACTGGCGCTGCTCATCCGTCAGACTTGCCGTAGGCTCGTCAACCTGCGTGACCGCTCCGGAGGGGGGCGTCGCTGTACTCATCGTTATATAACTCATCATATCATCCTATTTCAGGAACTCTTTTTGAGTTTCCAGCAGCGCCTCAATGGTAGAAGATAAAACCTTGGTCAGGTTATTATAAATTGTATTCGCCTGGTTTAATTTTTCGGACATAACCTGCGACAGACTTTCTATCGTACTGGACATGGTATTCATCGAGTTTTCCCACTCGTTAAATACGCTGGTACTGACGCTTACTTCATTAAGATTAACATCATCACTATTAATAACCAATTCGGGAGGGTAAAAATATTCAGCATACTCCTCTAACGTTCCAAAATAAGCATCACCGTCCCAATCCAGATCTTTGGGAAGATTTGATGTGGATATATCTGCAACGCTGTCACAAATAACCACTGTTTCTTTTACTCTATAGTGTACTGGTTTACCGGTACTGTCGAAATCTGCACCTTCAATCATATCGTTAGGTATAACTATTGTGCTATTTTGATCACCGGTCCCTACTATTTGATAGTAGGAACATCCAGCAGGGGGAGCATGCCTCCCATCAGTACCGCCACTGCCAGTATCACTGAGTTTGTCTAATTTATAATCTGCCGTCAGTACATAATGTGAGTGTTTTTTGTCAACCGCATCGGTATAATCATCGCTTCCTGTAACATGCTCAATATGAGAAGCTCCTCCCGTTCCATCATCAAAGTTACTTTTCTTAGTAGGATAAACATATATGCCCGTACTTGAATCGTCAGCTTTGACTTTTCCGTCTTCATACCGAGTTAACCCTGAGTACCCTTTTGAGGGGGCAGCATCTTTCTCCAGCATTTCCTGCAACTGTTTATTCGATGTAATATCTAGAGGCCCCGTACGGTCCTTAGGTTCAACATAGTTAGCGTCGAGACTGCCGACATGCAATGTCGCGTCCATCGCATCAACAACCGGTTGAATATCAGGATAAACATACAAGGTATATTTGCCATCCGCTTCCTGTACCAGGTATAACTGTTCGCTTTCTCCAGAAATCTCAATGGAGTTGAAAACGGTCACATCATCCTCTGTCCCTGTCTTACCATCCTCGCCCGCCGTCACCGTCTTATTGACAACGAGCTGATCTTCCATATCCAACTGTACAGCCCAGTAATCAACGCCTGCCAGATCCAGACCCCGAATAGCTACTGGTCCGCTTGGCGGTGGTGCTACCGCCGTTCCGTCTTCCTGAGGCAGAGGATTAATCGCCCTGGTGTTGATATTACCGTCCTTACCATACTTTCCCCAACTACAGATAATAGTGTCAAGCTCTGCGGCAATCCCTGCAACATCAATGTATATATTATCTTCATTCTTCTTATCATCGCTACTGGTAATATAATTCACCATTCTGGTTTTAAAACCATTTACCGCATCCAGATACTCCACGCTCTGGTTGGCCAAATCCGTGTACACATCCATATACGTCTTTTTCAGAGCACCCAGTTCCGTCGTCACATTGGCATAGATCTCCCAGTCACTCTGCGGAACGCCATCGTCTTTCCAGGTATAGGTGCTATAGTCGATGTCTCCATCAATAACACCATCGCCATCTTTATCCATGTTTCCGTCAAGCGGAACGTCCCAGGTCGTGCTATTACCCTTAACCCCCGTTGCCAGCAAGGTAGGCAAACTGCTTTTCAACACGTTTTGCGCTGGCAAAGTGTCGATCTGAATACCCTTTTTAAGCAATTCATTATATTGCTCAGAGTAAACCGCGAGCTTCGCCAGCAAAGTATCAATGACCTGCTGTCGGCTGGCGTCTGAACTTGTCGGCGTGGTTACGACAGAAGCATCAGTGACCTCTTCTGTGGTAGAAACGGTTTCTGTCGCCGCGCGCAACGAAGAAAGTAGAGTCCGGCTGGTAAAAGAAGCCGCTATCGTAGTCATAGTTTCGGTCCCTGAAAAATGGAGTAGTAACGTCAGTATCCAGGCATGTCAGAAAGTCTGTCCTGGGACTGCACATAATGGAGCAACTGCATATTGCTGGTAATCGCGAGTTTCTGCATGGCGTTATGCTTATGTACGGCAACGGTACAAACAGATCGTTTCAAAAGGCTGGCGATCTCTTTTACCCGCATGCCACGGGCATAAAGGCGAATAACCTCCAGCTCTCGCAAAGTTAAAGATGAATACTGCTGATGTGCATGCATAACATTATCAACAGGTTCGAAATATTGCCGGATCAATGGTGATGTAAAAAAACCGCCCTGATGACAAGCGGCTAATGCTTTAGGCAAGCAGAGCACTAAATCATCTTTCTTACTTAATAACGCGCGGACCCCTATTGCCTTGAGTTTTCGCAAAGTCAGGGCATAAGTTTCGTTTGTCAGGACAACTAACATTAACTCTGGCGCCAGTTGCTGGAGTCGTTGAATAAAACGACTCACATTTCTACTCCCCATGAATTCGAGAGGCAGATCGATAACTAAAACCTGTGGTTTAACGGGCTGATGACTTGAGAGTTGGTTAAGCAACCCTTCGCCTAAACTGGCGGTAAGTACAACATCAGCGTAATCGGCAAGCAGGCTACGTAGCCCCGTTATGACAATTGGCTCATCGCTGGCAAGCGCGACAGTAAAGCATTGATTTGGCATATTTCTTATCATATACAACTCCTGACGCAATGGTTAATCAATCCCTGATTAACGCCGATTATATTTTATTTCTATAAACTGGCAGCCATATTCGCTCAGCGCAAAAGATACATTCAAATTATTTTTTCTACTGTTTTCGTTAAAAAAAAATAAATGCAGTTATTTAACGTATGGTTAAGTATTTTAATTTCACAGCGTGAATGTATTTCTGTGTTTCATCAAATGGAGGAACCTGATTGTGGTATTTTTCAACATTATTTTCACCTGCATTGTAGGCAGCAA
The DNA here is from genome assembly GCF_046555775.1 of Citrobacter sp. U14242. Classification (NCBI taxonomy): domain Bacteria; kingdom Pseudomonadati; phylum Pseudomonadota; class Gammaproteobacteria; order Enterobacterales; family Enterobacteriaceae; genus Citrobacter; species Citrobacter sp. U14242. Next base: position 59,846 of record NZ_JBKGLW010000015.1, read on the forward strand.
GCATCAGATCAATATTGCTGTCATAGCGCCGCGCCAGTTCTGACAGCAGAAAAGTACCAAGATGAATATTTAACTCAGGACTGGACAATGCCTCCTTTTTCAAGCGATGCCCTAACCTGAGTGACAAACTTGTCGCCGTTTGTGGCATGATCTGCATCAAGCCCACTGCGCCCTTAGCCGAAACAACATCCGGATTAAATCCGGATTCAACTGCCATAACCGCTTTAACCAGATAAGGATCTACACCGTAATGTCGTGCGTAATGAGCAATGACGTTATCGTACCGAAGGTTTCCCTTTGCTCTGTCATCTGAGCGTTGGGGCGGTACTTTCGCCAGGCGAATCGATTTCACACCGGTATACGCCTGCCAACGCCGCGCCAGCTCACCTTCAGCAGCAGGACAACGTTTGGCTTTTTTGGAGGTGCGTTGCTGTTCTACATGCATAATCCCTCCTGCGTCGATATAGCACCACTGTTCCGCGAAAACTGGGAAGACAAGGGACATAAATAAAATTAGCACGCTACAACGCATTATTATTGTCCTCCTTAACGGAAGATGCATCGCGGTCCTTATGTTGTTCGTCGCTCCTGTCTCGTTCGGTATCGCCAGTATCCAGCATCAGTGCATCATGCGGTTCGTCCTCCTGTACCTGTTTATCTTCAGGCACATCATTTTTCCAGGCTTGCTCTACTTGTTCAAGCCAGGTTAGCAGTTGCATAATTTCATCTATGCTATCACTGTCAATGAATGTGTAGATTTTCGCTGTTTTAAAAATACGTCGCGCCAAAGCAATATTACGAATGACCGGAACATTATTTTTTTCTGCGAATGCAATTGCGGCAACTGCCCGGGAATTTTTCTCAACTACGGAAATAAATGGTAAGCCAATAACTTTAGGATTGTAATAGATCCCCAATGCAATATGTGTTGGGTTTGCCAGCACCATCTTGGACGTCATTATATTCGCTTTGGTTTGCTCAGAAAGGAGTTCCCGGTGCAACTGCTTCCGTGCACTTTTTATATGCTGGTCGCCTTCATTATTTTTATACTCTTGCTTGATTTCTTGCTTTGTCATCATCAAGTCTTTAATATACAAAAAAAACTCGATCATTGCGTCAAATGCCATAATAATTAAAAATGGCAATAACGTATAACAAAACAACAATGGAATTAATCCTCGCCAAACGCTCATGAAATGCTGAATATTACCAGAAGGCACGGTAAACAGACGGGCATGATATTTCATTACAAAAATACTGAATCCCGTTATTGCCATGCCGAGATAACAAATGGCCTTGATACTGTCTTTCAGATTTCTGATACTGAAAATCTCTTTAAATCCTTTCAACGGGTTAATAGCATTCAGATCTAACCTGATTGCTTCCGATGCCATTTTAAAACGAGTTTGTATTAGTGTGACTAGCATTGAGGTTAAAACGGAGACAACTGCTATACCGGCAATAATTTTAAATGCCGTAGAAAAGACTAAACGCGCATATTCGCCAGTTGACAGCATAAATCCACTGGTAACAAACAAATCAACATAGAACATCAACTCTTTCGCGTCTATGGTCATCCATACAAAAGAAGATACAGCTATCAGAGTAAGCAACCCAACAAAGTCACGACTCAGAAACATCTGCCCTTTTTTAGCCGAATCTTCTTTCTTTTTGTGTGTCGGTTGTTCAGTTTTTTCCTCACTCATGTCTATTACCTCCCTGGTAAAAAATCACCCAACCGCAATCCAGTAAGCTGGGGAATGAGTAGTGGCGTCAGATAAAATAGTAGTACCACAATAGCAACAACACTTTTCAATGCCAGTGCAACGGAAAAAGCATTCAATTGTGAAGCAAAACGTGAGAGCAAGCCAAGCGCACATTCTGTTATAAAAAGAGCAATAACAACAGGTCCCACCAGAATTAATGCCCTGAGCATTATCTCATTCACAAAATGAACGCCCTGAAACGCTAATGTTTTACTAAAATGGAACGTTTGCGCCACCGGAAATATTTGATAGCTTTCCTTTATAGCCTCACACAGTGTAACCATCCCGCCGCTGAGCATAAACGTGGCACCATAAAAATAATTCATAAAACTGGCGAAAACAGATGTTTCGACACCGACGCCAGGATTCATTGTACTACTGATGGTTGCACCGCGTTGGTTATCAATAATCTCACCTATTGCCAACGCAATCCAGAACGGTACCGCCAGACAAATCCCGCAAATCAAACCAATAATGGCCTCCTGTATAATAATGGTCAGCATCGGCGCGGTCGGCGCAAGCGAAAACTGTGTACTCAGTATGGGTAGCATGCCCACAATCATAAAGCACATTATGACATTTTTGACAATCATCCCACCTAGTATCTGGCTATTAAACCAGGGTAAAAAAAGCGTTATCGGTAAAATCCTGGCCAACCCGATAATAATAAGGACAATATATTCATGGAAAAGTACATAGACGTTCATAGGCGACTCGTTTAAGGTATCTGAAACGCCATTGCCAACACTTCCGCGGCGAAGCTTTTCAAACTTGAGACAAACCACGGCGCCGTCATAAAAAGCGCTGCGCAAACCGCCAATAACTTGATACCAAAAGGTAGCGTTTGTTCCTGTATATGCGTGATCGCCTGAATTATCGCTACCATGATGCCAACCACTGTCGCCACAATCACCGGAACAGCAGAGAGGATCAGGACCATATATAATGCTTTGTTACCAATGTAAAAGATGCTATCCATCGCTACCCTGCCGTCTTCCATAACGCCGCATATTGCATGACCATTCCCGTCGCGATTTTAGACCAGCCGTCGATAGCCACAAAAAGCACCAATTTGATGGGTAGCGATATCGTTACCGGGCTCATCATCATCATCCCCAGGGCCAGCAGGACATTCGATACCAACAGGTCAACAACGATAAACGGAAGGTACACATAGAACCCCAAAATAAAAGCGCTTTTAATCTCACTCAGTGAATAAGCCGCTAACAGAGTAAATAAAGAGCTATTCTCTGCTGTTGGTTTGACGCCTTTAACTTGATGATCATCGGAGATCGGGTATTGTTGCTGATAAATATTGCTAAAAAACATCAGCAACTCTTTGTCCGAAAATCGATATAAATAATTTTTATATCCTGACAATCCATTATTGATAAAATTATCCACCGACTCTACATTTTCAAAACTCACACCTTCCTGACGATAATAATCGTAACCCTGCAGGGCGACGGGAGACATGACAAAGGCAGTCAGCAACAATGATACGCCATTCAGCGTCATATTCGATGGTGCCTGCTGTAAACCAATCGCATTGCGGATCAAGGAAAAAACAATCGAAAATTTGATGAAACAGGTTCCACCTGCAATAAAAAATGGCAGAAGTGTCGCGAGGCTTAGTATGCCTACAAGGCCAATGCTATTATAATCCGTCATAAATATGCCTCACACTGCGCCGTAAATTTTTTCAATCTCCACGGCCAGGCGTTCATTCAGCAAAACCAGTTCGCCTGCCGCGATCGTTTTCCCCTTAATACGAAGTTGAACGCTTACTTTATTAGTATCTATGCCCAAAACGGAATCCAGGACATCACCAGGCTGCATTCGTTTAATATCAGCCAGCGTCATACTGGTTTCGCTAAGCACAAATTCAATATTCAGTTTGAGACCATCCTCACTCCATACTTCGTTTGTTTCGCTATTACTGCTTTGATCATCCATAATATTCTCACTCACTGAAAAATAATCTTGCTCGTACTGCACTGCATAAAATTGTTTGTGCCCCACATACAGGGTAAAACATTCACTTGTAAGCCATAGCACATCACCAATATTCAGTTGGCGGGTATCATTAAGTGATAACGGTGTAAATCCTAAAGATAGTTTCACCGGACAGGGTAAACCGGACCAGTCTGCCGCCATTTCAACCCCAGGCAGGGTTATTGATGCCAGGGCATCTTCCGCAAACCAGATATAACCCGCGCCATTTCCGGTACTGTAGAGTTTCTGTTCCGATGGAGGTCTGTACTCTCGTTGTTGTACAACGATATCTTCCAGAGGGACTGCAAACCACTCGATGCCCGGACGACATTCAGTCAGCAGGCCGCTGTATAGTGTTGAGAGAAACTTCTCGCCAACTTGATGAACAGAAAATCGCGCATCCTGCAGCGCATACATTTCCAGCAATCGGTCAGCAGAGACGAAGAAATTGATCTCTTGTCCTGCAAGCAATCCACTACAACGTACCAGCGATTGCTGCTCTCTCTGCTGATACACGATGAGAGCGATGTCCTGACGCGCGCAATACTGCTTGATTCGACTTTCAACAGGCTCCAGACGTCGCAGGTGTGAAATAATTGCACTCAAGCCTCTTCCTCCTCACTGGAGGCATCCCGTTCAGCCTGATTTTGCTGCTGTTGCTGCTGTGAATTCTGTTGGCTGTGCAAATTATCATTCTGAGCCGGAGTGATATCCATACGCAAAACCTGTAGAGGATGCAACTGCTGAAAGTTTGCCAGTCGTTGCCCAATTTCAGTATCTGACGGTACAACCTGCACCACTGTATCCGCTCTGTTTTGCGCGTGTTCTATCTGCACCCTGGCGCTTTGCTGGGTTGGAAATGTCCAGCGAATTTCAGTCACATCCTGGTTTACTGCCTGATTCGCAGAGGTACTCGCTGCGGACAAATACTGTGTCGGATGCATCATCCCCTTTTCATTCGATCGCGGTAGCGGACTCTCACCAGCGGAGGTATAAATAACATTATCGGTACTCTGTGGCTGGAGGACAGCAGGGACCACTGTGTTGTTCGGTAAGATATGCGCCGAAGCCGGTAAGTGTATAACTTCATCATCGGGACTGAGAGACAGGGTTGTTTTCAGCATTTCCATATTGAAATCCCCAACAACAGGCAACGTCTGACCGTTATCATGCCGTTGAGGTGATGTAGCAAATTTATCAACGGTTTCTACCGTCTTATCCTGACGCTGTCCCGTGAGTACTGCTAATACATTTTGCGGCAATACGGGCTGCATGTTCATGAAAATCATCTGCGCGGAGGCTTCCACATTTTTTTCATCATTACCTGCAAGATCTTTTGTTTTACCATGCCGTCCTTGTCGGTTTCCCTGATCGTTCAACACCTGTTGCATGATTTCATCAGCAGATATCACGGTATCTTCCGTGCTGGCTTGGCCTGATGAGATTTGCCTTACTGGAGTAACTCTTATATTTTCCATGACGTACTTTCCTCTGTCAGAGATTCTTCCCGAGCCATGATTTTAATATTCCGTTGGCGTTTAACTTGTTGGCGGCACAATGACCATTTACGTTTTTTCCGTTCATATCTGGCCCGTAATAACTTCAGCTGGAGTTTTTCATCCTCTTGTTGAAGCTTACTCTGCGCTAACTCATTTTCTTCTGTTTCCAGGCGATACAAAGCAGAAAGTAGTAATGATTCTTTACGTTTGGTGTTATAGATTGCATGTTTAGTTAACTCTTTTTCTGCAATACCATTCCACAGATTAATAATATCGTAACTTACATCTATCCTTTTCTGAGAGTTAGCTGCAAGTAATCTCTCTAATCGTTCTATTTCCCGCTCACTACGAATCACTTTCAATACAATGCTATCGCAGTAAGTTGAATATAAATTCTCCATCCTTTTATATGGCATACAAATACTCCAGCATTTGTTCAAATGATGTTTTATCTATCATTTTTTGCTGTAAAAAAGCCATTAACGCATCTTTTTTCTCAACAATACTATCCGTTGCAGGGTTTTCACCGGGTTGGTATTCCCCTAGTTCAATCATTAGCTTTAACTCATCCAGTTTTGACAGATAATTACGAAACAGTGACGCAGCTTCTCGTTGTTCATCTGACGAAACAGCACGTGTCACACGGCTAACGCTACGTAAAACATCAATTGCGGGATAATGGCCCGTACCTGCCAGTTTCCGGGAAAGATAAATATGCCCGTCGAGAATGGAACGAACTTCATCACCAATTGGGTCAACCTCTTCTTCTTCTTCAAGCAGTACGGTGTAAAACGCCGTAATACTACCCTGCCGCGTTTTTCCACTGCGCTCGAGAATGCGGGGTAAATTATCAAATACAGAAGACGGATAACCACGCCGAGCAGGCATTTCCCCTGCAGAAAGTGCCACATCACGAAGTGCGCGGGCATATCGAGTCATCGAATCAATCATCAGTACCACATTCTTACCTGCATCACGAAAATATTCGGCAATAGTGGTAGCGATAAGCGCGGCGTTCCGGCGTTCGACGGCGGGCCGGTCAGATGTTGAATACACGACCACCGTTTTATCTCGTTTGTCTTCAGGTATCCCTTCTGCTAAAAATTCAGTGACTTCACGCCCTCGTTCACCTACCAGACCGATAACATAAACATCAGCCATAGAATGGCTAATAATCATCGTCATCAAGGATGTTTTACCAGCACCTGCGCCAGCAAAGATCCCAACTCGCTGGCCAATTCCACAGGTCAGCAGCCCATCGATTGCCCTTACGCCCGTTGAAAATAGCGTATCAATAGGACGTCGTTCGCTGTAATCCGGCGGCGATTGCATTATTGGCCGCTGCACGGCAATAGTATCAGCGGCCGTTTGTTGAGCGAAGCGTTCACAGATCTCACCTTGTGCATTAATCACTGTACCTAACGTATTTAACGATAGTGAAAGCGAAAATACGCTGCCATCCGGTACGACAATATCAGAACATGAAATACCATCGGAGCCACCTAGCAGGCACAGGACTGCATTATCTTTATTAAACCCTATGGTTTCTGCTTGCCCTATAAAATGCCGATCGTTCAGTGAACGATAAATTCGACAACGCTCGCCCACAAAAGTATGGCGCAGAGGAGCAGTAATTATCGAACCATGAATCGACGTTATTCTGGCATCACAACAAAAGATATCACGCAGCGAGATCTCTTGCATTATCTCAGTACCTGGGTAAACGTTTCAGAATAATCAAAAAACTGACCAAGCGCATCCGCCAATAAATCACCTTGTTCGATAACATCGTTACCAAGAATGGCTCGCAATACTAAGTCACCATCATTTTCCAGTAACTGAAGTTGACCCGTTGCAATCCATTCATGATTTTTCACCAACGGCTCAATCAATTGTGCCGCACCATTTAATAACGCTTGACTATTATATTTAGCAAGTATACACCAAAGCATAACGACATCTTCAGTAGTACTACACAGAATCGAGCTTCTGTCATTAAAACTCAGCTCGATAGTTGAATGATGGTCTATATCAGAAATCAGCGCTGAATCACAGCCCATAATTTCAAGCGCATTTTTAAGAGTATTGACAATCTTTGAAGTATCCATTTTTTAATCCACCATTTTAATTACATTGACTTTTACACTTTCTGATATTTCACCAAATGAAATGACATCCAGGTCAGAAAATTGTGACATCATCAAACGCTTTGTATAGCGCCTGATATCAACCGCTGTTAGCAATACCACATCTTTGCGGGAAAGATTACTCAGATGTTGATCAAACCGATTCATGACGAATTCATTATCTGCGGGCTCCATGTTAATAAACGATCCCGAAGCTGCTGTTTTAATTCCTTTGCGAATTTTTCCCTCCAGTTCTGGTGACAACACCATAACCAGCAAAATATTATCAGAGGCAAATTTATCCGAGATATAGCGCGCCAGAGCGCCACGAACATGTTCTACCAGTTGAATGGTATCCCTCTCCTTCCCCCCCCCATAGAGCCAAAGCTTCCAGCACTGCCTTCATATTACGAACGGAGATTCGTTCACTCAGTAAGCGCTGTAAAACTTCCGAAACACGCTGAACTGTACAGTGACGGTATGTTTCCTTTAACAACTCTGGATATTGACGCTCCAGTTTGTCCATAATATTTTTTGTTTCCTGGATACCAAACAACTCCGCAATTTGTGCTGTCACTATAGATTGAAAAGAAAGCATCATTTCATCTTCCGCGCCCCGTAAATTAAATCCCAGGGACCGGCATAACTCGTGGCTATGTTCAGTAACCCAGTATTCTTTATTATCACCATTTTCAATGGTGATAACCTCAACGCCAGGAAGCTCAATCATTCCTTCAAGATTTAAAATTTTGAAGTGTTCAAAAAAAACGGGAAACTCACCTGCGGATACTTCATTAATCAGTACCGCTGCCCGATTTTGAGCCACATTGGGACTCATTACGACATTCACCCGCGAAAGCTCAACACCATAATTAATATAAAACTCCCGTGAAAAGCGCATGCTAAAGTGTTCCAGGTCGAGTTCGCTAAACCCTTGCTCAGGAAGCATTACCATTAATGGTACTGTTTCTGGTAATAAATCTGACATCGCCGTTAAAGTCGAATCTCTTTCACTTCGGGATGAGCCACCAGTAATTCCAGTATTAGTCATTCCTCCAGTAACCGCGGCTTGTCTCTTCGCTTTCATAAGTCTACTAAAGAAAACAGCAAGAATAATGCTCGCCATTAGCACAAAAATAAATAATGGGAAACCCGGTAAACAACCAATCAAAATTGCCACAACTGCTGTGACGATTAACACAAAATCGCGCTGAAAAATCTGGTCAATGATATTGTTACCAAGATTCTTACCATCCTCACTGACACGTGTCACGACAAAACCAGTGCCAACAGAGATAAGCAGTGCGGGGATCTGCGCAACCAGTGCATCACCGATAGTTAAGATCGTATAAACATCGGTCGCAGTGCTAAATGACAAACCATGGCGTCCCATCCCAATAGATACGCCACCAATAAAGTTAACAAAGATAATGACAATACTGGCAATCGCATCACCTTTGATAAATTTCATGGTGCCATCCAGGGCTCCGTATAGCTGGCTCTCTTTTTCCAGCATTGAACGACGCTTCTGCGCTTCATCTGCATCAATATTGCCAGCACGTAGATCTGCGTCAATACTCATTTGTTTACCTGGCATCGCATCCAGTGAGAATCGCGCGCACACTTCTGCAACCCGCTCTGATCCTTTGGTTATGACAATAAATTGAAACAATGTCACAATGGCAAATATAATAAAACCAACAATAATATCGCCTGCGATAACAAAATTACCAAATGTCGTAATAATATGCCCTGCATCGGCCTGTACCAAAATCATACGACTGGTACTGATAGACAGAGCAAGCCGGAATAAAGTAGTAATCAGCAACAAAGATGGAAGCGCTGAAAATTCAAGCACTTTCTGTATATAAAATGTGCCAATAAATATCAAAATTGAAAATGTGATATTGAACGCCAGAAGAATATCAATGAGCCAGGTTGGCAATGGAATAATAAGCATTGCCAGTATTGATATCATTAATACAACCAGGAAAAGCTCAGGCCTTTGTGCTATTTTTTGCCACATAGTTTCATACCACTGCTGTCAAGATTAACTCTAGCCAATGTGTTTTATAGCTCGACTATAGATATGCGCTATATTGGGTTTTTTCTGCAAAATGCAAAAGTAAATCTCGCCACGAAATGATAGCATCTGCTCATCGCTATCAAGTGCTTCGCTATTATTATATAGCCAAGCCGGTAGGTCGATCTCTGGCATCGGTACTTTTGTCATAAAAAAATACCATAGTTCATATCGACAACAACGAAATGACATCCCCTGAAATGTGATCAACACCTCTTCACCAGGCGCTAAATGGCGAAGTTGTGTATCCAGTGCAATATCATCCATATACTTTTCCTGTCAGCGTAACACGAGAATATCCATCGATAATCAGTGCAATGATATTTTCCACGCTCGCTTTTATTTTCTCCGCATCCATTATATCTTCTGAAAATAGCGCAAAGGGTAGCTGTTTTATGGCCATATAAATATGCTGAACGAAATTATTCTTATCATTTTTCGGATAATATTTCATGCAGTCCTCAACCAGATTCATTGTTAATAGTCTGGTATTATCAGGTTGGACAATAACACTGAGGAAAAAATTCAAAAGTTTGAACTCCCACTCAGAACCAGAAGGAATATACTCTCCGTCAGACATCATGTTCATGAAAACCTGGTCAGCCGAGCGCAATATATTCATTCTGAAGTTAGCTTCAAGTACTGAACCGAATTCCAGTGAACTGCAAGAAGGGTCATAGCTATTAATATCACAATGCAATGCATGCCTATAATAGTCCATAACAATATATCTATTCTCGATGCCGAATTTTTCAATAGACATTTGATAAATTTCAATTGGGTCCAGATCCTGCGTAAGAAAACTCTCATAGGCTCCACGCAGCAAACTTTCATTTTTTTTCAACCGCACACTAAATTGTTTTGCCGCTTTGGCGCTGTTGATGCCAGCTTTTGCTTTTTTCTTATCAGGCCCCTTCATCAGCATATCAAGAGTGGATTCCAAAAGTTCCAGCGGAACATCAGGAAGCTCATCCTCTCCTTCTGCTTTTTTTTTCTTCTTCATCAAAATAAAAGCATGGAGCAGCAGTGCAATTTGTGCGGGGTCAGGAAACAATTGGTGCATGAAATTAAGCAGTTGCTTTGCTGCCATTGCTCCCCCCTTAGCAAAATCGTTAATTTTAATTACACAATTGGGGCTTTCTTCTTTAATCGATGCTTCACATTCTGCAGCAATGCTCTCTGCTGATGATGATTTCGCTTTTGCTGTCCGGTTATTTTGCAGAAATGAACTTAATAGTGCAGACATATCATCTGCCATATCCATCGCCACAGAGACGGTGCTTTTCTCAACCCTTACCTCTGCGTCATCCTGCATTCTGGCAAGCGTAGTGATCAGTTCATTAGCCCCTCCCACATTATTCATGCGGGACATGGAAGAACCTTCCAGTGCCATACATTACTCCGGTATTTTGATTAGCGAACTTTTAATGGCATCCCAACCATCATTAACGTAACCGTTTAGAGACTCTTTACTGCTAAAATCATCATTAAGGATTTTAGGCTGAATCAAAAAAAGTCTTACCGCCTTGGAGGTGTTGTTTGTCGTGGTTCTGAACAGACCACCAATCCAGGGAATATCGCCAAGGAGAGGGATTTTTGTTACACCATCAGATAATTGATCGCGAGTATAACCACCAATTAATAAATTCTGCCCTGCGGAAACCCTCGCCATCGTGCTGATAGACGTATTCCCAACCACAGGGAGTTGATCGACCATTGCCGTATCCCCTTGATTATCCGATACCGTATTACCATCCGTAATATCAACATTCATCTCGACGAGTTTATTATCATCAGAGACCATAGGAATGACGTTAATTGAGGTTCCATAAGTCACCGTCTGGAGTGAAACTTCCCTTTCTCCCATTAACTTGACATAGAAACTGCGAGAATTATCAAAGATAGCAGGTATATTATCCTGAGCTAAAATAATCGGTCGCGAAACAATATTTGCCTTATCTTTCTGGCTTAGAGCATTGACTGTGGCCAGAAATGTATCACTTTCACTACTGGATAATATGCTTGTGGCATTAAAAAAAGACTGGATGTTTGAACCAATTTTATACTGCCCTTGCCAGTTAACTCCGATCTGGTCCAGATCGTCTTTATTAACATCAATAATCCACAAAGAAAACTCAACCTGCCTGCGTGGAATATCCAGCCGCGCGATGAGATCTTTGACCATATTAATCTGTTCTTGAGTTCCTTTAATAAGCAAACTATTTCGACCAGTAAACGGCAACACTTTGATTCCCGTTTCGTCATATCGCCCTATCCCGACGTTATTAACTTCTGCGCTGACGCCAAACTCAGGTTCACCTTGCGATGCTACGTCTGCCGTCTGGGTAAATTTGTCCTGTTTCTTTACTGCAATAGTACTCTTACCCTCTATGCGGGTATCACTCAGAAGATCGTTAATAGTAGAAGCAATACCTTGTATTATCTTGGTTTGTCCTCGATAAGTGTAAGAACGGTCATCAACAAAAACATGGCGAAGTTTAACAGCATCAACCACTAACTCATTATTTGATGAACTATAATCATTCCCCATAAAACCAGCGATACCGACAATAATGTCAATATATTTAGGTGGCCCTGAAATATAAAGAGTACTGGTGGAAAGATTCATTTTTAATGGATAGCGCTTATCATACATCCCATTTTCATGCAAGAAATTCTCTAAATCCCTGTAATTTCTGGCGGGAAAATGGACAACCGCAGTTTTAGCTTCCGATGCCTCATAAATATAGTATATCGCACCATCAAAATACCATATCAGCCCAAGATCCTGCGTAATCCGTTCGATCATTCCCATTGGTTTATTCAGATCAAACCGTCCTGTGACTGAATATTTCCTGGCCCGAGAGCTGACAATTATAGGTTTTTTCAACTGTGATGAAATAGCTTTAAATACAAAGTCAACGCTCTTATTACTTGCTGTAAAACTGTTTATTTGTGTTGCTGAGTCAGCTGCTGTTGCATCGTTTATAATCGATGAGACGGGATCTACCGTATCATCTACCCTCTTATCGACAGCAATAGCATCACCCACTGGGTTCAACAAGCCCAGAAGTAAAATAGCGCTAAGTTTTCTGTTAGCGAATTTATTCCTGAAACACATTAACATATCCATCCATGATATATGAAAAAAGAGGCATACTTGTTCCTTCAATAATATGCAAATAAATCCAGCCGTCGTTAATGCTGATGCGACAGGGTACGGACTGGCAAAGCTTAACCATCAATACTGAGAGCAGAGCATATTTATCAACAAACCACTCATCCGTTAACGGAAATAGTCTATATTTATCTTTTATGCCAATATCAAAGTCGTTCATTGGCTTTCCTTACTGACGATGGCGTCATTCCCATAGAAGACAATATGACCTGACAAATATGTGATGATGAGGCAAATCCATTGTTCATTGCAACTCTGGTAATGTTTTCTGGCGACTCCAGAAGCTCCAGGGTTGTTGTTGCCAGACGCCACGCTTGAATTTTAGATTTCGCGGTATCGCCAAAATATAACTGTGTTTTCTTTCTGAAATACGAATATGATAAACCATAGCGTTCGCTCAATTCATTTATTTTATCATAAGACTTATAATTTTCGATAAGATAGCGTGTAAGAACATAAGACTCTTGCAGCCTAATAAAATGGCACAATGCTGAAAATTCATTATCTCTTTCACCAGACAAATACCTCATTATAAATCCCTGTTCCACTTGTCGATAGCTTAGATACAAAGTCTCACAGTTATTGACTTGAGGAAAAAAGAAACCTTTAGCAGGCGTATCACGAGGACTCTCATAGGCAATGTCAAGAAAAGCCAGCAGCTCTGCAAAATACCCGAAATTTATCAGGCCACATAAAACAACTGGCGTTATCGTAGCAGGACGAATTTTAGCACCATAAAGCAGATATTGATGATATTTTCCCTGCTCACATAAATTCCAGCGATACCCCATACTGTTAGACTTTTCCCTGTCAGTACGTATTGACGGTGTATCAGACTTCAACCCAATACAGAGCAAAAAATTTCCACAAAGTTGTTTACGTCTGAGCTCATGTGCTGATCGCCATTCGATTTTCTTTATGTTCATATTTTAAATCCGTGGCTCATCAGATAGCTGAATACCGGAAATTTCCATTTTTCCGCTGTCATCAACATCCGCCATTAACATTACAGCTTCGTTAGTGCAACTAGTAAGATAACGATCCAATTTCGAATCAGGGCTTTTTATCGTTAGTTTTTTCTCTTTCAGAACCCAGGCAACTTTCACCTCTGACACTTGTGCAGTAGCAAGGTATTGTGTTGTACAATAAACAAGCTGTTGTCTGAAAAGGTGTGTCGTTTGTGCGCTCTGGTCGTCAGGGACTAATGCAATATCATTCTTCAGCTTACTATTTTTATTTGGTATACAGCCAGTTAGCGCAATTGATGCTACAACTGCAGCTAACCACAATACTGGCCGACTCCATATCAAATACTTTTCCATGTATCCGCAGCTCCATAAAACGGCATCTTTTGTGTTACGAGAGATCTCGCCATTTATCACTCAACGCTTCCTGCAAGAAAGAGATTAATGCCTTCTGGAAGAACAGTATCTAAACATTTGTTTATTTCTCCTCTTTTTCAGATTAATAAATAAATGTTTATTTGTTTTTTATCTATATCCCTTAAACTGCCCCCAGTTCCACTCTTTTGTATGGGATATTTATGGAAGACAGTTCGCAGAGCGCAGATATGGATTACCTGCCCCATTATGTTATGAAGGTGCTTTCTGGCCCTATGTACGGCGTGGATATCCCCCTGCCACACAGTGAAACCGTATACGTAAGCTTCATTTCTCAGGAACAATTGCTAGCGGTCGAACAAGGTGAAATGCAATCCCTTTTCAACAGCACCAATAGTATTGTTGTTCCGTCACCTGAAGCACAGAGCACCACTTTTTTATTATCATTTACATTGTCATCGAATGAATCTGGTATCTCAGTATTTAGCCAACTACTTTCTACAGCAGGAGCCCCCGTCTTTCAGGCAGAAGATGATACCCCAGCAAAAGAGTCTTTGTTACTTAATACACCGATAGAAATTGGCCTGGTCACCGTTGCGTTAAGAGCGGAACATGATGTATGGCATCAAAATGTATTAAGCAATCAGAAAAAATTTGTGTCTCCTATTACTCCTGATGTTAACAGTAGCCTTATTGTTGATAATAACTCGCCATTACATTCCCGGTGCTTGAAAAATCGATTTTATCGACTGACGCTGCTGTGTACAGTTCTTCTTATATTTTTCTCTGCTATTTTTGTTGGTTATTTTTTTATAGCGGATAATAGTACTTCAGTACGTAGTGCGCTGTTGCCTATTGCCCCCGATATCATTAAGTTAAAAAGTGGTGACGTTTATATTATTGCGAAAACTGATGCCAATGCGGAATGGGGCTGGCAGGCATTGAATAAAGATAACATAAATACCAACAGTATTCATATGATATCTCTTGAATCTGTGCGTCTGGAACTACCAGCATTACTTCATGAAATGAAAATGCCATTTCATCGTCTGGAGCTAACAGGGTCACGAGATATCTCTATCGCATTTAGCAAAGAGCGCTGTACTGAAGCCATTTGCAATATTGCCTTCAGGGCTTTTATTGCCAAAAACTATCCGTGGATAAGTAATATTTCAGTGGACTGGTTTTCTGATACCGATATTGTGGCATTAGCAAGCCGCAAGCTAAGTGATTTGCAATTGCAGTTTACAACCAGCATTATGCCCTCCAATTCCCGATTTATTATTCATGGTGTACTGGAGGGAGAGCAGTATTCAGCACTTGAAAACACCATGAGCAGTTTCATGCATGAGTATGGCAGCGAATATATTCAGTTTGTTTTTGATCTGGAAGAACCGGGGTTACGTCCTTTAACTTTTCGAAGTGGTGATGATAGCTACGCCATTACCTCCGATTATCACTGGCTTTACCCCTACTAGTTATATGTTAATGAAAGGAAGCTCTTATGGTTGATTTTACTAATATGACGCACGCGGCCAGCAGTGTAAATGATCTGGCATTTGGAGAAGGGTATATTTCTAATATGGCCCTTGGGTTTGAATCTGGAACAGCAGACCTTAAAAAAAATCTGGACGACGCGTTAAATACGTTACAAAACGACCCCAGTAACCCAGCAAACCTTGCAAAATACCAGAGTGCATTATCAGAATATACTCTTTACAGGAATGCTCAATCTAACGTTGTAAAATCATTTCGTGATATCGATCAGTCAATTATTGCTAACTTCAAGTAAAGGGAGCGTGTGGCGATCAAGTATATTATTTCGTCACTACTGATTCTACTCACGGACATGGAGTATTAATGTGAGTTTAACTATTAGCCAGATATCTCCGCAGATATTGCGGTCGACTACATTGTCTGAACCCCAGCCTTCTTTTATTACAGGTGATCTCATTGATTTAGACACACGTCTGTCCGAAGAGATTTCCCGTCAAGCAGTCGGCTCACAGATTGAAAAAGATCGAATTACTGCCGCATTAAATAACCCAGCTATAACGTCTGATCCAGAACAATTGGCACAGTGGCAGGCTAGATTAAGCGCCTACACGGTGGATACCAGTCTCATGAGTACGTTGGCGCGTAAGGGCGTTTCCGCCATTGAGACATTGATAAAAACATGATGAAGCTTCTGAATGCTAAATCCGCGCTGTTATTGATTATATTCTTTCTCTGTGGCTGTAATGAGAAATTAGCCGACCAGCTATCTGAACGCCAGGCTAATGAAATCGTTACACTGCTGGAAGCGAATAATATTGATGCACGCAAAGTGGACAGCGGCAAAGGTAAATACTCTATAGAGGTCGGGTCAGAAAGCCTGGCGTCAGCCACAACGTTACTGACAGCCTATAAGCTCCCCTCCTCTGAGGATATTGAGATATCTCAACAATTCCCTGCTGATGCCATGGTTTCAACACCTTTAGGCGAAAAAGCACGGTTAATTTCTGCCATTGAGCAACGCCTTGGACAGACATTGCAGGAACTTGAGAATATCACAAGTGCGAGAGTACACCTAAGCTACCCAGGAATCAGCCCTGAAAATAATGAGTCATCATCGATGGTCGCATCTGTATTAATTATGTACCGCGGCACAATTGATGAAGCAGGATATACCGACAAAATCCGTCGGTTTGTCAAAAATGGATTACAGGATATGCATTATGAAAATATCTCTGTTGTCATGTTTCGTCAGTCAATGCCGCTTCAGTCGAAGAAAATTACATCTGCTTACCCCGTATGGGGATATACGTTTGTGATTGTTTCGGTTGCGATGATGTTGATTCTCATTGTACTCGGTATTTTCTGGTCACGCCTGTCCGGATTATTTTCATCGAGGAAAAAAACGGCTGATAATACCTGACCGTATCAGTACTGCGTTCCCATGGGGAGACGATGCTTTCGTCCCCCCCTTTTCTTATCATCTTTTTCGAGATACTTATGGATAACATGCTGGTGCTGAGCAAAATACTACTTATGCCGGCCGAATGGACGCATACTGCCAGACTTGAAAAATGGCGGAGAGGGCAGAATGCTCTTCCTCTTTGCGTCATAAACAGCCTCCTGTTACAGGAAAACCATTTTGATATTGACCCGGCTTCACTTACCGAACAGAACTGGTTTTTTATTACCCGCTGGGAGCGATTTTATCCCGCCGCCATGATGACAGCAGCCCGACAACTGGCGCCGGTTTTTTTACGCTTTCCCGCCAGTCTTAGTCTGTTAAATGCCGAGCAGCGCGCCTTCCTCTACGTGCCGTGGTTTCCATCCACACAGACAATAACGGATAATCAACAACCTGATTTCAATACTCTCGAGCAACAGGCTTATACGTCATTAATGAAAGCGATGCATAATCGCTTGCCTGAACCACTCATTCCACTGTTAGCTTTTCTTTTCCCCGAACACTGTAAAAAGCCGCAGTTCAATGCGGATCAAACCTATCCAGAAGACTACTCTCTGTTTCTGCAGGCCATAGAATATGCTTAGACGAATCTCGCTTTCATCCAGGTTACCGCTACCCGACTCTCCTCTTATCAAAGCCAATTGGCTACGTACCGCCACAACCGTAACCAAACTTGAACATCAGGCCAAAATTCAGACGCAACGTGCACTGCGTGATGCCGCCGTTGAAGCTGACAAACTACGATCAGAAGCATGGAGTGAAGGTTATAGCGAAGGAATCCAGTGTGCATTACAGAGTGTCATTCACTATATCGACAATATTGAATCTGTGACATCTCGTCTGCTACTTCAGTCACAACAGCAGTTGGAAGAACAGTTGCGGCAACTGTTTGCCAATGAATCCTGTATAGAAAACATGCTTGCGCTGCTGGCTCATCATATGGGGCGTGAGAAAATTGCCGAACGTAAAGCGATCATTTCCTTTCCAGTTCACGCTGCTCGAGCGGCTGTCACTATACGCAATAATTTTCAGCAGTGCGGAATTGAGGCCGAGCTACGCACAAGTCCACTCGAGGAGCTACGCGTCGAATATGGGCAGGAAATCTGGCGCTGTAACTTTCTTCGGCAATCTTCGCAACTGGCTCAGTTGGCAATAAAAGCGACTTTTGAACAGCAGGTAATACCCGAAAAACTTACCGAATTTCGCCGTCTTGCACGACAAGATCTGGTCGAAAAACTGGCCGCAGGAAAATAAGCTGAGAATTATTACCCTACAAAAAAATCAGGCTTTCAGATTGCTACTCACCGTCGAAACCATATCAGCCGAAGTATGGCGGATATCAGACAGCAGAGACAGTAAGCTGGTCATAACTTGCGCTGCTTTCTGCGCGGTCTCTTTGTCCATTGACATGGTTTGATCCAGCATATGGCTGCCTGCAGTAAGCGTGCTTTGCTCTGCTTCCATATTTTTCATTTGCATATCGAAAACACCATCGGTCGTCTCTGCCATGCCATTGAACGCTTGTTGTGTCGACATGGCCAGGGCGGGACTTTTAAACGTCACGCCAAAAGAAGTTACAGCACCTGCTGCATGAATGGCTCCGGCCGTAATGCCCTTGTACAACGCCATCTCCCCTTGCTTGCGCAATTCATCTGCTGCAGCACTTGTCAAATTTTGACTGAGCGTCCCAAGTTCGCTTGACATCTTATTACTGGCTACGGCGGCGTCATTTTCTGATTCGATCATTGCAACAATCAGGGCAACCAGTGAGCTGGCTTTCGGCATCGCCACCGTTACCATATTGCCCGTCCGGGTATCGCTACTTCCCAGTCCCGCTTGTAATTGATTAAGCAACTGTTGCGCTTCTTTTTGCAATGCCGCTTTGTCACTATTTTTTCCATCAGCCCCTTTATAACCTTCACTGGCAAGCTTCACCAATGCCTGATAAGCCTGAGTGTCTTTAAAATCTGCTGCCGACGCAGTCTGCGCAGTACCCGCACTGGCACTGGTATTAATATAAACATTACTTGTTGTTGCTGAATAAACTGAACTAACCATAATATATATCTCCTTTTAATGAATATTATGCGCGAGTCTGCGCCAGAATTTGTTTACCTACCTGCATGGACATCCCTGATGCCTCGGTCTCACCTTTAATAATGGCATTCATGGTTTTCATCGTATTGCTGTAATTCTCAAGGACTATATCCATAAGTTGCCTAACAAAATCAGTGTCTTTCATTATTTCCATTAACTGAGCAGAAATCTCATCACGTCGCTGTTCATAGACACCATTGCCCACAGAGGAACCTGCTGATATTGATTGACTAGCAGCCATTGACGCATACATCGTTACTTTAGCGCTCACCCGAATAACTTTTTTTGCACTACCGAACATAATCTTTTTCGTCGTGATTTTCGCCATGGCTTTTGCCGTGACTTTAGCCACCGATGCTCCAATATGCGTCGTTACGCGACCTAACAGTTTCGATAGCCCACTTATATTCATCCCCTTTTTCGTCAGTACCGCTATGACTATCATTAGCGCGATTAGCGTTATCACGGCGAGTATTTTTGATATCATCGCACTAATACCCATCGCTTCAAACATTTTAGCGATACCGTCCACTATGCCGCCGAACGCTTTCGCCATAAATGACACTCCGGTAACAGCTTTCGTGATCAGATCCGATGTTGTAAGCGCAAGACCAATAACAAAAAATACGGCCGTCGCGCCACCGCTAATAATAGCGGTGATAGCCCCTGCCACCATCATAATTGCACCGACAACTTTACTGACCCAACCAAAAATTTTGTTCATTCTTTTTTGTTTTGCGGTTTCTTTCTCAGACTTCTCGGTCTGTTTTTCCAGTTCAGCTTGTTTAGCGGCCTGTTGCGTTTTCGCCAGCGCCATGTTGTTTTTTAATGTTTCTTCATTGCATTTGCCTAAAATTGTCACGAGCTCAGCCATCAGCAAATCCACTTTATTAATGCCATTGCCGGTTTGACTTTTATTTAGTTTGTCAAGTTGCTGGAGGGCCTGTGTCTGGTTGAGCACAGTGGGTAACGCGGCATTTGCTTCATTTAATGAAGCATTGGCAGTATTAAGTGCCTGCTGTGCAGCGGCGATGTTTTGTGCCGCCAGCGCAACATTATTTTGCGCGACGACCTGAGCGGCAACTGCCTGTTGTAAAACATTTTTCGCAATGGCAACCTGGTCTTCTGCAGCCGCAATTTGTGCTCTCAGCGTTTTTATGCTGGCTAAACTGACTTTAATATTCTGCAGGTCCTCTTTTGCATCTGTAATATCTTTCTTCACCTCAGCGGCATATTGTCTTAGCTGACGCCCTTCATTTTCATCGGGCCAGTCCGCGCTGTTTTGCACAAGCGTATTTAATAACTTGCCAACATCATCCAGAAGCGATTGTATTTCAACGACAATCGCTTCCATTTCCGCTAACAAGCTGGGGTCGGAAATAGAGGCAGGATTGTCTTTAATTAACTGTATAAGTGCTGCCTTTCCGGTTTCGATTGCCTGAAGATCAGTCAGGATCTGCTGTGCCTCCCCTTTTCCGGAAAGATTTGACTGCGCGATGGAATCAACAACCTTAGCCAAATCACGAAAGGAAGCTTTCGTTTGATTAGAGTGGTCTTTCAGTGAGTCAATGTCACGACTTACAGAGGCTTTTAGAGAAGAGAGTGGATAATCAACATCGCTATGCACATTTGCGAACGCCTGATTTGCATCATCCAATGCTTTCGACGCGTTATTCACCGCCGCATTTGCTTCAGTCAGTATTTGGTCGGCATTCTCTTTTTGTGCTTGCGCTGATTGCACACCGGCCTCAGCCCCATTGACTTCGGCTCGTGCATTTTCTACATCAGCTAGTGCCCCGGTTGTTATCGCTGATGCGCTGTTATTAATTATCTGGCTGGTTTGACTACGCAGTTTCTGCGTCGCGATCGCCGAGTCACCTAGCGCTACAGATAATTTTGCCAGAACTTCCGCCATTTCATAAGTTTGAGATTCCGTTTTCGCCGTGGTGGTTGGCGCTGTCGCCTGCTGCGTCGTCAATCCCGACGGCAAAATCGATGGCGCACGCAGCATTGGCTTCCACGGGTCACCCGTCATCGCCGATTTATCTGTTTTGGTGACCAGTTTCTCTTGCACGATTTTCAGTGCTGCATTTCCCTCACTGCTATTCGTGGTCGTAACATCATTCTTAGCAATAGTTACGCGTTCAACATCACTTTCACTGTTTGCTTGTGGCGTGACCTGCGTAGCAGGTTTAGCAGTTACCCCTAACATAGTTTTTATCCTTCATTTTCTTCGTTAATCGTCGCTAACGCCCGAAGATAGATTTCTGCACGTTTTACCAGTTCCTGGTCTTTCTCGTGCGCAACGACTTCTTCAAATGAATCGCGTGCTTTCGAATAATTGTGCAAGTGCATATAGCACTGCCCCGCTTCAAAAATGGCCCGCAAATCATCGCCATCCAACGCATAGACAATCGCATAAATATCCAGCGCATTTTTGTACTCTTGCTTCAACTGGTATACTGCCGCCAGACCAAATGCATAATCAGGATTATAGAAGTCATACGTCATCAAAAATTTAAAAAAGTGCTCCGCTTTTTCGATTTCTCCTTTTTGATAATAATCGTAAGCGCAGGCATAAAAACCGTTCATCAGCTTGTCAGGTATACCGTATAACTGCTTGCGGGTCGCCCCGGATGAAAATAAATCCTCTAAAAACTGTTCGCGATTTTCTTCTGAAATCTTTTCAAGCATGTCATCCATCAAAATATCACTATCGTCCATACATAAATCCTTTTTATTTATAAATCAAATATCTTGAGATCAGGAAAACATAGCGATTATCGCAAGTTGCATTCATGAAATATATAAATAAAGATTTAGAAAACAGATATCGGACACCAATATTCTTCAGGTGCCGTCGTAAACAGGAGCGTTTTTTGGAAGTTTGATTATCCTCATAGCAATATGATTACCAAGAAACACATAAATAATGACACAGGATGCTTTATATGAATATTCATCAACAAGTAAGATTTAGCCATGTGGTACAAACTCAGGAAACTGCAAATATAGATAAAACAGATAATTCGAAGCACAAACACAAAACTCATTTTTCTGAAAAACTAAGTGCAGTAAAAATGTCTGTAAAAAAATTATTTCACTCAGAACAAAAAATAAGCTTGCCATTGGTAGTCATAAGCTCGCCATTAGCAGTCACTCCCGATAAGCCATTTACAAAGAGTATGTCTACTTATATCGAAAAATATGGAGCAGACTCTGAATATGTTGCAGATCTAAAATCTAAACATAGCGTTGCGGATTCCGTAAATCAGAATCATATCGCCCCTCTTTTTGAATCCATGATTTCAGGATACGAAAAGGGAGACTCTCCATTAAGGTCAACTACTGGTGCAGCGACGCCTGAAAAATCCAGTATTGCATTATCAGAGATAGAAGCCCAAACCGAGCCTGATAGCGCGGTCTCAGCTAATATCCTCCTGACCCTCGTGAGGTCTGAGCGTATTCCACATATATCTGATGGCATAAAAACACTTAGCATGGATCAACCGTCATTCAATAACTATATGGATAATAAAATAAGAAGACTTTCACCAGAGGACCAAGCAGTAACAAATGATCTCTTCAAAACATTTGGCTCGAAAATAGTAGTTGAGGATGAAATAGGCCAAGCGCCTAGCAAAACAAGCCTCAAAATGTCTGATTTTGTGACTACTTTTTGCATGCAGGGCATTATAGACGTTGAGCAATTAACGGCAGATGTTAAATCCTTAGACCAAACTCAGGTAAATATAGTCGCGGACAGTATAAGAAATGAGATACTAGGTGACTCGAAAGAAGTATATGCGGGAGCAGCAAACAATTGGATAGGAAAAGGCATTGCGAATAAATTAGCGAGTTACATGCTCACAAAAGTACCGTAAAACTACTTGTAAACAGAAGACCAGAAGTCGCACGCCAGAAATGCCACACTCACTACCGGGCCACTATGTGGCCCGGTTATTTTGATATTAATGCAGTTTCAGGCGCGGACGGATCACACGGTTGATACTGCCAACCAGCATCATCAAACCAGTTTTGAAATAACCGTGCAGCGCAATCTGGTGCATGCGGTACAGCGAGATGTAGACGAAGCGCGCAATACGCCCTTCCACCATCATTGAACCGCGCGTCAGGTTGCCCATCAGGCTACCGACGGTAGAGAAATTGGACAGCGAAACCAGCGAGCCGTGATCTTTATACTGATACGCCTTCAGCGGCTTTCCGTTCATCTGCGCCAGAATGTTGCTCATTGCGCACGATGCCATCTGGTGCGCAGCCTGAGCGCGCGGTGGGACAAAGCCCCCTTCCGGGCGTGCGCAGGACGCACAGTCACCAATCGCGTACACGTCAGGGTCGCGAGAAGTCTGCAGGGTTGGTTCAACCACCAGTTGGTTAATGCGGTTCGTTTCCAGACCGCCAATGTCTTTCATAAAGTCCGGTGCTTTAATACCTGCCGCCCACACCATCAGATCGGCTTTGATGTACTCACCATCTTTGGTATGCAACCCACCTTCGTCAGCGCTGGTCACCATCGTTTGGGTCAGCACACGCACGCCCAACTTGGTCAGCTCATTATGGGCTGCGCTGGAAATACGCGGTGGTAACGCAGGCAGAATACGCTCACCAGCTTCTACCAGCGTCACGTTCAGCGCTTCGTTGGTTAGCCCTTTGTAGCCGTAGCTGTGCAGCTGTTTCACTGCGTTATGCAGTTCGGCTGAAAGCTCCACGCCCGTTGCACCACCGCCGACAATGGCGATATTCACTTTGCCGTTCGCGCCCAGGTTTGCGGAATATTTCAGGAACAGATTCAGCATTTCCTGGTGGAAGCGACGCGCCTGGTGCGGGTTATCGAGGAAAATACAGTTCTCTTTGACGCCCGGCGTGTTGAAATCGTTGGACGTACTGCCCAGTGCCATCACCAGCGTGTCATATGGCACTTTACGCTCAGGAACCAGCAGATCGCCTTTCTCGTCTCGCAGCTCAGCAATGGTAATGGTCTTCGCTTCACGATCGATATCCATCACCGAACCCAACTGGAACTGGAACCCGTGGTTACGGGCATGTGCCAGATAGCTCAGCGCATCGACACCTTCATCCAGCGATCCGGTTGCCACTTCATGCAGCAACGGTTTCCACAGGTGGCTGTGGTTTCTGTCTACCAGCGTGATTTTTGCCTTTTTCTTACGACCCAGTTTTTTACCCAACTGCGTCGCCATTTCCAGCCCGCCAGCACCGCCGCCGACAATCACGATCCTTTTCAATGGTGTAGTCAACGTGACCCCCTCAAATTTATTAACCAATTGTTAATTAAAAGTTATTAGCATAGCCTTTAATTAACAATAAGTTACAGCAATGAAAATGTTCTTCGAGACTGAGAATAACACGAACGGTGCATTGGTCATACCAAAATTGATATGTATCAAGTTTTGATGCTGAAAAGATAGACAACCCAAACTTTTAGGACAAAAAAACCAGCCCGAAGGCTGGTTTTTTAAACGCTCATTGAGGATTAACCTAGCGTCTTAAACGCTTTGATTCGCTGCAAATGTGGAGAGATATTTTTGAATTTATGGGTTTGTTCTTCATCCCATACAATTTCATAGTAATGATGTAGCGCCTCCGACGAACGCTGGCTGTTCAAGGCTTCATCATGGCGTGACAGAATAACCAGGCAGCGATCGCGATTCTTCTCGCGGAAGTTGGTCACACATTTTGTGGCGATATCAGCATACTCTTCCGGCCTGTCGATTTTCCCTTCCATATTCTCATACGGGAACAGGTTAGGGTTAAACACCACCTGACGAATATCACACAGGAAACCAATCCGTTCAGCCCAATATCCCCCCAGCCCAACACCGCAAATCAACGGTCGATCATCCACATTAAGCTGCAACATTTTATCTACTTCTTTCAGCAGATGCTGCATATCATGTTTAGGATGCCGTGTACTGTAGCTAATCAGCCTGACATCCGGGTCAATGAATTGCAGTTGCAATACTTTCTCGTGGTTGCCCGGACTGTTAGAGTCAAAACCGTGTAAATAGATAATCATCGCATCCTCGCAAACTTGCGTTAATGACCTGCTTTCTCTTCCTGCCAACGCTCATGAAGCTGGTTGAGCTGGGCGCTTACTGTCTTCCAGCGAGCCGAGTCCATCAGTTCCTGACGTGAAAATGAACCTTTATGATACAAACGTGTAACACGTTCTGCATTGATCGGCGACAGATTATCTAAAACACTGACCGCACCCTTACGATTATTGCAGACCAGGATCATATCGCAACCTGCATCCAGTGATGCCTGCCCGCGCTCTGCGTAGCTCCCCATAATTGCTGCGCCTTCCATCGACAAATCGTCGGAGAAAATCACGCCCTCGAAACCGAGCTCCTGGCGAAGCACCGTTTTCAGCCAGTGGGGTGAGCCGCTCGCGGGTCGCGGGTCTACATCACTGTAAATGACGTGCGCTGGCATAATGGCATCCAGTTTGTTTTCAGTGATTAACGTCTGGAATACCGACATATCTTTCGCGCGGATCTCGGCTTGCGGACGCGGATCGGTTGGCGTTTCTTTATGCGAATCCGCCGTCACTGCGCCATGTCCGGGGAAGTGTTTTCCGGTCGTTTTCATACCGGCCGCATGCATGCCATCAATAAAGCGGGTTGCCATCGCCAACGCTTTCGCGGGTTCGGCATGATAAGAACGTTCACCAATCGCAGCACTGATATGCCCCACATCCAGAACGGGCGCAAAGCTAATATCAATATCCATCGCGATCATTTCACTGGCCATCAGCCATCCAGCTTCCTGAGCCAGTTTGCCCCCCTCTTCCAGCCCATGCAGTGCAGCAAAAGATTGCGCCGCAGGCAGACGGGTGAAACCTTCACGAAAACGCTGGACGCGTCCCCCTTCCTGATCCACTGCCACCACCAGATGATTGCGCGACGCGGCACGGATCTGGCGAACCAGCTCACGTAGCTGTTCCGGGTCATGATAATTTCGGGTAAAGAGGATTAACCCACCTACCAGTGGATGCGCCAGAATCTCACGCTCTTCAGCGTCCAGCTCATACCCTTCGACATCCAACATTACTGGGCCCACACTGCTCTCCTTATCCTTTTATTGTTAGCTGCCGCCAGGTTTCATCGGCCAGCCTGATAAATTGTCGATCGCCGGTTTGTTGCCAGCGATACTCGAACCATCCCACCTTCAGCATCATCACCCACAGCTGCCAACGCCTGACCTGCCGCCACAGGACATCGGGTTCACTATGCGCATGTTTGGCATAGGCATGAACCAGCTGTCGGCGCTGAGATTCATCCGCGGCCCACACTGCCGCGAGTTCCAGAGCTATATCACCGTCTCCGGCATATTCCCAGTCGATTAACCGTAGTCCCGACGCCGTGCGTACAATATTGTCGCCGTGAACATCCATATGCAATGGTCCCAATCGTAAGGGGCGAGGCTCACCTTTGGTTCTTAGCCGCTTTAGCAGTTGCAACCAGCGCGGCGTTCGGCGCGTCGGATCGCTACACTGCCAGTACTGTTCGAGCAGTGGCAACAGGCTGATTCGCCAACCCAAACGGGGTTGCTGATGCAAATAATACAGTAAGCCTGCGAGTTCGTCGGCTTCCGGTAATCTGGATTCTACCTTACCGTGAAAAAAATCGACTGCCATCCACCCCCGCGTATAAAAACGGGGGCTGGGGGCAAGATTCTCAGGCAGTTGTTTTAACGCGTGATACTGGCGTAGAAAATGCGATTCTGGCGCGTAAGGATCGTGATGACAGCGCAGCACTAAACGGTGGGCCTGATGTTCGATGATGCAGCTCCCGCCGCTCAAACCGCTTTGGCTGGGTACGACGGGATGATACTGCGGGAAATAGCGCGACAAAACTTCATCGCGCGTCAGTCTGTTATTGTTGCTGAACGGCACCTTTACCTGACCAGATTATCTCGCCAGTTTGTACCAGCATTAATTGCATTTGCAGCGAAGGTGCATTGACGTTACCGGAAGCGCTGGAATAGAGCACATACTGAGCACCAACGTTACGGGCAATACCAATCGCTTTGCTGCGTGTTCCCAGGCTATCGTTCGGCGACAGACCCAACTGCTGCTTGGCTACTGCCAACTGCTGTGCAGAAACCAGGGTAAATTTACCATTATTCGCCAGTGCGTTTCGCAAAGTCTCGGTGGCATCACCTGCGTTCAAGGAGCCGTTGGTACGGTTATTTACGCTATCAACCAGCAGTACGCCTCCCGCTTTCACACCCTCAGCTTGCAGCATTTTGCCGACCATCGGCTGCATTGCCCCGTTCCAGTCATAATGACGCTGACGTGGGGTTGGCTGCGCCGTTTGGTCCTCGTGTTCAATCGGACCCGGTTGCTGCGGTATAGTAGGTACCGTTGGCACAACCGGCACTGGCTGTTGCGGTTGTGCGGGTTGTTCCGGCACCGGCTTCACTTCCTCTACCGGCGCTGGCTCACGTTGAGCCACACAACCGGAGAGAAACATCGCCAGCGCGGCAATCAATGCGTAGCGATTCATTTTGATCTTCAAGATTCACCCCTTACAGATAAAGATAAAGCCTAACCTTGTGCGCCCCCAGATAATTGGCGCTGCCGTACAGCGTTACCGACGAACGAGCCGGAATAGTCATGCTGCGTGGCGCTTCCAGAGGGTGCATCTCCAGCCCTCTGGCGTCATACCAGTAAAACCGATAATGAACGGTGACAGGTTCTTGTCTTTCGTTATAGAGTCGTGAGGATGCAGAAGCCTGAATATCAGACGTTGTTAACTCAGGCGGCTCTGCGGTTATACCCGCCGCCAGTACTGTTGATTCCATCACCAGAGACTGCTCATCACTGACCGGAATTTCCGGGTGTGAACGACAGCCAGCCAGCAACAGCAGACCCAACGTAAGCGCAATGCATCCTCTGGTCATTATTAAAGACCTTTATGCGCGAGCATTGGACCAAGCGCACGTCCACCCAGCAGATGCATATGAATGTGATACACCTCCTGACCGCCGTGACGGTTGGTATTCATAATCAAACGGTACCCATCTTCGGCAATGCCTTCCTGCTCAGCAATTTTCGCCGCCACGGTAATCATTCGGCCCAGCGCCTGCTCATGCTCTGCCGTCACATCGTTGACGGTTGGGATTAAAACGTTCGGGATGATCAGAATATGCGTTGGTGCCTGAGGTGAAATATCACGAAACGCAGTGACCAGCTCATCCTGGTATACGATGTCCGACGGAATTTCACGACGAATAATTTTGCTGAATATAGTTTCTTCTGCCACGACGTTTTCCTTTTTCATTAAGAGCCCATGCGTTGTGTCATGCTACGCCGGGTGACTCTGCGAGTATAGAGTATGAGCGAGTTACTCACGCTCTTTCAACTTTAACCCTCGATTTTTTAAGCCAAAAGCCCTGCCAGTGCTGTTCTTATAACCATTTCCCGGCGCTATCGCTCAGACATAGTACTGAAACAATATTTCATTTATACGTAGCATTTGTTTACACATTGAATATGAATGCGTATATTTCGCATTTGCATTCTCATGCACGGCAAATAATTAACAGCCAAAGGGTTCATTACGCACTCACGTGATTAGAACTTAATATTAATAATTATCAAGGACTTTCCGATGTCTTTCACAACACACTACAGGGACGAACAGCCTCGTTCTGCCATTGTCCCATCCCTCCTGGCCGCCTGTATTACGGCTGCGTTATTGCCTTGCACCAGCCTCGCCGCCTCCGCAGAAGAGACGGTGATCGTTGATGGTTCAGCCTCCGCCACATCCCGTGATGAGCAAGATTACAGCGTTAAATCGACATCCGCAGGCACAAAAATGCAAATGACACAGCGAGATATCCCGCAATCTGTCAGCATCATCAGCCAACAGCGTATGGAAGATCAGCAACTCCAGACACTGGGCGATGTGATGGACAACACACTGGGGATCAGCAAAAGCCAGGCGGACTCTGACCGCAGCAGCTATTTCTCTCGCGGATTCCAGATCGATAACTACATGGTCGATGGGATCCCGACCTATTTTGAATCCCGTTGGAACCTCGGCGATGCCCTTTCTGACACAGCCTTGTTTGAACGTGTTGAAGTGGTTCGTGGTGCAAACGGGTTAATGACCGGCACGGGGAATCCTTCGGCATCTATTAACATGATCCGTAAACATGCAACCAGCCGCGAGTTCACGGGGAATGTCTCCGCGGAATACGGCAGTTGGAATAAGCAACGCTATGTAACGGATTTGCAAAGCCCATTGACAGCAGACGGCAACGTGCGCGCCCGCATTGTGGCAGGTTATCAAAATAACGACTCCTGGCTTGACCGCTATAACAGTGAAAAAATGTTTTTCTCGGGGATTGTCGATGCCGATCTGGGCGACACCACCAGCCTGTCAGCTGGTTACGAATACCAGCGTATTGATATCAACAGCCCAACCTGGGGCGGCTTGCCGCGCTGGAATACCGATGGCAGCAAAAACAGCTATGACCGCTCGCGCAGCACCGCGCCGGACTGGACCTACAATGACAAAGACATCAACAAAGTCTTCGTGACACTCAAACAGCGTTTCGCGGATACCTGGCAAACAACCCTGAATGCTACACACTCTGAGGTCAAGTTCGACAGCAAGATGATGTACGTCGACGCTTACGTTAATAAAGCTGACGGCACACTGATTGGTCCCTATGGCAACTATGGACCGGGCTATGATTACGTTGGCGGAACAGGCTGGAACAGCGGCAAGCGAAAAGTCGATGCCGTCGATCTCTTTGCCGATGGTGGCTACGATCTGTTTGGTCGTCAGCATAACCTGATGCTGGGCGGTAGCTACAGCAAGCAGAATAACCGCTATGAGAGCTCGTGGGCGAACGTATTCCCCAATGAAATCGGTAGCTTCTATACCTACGACGGTAACTTCCCGGAAACCAACTGGAATCCGCAATCGCTGGCCCAGGACGATACCACGCACATGAAATCGCTGTACGCCGCGACACGCATTTCGCTGGCCGACCCATTGCATTTGATCGTCGGCGCGCGCTATACCAACTGGCGTATCGATACCCTGGCCTACAGCATGGAACAAAACCACACTACGCCCTATGCGGGTCTGGTTTATGACATCGATGATAACTGGTCCACTTACGCCAGCTATACCTCTATCTTCCAGCCGCAGAACAAACGCGACAGTTCCGGTAAATATCTCTCCCCTATTACCGGCAACAACTACGAGGTGGGTCTGAAATCAGACTGGATGAACAGCCGTTTAACCACCACCCTCGCCGTATTCCGTATTGAGCAGGATAACGTGGCGCAATCAACCGGCGTACCAATCGCTGGTAGCAATGGCGACACCGCCTATAAAGCGGTGGACGGAACGGTCAGCAAGGGCGTTGAATTCGAAGTGAATGGTGCGATCACGGATAACTGGCAGATGACTTTTGGCGCAACGCGGTACGTTGCGGATGATAACGAAGGCAATGCAGTCAATCCGAACCTGCCGCGGACTACGGTAAAATTGTTCACCCGTTATAACCTGCCTGCCCTGCCGGCACTGACCGTGGGGGGCGGAGTTAACTGGCAGAATCGCGTGTACAGCGATACCGTGACGCCATACGGCACGTTCCGTGCAGAACAGGGAAGTTACGCGCTGGTGGATTTATTCACTCGCTACCAGGTAACGAAGAACTTCGCCATTCAGGGCAATATCAATAACCTGTTCGATAAAACCTACGATACTAATGTCGAAGGCTCTATCGTCTATGGTGAGCCACGTAACGTCAGCCTCACCGCCAGCTACCAGTTCTGATAATACCCGATCTGTAAAATATCCACCTGCATGTCAGGTGGATTTACCGAAAAGCTAAAAAGCAAAAAGCCCGCTCAAGTTTCCTTAAGCAGGCTTCTTAAATATGGCTCCTCTGACTGGACTCGAACCAGTGACATACGGATTAACAGTCCGCCGTTCTACCGACTGAACTACAGAGGAATCGTTGTGGAGGCTTATCTTAGCGGCGAAAAAACTTTTGTCAAACCCCAATTCCTACATTGGGGATCAATTGATGCTTCTCTCGACAGTTTGTTGCATTTACAGACATTTTAAATGGAAAAAACTTTGCAGCTTTTTTGATTCTCCCTCATCATTTGAAATGAGGTTTCAACTTTCTTCATTAAGGTCCACTTTGAACGTCTCCGCAGTCTTACGCCAGGTCGCATCCCGCACACCCTGGTATGCCAAACGCAAGCGTTATAAAGTTCTCTTTTGGCGCGAAATTACCCCGCTTGCTGTCCCCATTTTTCTGGAAAACACCTGTGTACTCTTGATGGGAGTACTGAGCACCTTCCTGGTGAGCTGGTTGGGTAAAGAAGCTATGGCAGGCGTCGGGCTCGCCGACAGTTTCAACATGGTCATCATGGCATTTTTCGCCGCCATCGACCTTGGCACGACGGTAGTGGTTGCTTTTAGTCTCGGAAAGCGCGATCGCCGACGCGCCAGAGCCGCAGCCAGACAATCACTGGTGATCATGACGATATTTGCGGTCGTACTGGCGGCGGTGATTCACTATTTCGGTGAACAGATTATTGATGTCGTTGCTGGAGAAGCCACCCCTGAGGTAAAAGCGCTGGCGCTAACCTATCTGGAATTAACCGTGCTCAGCTACCCTGCTGCGGCAATTGCGTTAATTGGCAGCGGCGCACTGCGCGGTGCCGGAAATACCAAAATACCGTTATTGATTAACGGTGGTATGAATATCCTGAACATTATCATCAGTAGCATTCTGATCTACGGCATTTTTTCCTGGCAAGGGCTGGGATTTGTCGGCGCAGGTCTGGGGTTGACGATTTCACGTTACATTGGTGCCATCGCCATTATATGGGTGCTGATGATTGGATTTAACCCAGCGCTGCGCATTCCCCTGAAGAGCTATTTTAAACCGCTGAATCTTGCCATCATCTGGGAAGTCATGGGGATTGGCATTCCTGCCAGTATAGAGTCAGTCCTGTTTAACGGTGGCAAGTTACTTACGCAGATGTTTGTTTCAGGTATGGGTACCAGCGTCATTGCCGGTAACTTCATTGCCTTTTCGATAGCGGCACTGATCAACCTGCCGGGAAACGCGTTAGGTTCCGCGTCTACCATCATTACCGGCAGACGTCTGGGAAATGGACAGATTGCTCAGGCAGAAATCCAGTTGCGACATGTATTCTGGCTCTCCACAATCGGATTAACCGCCATCGCCTGGCTAACCGCCCCGTTTGCTGGCGTGATGGCTTCATTTTATACCCACGATCAGGATGTAAAAGAGGTCATTGTCATCCTGATTTGGCTGAATGCGGCATTTATGCCGATATGGGCAGCATCATGGGTTCTTCCTGCTGGATTTAAAGGTGCACGTGACGCCCGTTTCGCTATGTGGGTCTCCATGTTGGGGATGTGGGGCTGTCGTGTTGTCGCCGGCTACACCCTCGGGATCGTATTAGGATGGGGTGTCGTTGGCGTCTGGATGGGGATGTTCTTCGACTGGGCAGTACGGGCCGCGTTATTTTACTGGCGAATGGTCACAGGCCGTTGGCTGTGGAAATACCCACGTCCTGAACGTGAAAAGTGTATAAAACAACCGTCTGCGTCTGAATAAGCGACGAAATGAGGAATATTTCAGCAAACGATCGCAAATATCCATTCAGGCTTTGACAACGCAGACAGGCATCGCTAATATTCGCCCCGTTCACACGATTCCTCTGTAGTTCAGTCGGTAGAACGGCGGACTGTTAATCCGTATGTCACTGGTTCGAGTCCAGTCAGAGGAGCCATATTTAAGAAGCCTGCTTAAGGAAACTTGAGCGGGCTTTTTGCTTTTTAGTTTTCGGTAAATTCACCTGGCATACAGGTGGATATTTTACAGACCGGGTATTATCAGAACTGGTAACTATAAGTCCCTATGCAATTTGGTTCCAATAGGTTAGCGTGAAAAACTTTCCCGATGCGCATCCGGCGAAATTTCAGTTCGATGATGGAGTGACCACCCTATGTCCATGTCCGACACAAAAATCCGTAGCCTCAAGCCTTCTGATAAATCCTTTAAACTGACCAACCCGCATGGGCTGTCTCTGCGTCAAGCCTGGCGGTTCACGCCTCTGGTATCTCAAATATCGTTTCAATCGAATAGAATCCCGGCTCGGCTTAGGTGCATATCCTGATGTGTCTTTGGCCGATGCACGTCAGCAACATGACGGTATCCGTAAAATGCTGGCACAAAAAATCAACCCAGCTTAACAACGCTCTCTAGAAAGAACCACTGCCTCACCAGAGGAAACCTTCAAATCAGTGGCGCTAAGTTGGCATAAAAGCAACCGCACATGGTCGGAGAACCATGCAACCCGCCTGCTTGCCAGCATGGACAATCATATCTTCCCGATAATTGGACGCCTGCCAGTCACAGAATTGAAAACCCGCCATTTCATCGACCTGCTGAAAGGTATTGAGAAAAAAGGTCTGCTGGAAGTGGCGGCACGAACCCGACAGCATATGTGCAATATCATGCGTCATGCCGTGCATCAGGAGTTGATAGAGCATAATCCGGCAGCTAATCTGGACGGTATAATCGCCCCGCTCGTTAAACACCACTACCCTGCCCTTCCGCTGGAGAAACTACCGGAACTGTTGATTCGCATTGGGGGCTACACGCGAGGGAGAGAATTAACCCGTTTGGCAGTATCACTTACTCTGCACTTGTTCATCCGTTCCAGCGAGTTGCGCTTTGCCCGTTGGTCTGAGATCGATTTCAAAAACAAAATCTGGACCATTCCTGCCACTCGTGAGGCTATCCCCGGAGTACGTTATTCCGGACGTGGAGCAAAAATACGCACGCCACATATCGTTCCCCTCTCCCGTCAGTCCATCGCTATACTGAAACAGATACGGGATATATCCGGGCATCTGGAACTGATATTCCCCGGTGACCATAATCCGTATAAACCCATGTGCGAAAACACGGTCAACAAGGCGCTGCGCTTGATGGATTATGACACGAAAGATGAAATCTGCGGCCACGGATTCCGGGCAATGGCCTGTAGTGCCCTAATGGAGTCTGGCGTTTGGCCGCAGGATGCAGTTGAAAGGCAGATGAGCCATCAGGAACGTAACAGTGTACGTGCGGCTTACATACACAAAGCTGAATATCTGGACGCGAGGAAAGCGATGATGCAATGGTGGTCGGATTATCTATCTACTTGCCAGAAAGCATACGTACCACCATATTTTTTCAATTAATGGAAAGCTAGATTTATAACGTAAATCATTGGTGGCTTTATCTGCTCAGACTGACACTGCCACCAATGAAATAATCTTGACAAAATGAAACTCTAGATATTTTCCATGATACCAATATATATTAAAGCTTAAGGTTAAACATAATATATTCTGTTTTACAAAAACCACACCGTTTGTATGCCCTAATTGCAATTTTATTTGATTCATGAACATAAAGTCGAATCTCTAAAGCATCTTCTGACCTAGCTTGATTCGCAACACACTCCATGATGTAATCAGAAATCCCTCTCCCTCTTTGTTCTGGAATAATATAAAAACTTTGAATCCACCAATAGTCACCACCATAAAAATCACTCCATTCCTTAACAATTGAAACATTAGCAACAATATTATTTTTAGTATCTTCCAACACCCAATAACATGACTTTGGTGATTCAAGAAACGCTGCTGATACACCTCTCTCAACGCAATTAATATCAACCTCACTCCCCTGGGATTCCTTAGCCTCACTTATGGTAAATTCTACAATCTTACTGATATCATCAGTAGTGGCAAGACGAAATGTATACTCAGAAATCATATTTACACCTTTTAATGAAGTTAATTTTTAAGCTCTTATGCTTTTTACAAATCTATCTATCTGGCATTGGAAATAATAAATCATCGCTAACCTCAGGTTGTATTGTACGCTCTAAGTAAGTTGATAGGACAATAGACGTTTTCGTTGACGAAACCCCAGGCAATCCATATAGTTTTGCGATTAGAATTTCTAAGGACCTGGCATCTACTGTCCTTACTTTCATAATCAAAGAAGCATCGCCAGCAATTGAATGTATCTCTTCAACTTCTGGATATTCTGATAGTTTCAATAGTTCACTAGTCAT
This sequence comes from Citrobacter sp. U14242, assembly GCF_046555775.1. Classification (NCBI taxonomy): domain Bacteria; kingdom Pseudomonadati; phylum Pseudomonadota; class Gammaproteobacteria; order Enterobacterales; family Enterobacteriaceae; genus Citrobacter; species Citrobacter sp. U14242. The sequence goes on from NZ_JBKGLW010000015.1 coordinate 95,078, forward strand.
ACCCCATCCTGAGGTATTTACATGAATAAATGCAACCAAGCTTTTACCTAATGATATCGGGTCAATTATTACTGAGCTTTTTTTTATAACACCACTATTTTTAAGACGCTTGACCCTTTCGTGAACAGCGGGAGCAGACAAAGATACCTTTTTTCCTAGTTCTGCATAGCTCAACGCTGAATCTCGCACCATTTCGGTTAATAATCTTCTGTCTACAGCATCGATCTCCCTCGCACCTTGGGCATTATGCTTAATATTTTCTGTATTTTTCTTCATAAAACACCACCCTCTTTTTACTGAAAAGAATTAATGTAATAATCAACAACGCTGAATAATATTAAGTATTACAGAGGATAAAAAGAATGGCAACCCCCACTAATCTTGAAAGAAAAAAACAAGAGGCTATACCCATAACTGCGTATGTCTTAACCTTCTGTATTGGAATCATTGGATCAAACTCGTTGATGCTCGGTCCTATAGCTCCAGTCGTTGCAATATCCTTTGGTTCATCAGTTCCAGATGTCATGCTGGCTTCCTCTGCCTTTGGGCTAGGCACTTGTTTGAGTGCTCTGTTTTTAGCTAGATACATAGACATATTCGGAGCATTTAGATCTATCAAAATATCAATGACTATTATCTCACTATCGGTTCTACTTAGCGCAACTAGTCCCAATTTACTTACTTTGATTACATCTCAATTTTTTGTCGGTGTTTTTACTGGAATTGCAATACCTGCAATATATGTAGCAGCTTCCCATATAGCGCCTCCTTCTCTTGAAAGAAAAACAATTGGTGTTGTTTTAGTTGGATGGACATTGAGTCTAGTTGCAGGTGTTTCATTCTCATCATTAATTGCAGAAAATACAAGTTGGAGATATGCCTTTCTTATACTATCAATCCTTAATATTTTATCAGCATCCGTTATTCACTTTATCACCCATGAAGATACACAAGTAACGAATAAAACCAAAACGCCCCTATCCACACTTAATAACAAAGAAATAGTTCACTTACTGATTATTTGCATGGCAACTATGACTTCATTTTATGGTGTCTACTCTTTCCTTGGTGACTTTATATTCACCAAATTAAAGCAGCCGTTAAGCTCCAATGGCGTCTTGTCAATTTTATATGGATTGGGATTTGGTAGTGTAGCAGTATTTAGAGGAAAACTAAAAGCAGCATGTGAAAAAATGGACTTGGGTGTTAATTTATTATTGTTAAGTTTAAGTTATTCTTTCATGCTTTTTTCAGAGAGTTTTTTTTGGATTTCTATTTCCATAACAATCTTAGGGAGCATAAATCACATTGCAGTGAATAATATAATAACAAAATTAAATATTGCCGGGAAAAATGAAAAAGGCAGCGTAATGGGACTTAATAGTGCTGTGACATACTTCTCCGTTTTTATATCAAGTAGCATTCTAGGAGTAATATATTCGAACTTTGGATTCAAAAGCATTGTACTTACTGCATTTTTATTTTGTTTCTCCGCAAGCATTTATAACTATTTAAATACACGCCCTTTTAAAACATAAACTTTATTCTGGGATTTACCACACACAACCTTAATAACTCCAATATCAGGCACCAGAGAACAAGACTAAAAATGAACATGAATTATATGACGAGCGATAAAGAATTCATCTTGTATCAAAATGCAGATAACATACATAGGAATTCGAACCGTGGAAAAAAATATATTTTGCTGGCTAACATTAAAAGAGGCTGTTAATTTTATTAATGAAAATAATAAAATAAAAATAAGCGAAGCGGACATATATAGAAATGCACTCTCAAGAAAGATAAGTTTGTCAATTTACTTCCAATCATTTGTTATATTGAGAAGAGTGAAAACATTTAAAAACAAACCTATCCTGAGCACGATTAGTGATAACATTATCAACAGGTTGTGTGTTTTAGAGAAGAAATGCTTCCTGAATGGCAGAAATTTCACTGTCAAAACGGAAGGCATTTACATTAATCCAGAAAATATGATTCTAGATACACCGCTATTAGGTTACGAGTTTTTCTTAATTCAAAACTTACTGGCCAATGAATTAAAAATACCATCACCATTAAAAAAAACCAACTACGGAATTACAGTTAACATAAAGGAAGATGTTTATCAAATAGTTACAAAAAGAACATGGAGAGAAAGGCTCAATGAACAAATTAAAAAACTCCCTAGAAGAGAACACAACAAATACTTACCCCTGAAAAAACAATCATCTCTTGATTGCCATAATTATTTCCCTATTTATGATTTACCACCTGATGCCTGCTTTGTCATAAAGTTTGAAGAAGTCGAAAAAATAGTTAGTTACCAATCAATTAAGGAACAATTACAACCACCTTTGCCCCGTATCTCTACGCCATTATCTCGTATGTTCTGGCTTTCATGCAAACATAATGAAAAAATCGGCTCGCTAATAAGCCAACCATATAAACTACTGTCTATTTTCGAGCAATGGGCATTAGTCGAAGGGATCACTGATCGGTTGAGCGGCGACACATTAAAGACTGCTCTTGAACGCGGTTCACCAAAGTCTAAATTACGATAAAATCATTTTAGACCCTAATCCTTATTACGAGTAACTGCCCACGTAATACGGTCTCAAATACTTCCTTCCATCATCCCTCTATGCTTCTTTGTTATCTCCATTTCAGAACTGGAGGAAGCTATGACATCTCATCAGTTATTACGCCTGAAACAAGTGGAAGTAAAAACCGGTTTGAAACGTTCACAAATTTATCTGTACATGAAAGACGGTACATTTCCTCACTCTATAAAAATTGGGCCAGCCAGTGTCGCCTGGCTCGAATCTGAAATTGATGAATGGATCAACCTTAAATTAGCGAATCGATTAACACGTTGAAGGGAGATACTAATCATGTTCCCATCACTAAATCACGCATTATTGACTGAAGCACTGTACGCCCTGAAAGAAGGTAATTTTCGCCACTGCGAAACACTGGGTGGACTGACCCCACCCCGGTAGACTGGACTGACCCCATGACTGTAGACATATCCTGACCTCACGACGAGGCCTGTTCAAAGGCCTCCGGACTGACCCCGCCGAGATGACTGTGGC
>NZ_JBKGLW010000016.1:0-91089 GCF_046555775.1 Citrobacter sp. U14242
ATTCGGTGGAGCGGTAGTTCAGTTGGTTAGAATACCTGCCTGTCACGCAGGGGGTCGCGGGTTCGAGTCCCGTCCGTTCCGCCACTTATTAGAAAATTAAGCCTGCTACTAAGCAGGCTTAATGATAAGAAAATTTAGGGGCGTAGCTCAGTTGGTAGAGCACCGGTCTCCAAAACCGGGTGTCGCGAGTTCGAGTCTCTCCGCCCCTGCCAGAAATAATCCTTAGCATTTTTGCTAAGGATTTTTTTTTACCTGAACATTTTGTTCGAGATCTTCCTGTTCATTGTTTCCCGGCATCCTTGCCAGTGTTTTCATTAATCTTCCAAAATATTTGTTTTCAGCAGATCGCGAATTAGCGCATGTTTGTCGCTATTTTGCAGCCAAACCGCATATAGCGGACGTGAAAGCGTCGTACTGTCGCTAACCGTGTGAAGATCGCTTTTGGTTCTGGCCCAGTTGACGGGAAGCCAACTAAACCCCTTAATTACAGAAAGTTGCTGTCTTGCCAGTTCCGCAGAACTGGTGGTAAGTACCGGCACTTCATCTCCTGCAATCAATCCCGCTTCGTGCTGCTGAAAATCCGGTCCCCATTCCAGACGCAGATAATTCAGTTCATCTTTGGTTTGCGAAGGGGCACTACAATAAAGCGCCAGCGTAAAATATCCCAACAGTTGGCTGCTAAATTCGTCCATTTTTGGGGTTTCTGTGGTAATTAGCAGATCCAGCTGTCTTTCATGGAGCTGCTTTACTAACGACTGGCGCTGAGCTATTCGCGCTTCAAACTGCAGGCTGGATTGTGGCTCCTGAGATTGGTATAAACGCCGCAACCAGTCATTGAGCATGCATTCCCAAAGGGATGCACTGGCACCGATCGAAAACTCGTTGTGCCGCGAGGTATTCGCGACTTCCTTACGTGCTGCTTGCCACGTATTCATCAGTGTTTCTGCGTAAGGCAATAATTTTTCACCCGCAGCGGTCAAACGAATATTGTTTCTGTGTCGGGTGAACAGGTTCACACCCAGTTGATTTTCCAGTTGTCTGATCCGAAAACTGACTGCCGACTGGGTCAGGTAGAGCGCTTCAGCTGCCCGACCAAAGTGGCGTGTCCGGCTAACTTCCAGGAAAGTTTTTAACAATTCCGTATCCACAACGCGCTCCATAAAATTATTTGTCGTGATGATTTAAATCTTTTGTTTGACGCTCTGTCAAGCGTAACTAATACTCCGCGCCATAAATAGCTCGGCCAAAGAATTAGGAGCGTGCAGGATGGCGGAAAGCTTTACGACGACTAATCGATATTTCGACAATAAATATTACCCCCGCGGATTCTCCCGTCATGGTGATTTCACCATTAAAGAGGCACAGCTGCTTGAGCGTCATGGCTATGCCTTCAACGAGCTGGATCTGGGCAAACGTGAGCCAGTAACTGAAGAAGAAAAATTGTTTGTTGCGGTATGCCGCGGTGAACGTGAACCGGTTACTGAAGCTGAACGTGTGTGGTCCAAGTACATGACGCGTATTAAGCGTCCGAAACGCTTCCATACTCTGTCTGGCGGGAAACCTCAGGTAGAAGGTGCAGAAGATTACACCGAATCTGATGATTGATAAAAAAAGGGCGTAAGCCCTTTTTTTATGCCTGTAATTTCTGCAGGTGAATTAATAACCGGTCTATCGCCCGATAAGCAACGGCCTCCTGTAAGTGCAGGCGGGTGATATGGTCGCACTGTTCGATATCCGCAATGGTACGTGCGACTTTTATCAGGCGTAGCCAGGCGCGGATGGACAATCCAAGACGAGCTAACGTCTCCTCAAGCCAGTGCGCATCATCTCTACGAAGCATGCAAAACTTATGTATATCCTGACTGTTCAGATACGCATTTAACTTATTTTGCCGCTGGTACTGACGTTCCCGTGCAGCCAGAACGCGTTGTTTTACCGTAGCGCTGTCTTCTCCTTTCACCGCACACTGGCTGAGTATGCCGGGGGGTGGCAAGGGGATTTCGAGGGAGAGATCAAAGCGATCAAGAAAAGGTCCTGATAGTCGATTGAGATAACGCAGCGTCTGTTCTGAACTGCAGCGGTTATGGTTCCCCTGATAATGGCCCGTTGGGCTAGGATTCATAGCAGCAATCAGTTGAAAACGCGCTGGATAGGTTATTTTAGCCCGTGTGCGGGACAAATGGATCTGTCCAGACTCAATAGGCTCACGCAGTGCATCCAGCGTGCGTCGCTCAAACTCAGGTAATTCATCCAGAAATAATATACCGTTATGCGCCAGGGAGATCTCTCCCGGTGCGGGAATAGAACCACCCCCCACCATTGCGGTTAATGAAGCACTGTGATGGGGAGAACGAAAAGGGCGTTGCTTCCACTGTTTTTGTATCGTATCGGAATTGATCAGACTGAGGATAGCTGCACTTTCCAGCGCCTCATCGTTGCTAAGTGGAGGAAGCAGTCCTCTGAGGCGACTGGCCAGCATGGTCTTGCCCGTACCCGGAGGGCCGATAAACAGGAGGTTGTGACCACCTGCGGCGGTGATCTCCAGCCCCCGTTTACCCTGTTCCTGACCGATGACATCACTGAGATCCTCTGGCGAAGGTTCAGCGGTAAAGTCTGCAGACTGTGGTTTGTCTAAATCATGCTTTCCTTCCAGGAAGGCGCATACCGCCTGCAGGTGATCGGCAATCAAGCACCCTTCACCGTGTATTAGGCCAACCTCTGCGGCATTCTCTTTAGCGACAATGATTCGCCGGCCTGCACGAATCGCTTCGGTTGCACTTGATATAGCGCCTGGAACGCCGCGTAAAGCGCCTGTAAGCGCTAATTCACCTAACAACTCATAAGTATCGAGATTATGTGTTGTAAGCTGCTCAGAGGCGACCAGAAGCGCAACGGCGATAGGTAAATCATATCGCCCCCCTTCTTTGGGAAGGTCGGCCGGAGCCAGGTTGATGGTTATCTTCCTGGCCGGAAATTCATACCCGCTATTAATAATTGCACTGCGTACCCGATCGCGAGCCTCTTTCACTGTCGTTTCAGGTAACCCCACCATGGTTAAACCAGGCAGGCCATTACTAATATGTACCTCGATGGTAATGGCTGGTGCATTCACGCCGAGGGCGGCGCGTGTGTGAACAATCGATAGTGACATAACCCCTCCTGATGGAAATATTATGTCGCAATAGATATCGGCAAGATTCTGCATAATTGATGTTTTTAGATGCTTATTCCTGTGTTTTAGTGTAATCAGGAATTGCTTGCGCCATGTCTGGAATCTTGCTCGCAAATGCGTATGAGTGTGCTGAGAGAAGGGAGCGCAGGTTGTGCTGATGCGTTGAAACGTGAAATATTTTCATTTTATCTTTTTTGTATAAAAAACAACGCTATTTATCTAAACCGTTAACGGTGTCAGAAAAATGAAAACAAAAATATCTTGTGCTATTCGCAAATTCTATGGTAACTCTTTAGGCATTCCTTCGAACAAGATGCAAGAAAATACAAAAATGACAGCCCTTCTACGAGTGATTAGCCTGGTCGTGATTAGCGTGGTGGTGATTATTATCCCACCGTGCGGGGCTGCACTTGGACGAGGAAAGGCTTAGAAAACAAGCCTTAACGAACTAAGACCCCCGCACCGAAAGGTCCGGGGGTTTTTTTTGACCTTAAAAACATACACGAGGAGCAGAAAATGAATGGCAGCATAAAATTCTGTTTCTCAAGATTTACGGCGGGGATGTAACTATGAATGGGGCTCAGTGGGTGGTACATGCGTTGCGTGCACAGGGAGTTAAAACCGTTTTCGGTTATCCTGGTGGCGCAATTATGCCGGTTTACGATGCGTTGTATGACGGCGGCGTAGAACACCTGTTGTGCCGTCATGAGCAGGGCGCGGCGATGGCGGCTATTGGCTATGCCCGTTCTACGGGTAAAACCGGTGTCTGCATCGCCACTTCCGGTCCGGGTGCTACCAATCTGATTACGGGGCTTGCTGATGCGCTGTTAGATTCCGTTCCTGTTGTGGCCATCACAGGCCAGGTTGCTGCACCATTCATCGGAACCGATGCGTTTCAGGAAGTGGACGTGCTTGGTATGTCGCTGTCGTGCACCAAACATAGCTTCCTGGTCCAGTCACTGGAGGAGTTGCCGCGCATTATGGCGGAAGCTTTCAACGTGGCGAATTCCGGCCGTCCGGGGCCTGTTCTGGTTGATATCCCGAAAGATATCCAGTTAGCCAGCGGTACGCTGGAGCCGTATTTCACGACCGTAGAAGACGCGGCCGCATTCCCTCATGCTGACGTTGAGCAGGCGCGTAACATGCTGGCGCAGGCGCAAAAACCAATCCTGTACGTTGGCGGTGGCGTGGGTATGGCGCAGGCAGTTCCTGCCCTGCGTGAATTTATCTCACTGACCCAATTACCGGTCGCTTGTACGCTGAAAGGTCTGGGCGCAGTTGACGCTGATTACCCGTATTACCTGGGAATGCTGGGGATGCACGGAACCAAGGCCGCGAATTTTGCGGTGCAGGAATGCGACTTACTGATCGCTGTAGGGGCTCGTTTTGATGACCGGGTGACTGGCAAGCTTAACACCTTCGCTCCGAACGCCAGCGTGATCCACATGGATATCGATCCGGCTGAGATGAACAAACTGCGTCAGGCGCACGTAGCGTTACAGGGCGATTTAAATACGCTGCTACCGGCATTACAACAACCGCTGAACGTTGACGCCTGGCGTCAGCACAGTGCAGAACTGCGCGCAGAGCATACCTGGCGTTACGATCATCCGGGTGAGGCCATCTATGCGCCGTTGTTGTTAAAACAGCTGTCGGACCGTAAACCTGCGGATAGCGTTGTTACAACGGATGTTGGCCAGCATCAGATGTGGTCAGCACAGCATATGACCTACTCCCGCCCGGAAAATTTCATCACCTCCAGTGGGCTGGGAACGATGGGCTTTGGTTTACCTGCCGCTGTTGGCGCACAGGTGGCTCGCCCGAATGATACGGTGATCTGTATCTCCGGTGACGGTTCCTTCATGATGAATGTACAGGAGCTGGGCACCGTAAAACGCAAGCAATTGCCGTTGAAGATCGTCTTACTCGACAACCAACGGTTAGGCATGGTTCGACAATGGCAGCAGCTGTTTTTCCAGGAACGTTATAGCGAAACCACGCTCACCGATAACCCCGATTTCCTCATGTTGGCCAGTGCCTTCGGCATCCCAGGTCAACACATCACCCGTAAAGACCAGGTTGAAGCGGCTCTCGACACTATGCTGAACAGTGAGGGGCCATACCTGCTTCATGTCTCAATCGACGAACTTGAGAATGTCTGGCCTCTGGTACCACCAGGTGCCAGCAACTCAGAAATGCTGGAGAAATTATCATGATGCAACATCAGGTCGCCGTTGAGGCTCGTTTCAATCCGGAAACGTTAGAACGTGTTTTACGCGTGGTACGCCATCGCGGTTTTCAGGTGTGCTCCATGAATATGATCGCGGCCAGCGACGCGCAGAATATAAATATCGAATTGACCGTTGCCAGCCCCCGGTCGGTCGACTTACTGTTTAGTCAGTTAAGTAAACTGGTAGATGTTGCACACGTTGCTATCTGCCAGAGCACAACCACATCACAACAAATCCGCGCCTGAGCGCAAAAGGAAGAAAAATGACGACGAAAAAAGCTGATTACATTTGGTCTAATGGCGAGATGATTCGTTGGGAAGACGCGAAGGTTCACGTGATGTCCCACGCACTGCATTACGGTACTTCGGTATTTGAAGGCATCCGTTGCTACGACTCTCACAAAGGACCAGTGGTATTCCGTCATCGCGAGCACATGCAGCGCCTGCGTGATTCAGCCAAGATCTATCGTTTTCCGGTCTCTCAGAGCGTTGATGAACTGATGGAAGCGTGCCGTGCGGTGATCCGCAAAAACAATCTGACCAGCGCCTATATCCGTCCGCTGGTTTTTGTTGGCGATGTAGGTATGGGCGTTAACCCGCCAGCGGGATACACCACTGATGTGATTATTGCTGCGTTCCCGTGGGGGGCTTACCTTGGTGCAGATGCTCTGGATCAGGGGATTGATGCCATGGTTTCTTCCTGGAACCGTGTTGCACCAAACACTATCCCTACTGCGGCTAAAGCAGGTGGTAACTATTTGTCTTCGTTACTGGTGGGTAGCGAAGCGCGTCGTCATGGTTATCAGGAAGGTATTGCGCTGGACGTGAATGGCTACATCTCCGAAGGTGCCGGTGAAAACCTGTTTGAAGTTAAAGACGGAATTCTGTTTACCCCGCCATTTACCTCTTCCGCGCTGCCAGGTATCACCCGTGACGCGATCATTAAGCTGGCGAAAGATCTCGATATCGAAGTGCGTGAGCAGGTACTTTCCCGTGAATCGCTGTATCTGGCTGACGAAGTATTCATGTCCGGTACTGCGGCGGAAATCACACCAGTACGCAGCGTCGATGGTATCCAGGTGGGCGAAGGCCGTTGCGGCCCTGTCACCAAACGCATCCAGCAGGCCTTCTTCGGCCTCTTCACCGGCGAAACGGAAGATAAATACGGCTGGTTGGATTCAGTAAACCAATAACAAAATTAATATTTCCCCAAAATAATTTACGTTGCAGGAAGACGGCAATGCAGCGAATCCTCTGGAGCTTACTTTAGTAAGTGACTGGGGTGAGCGAGGCAGCCAACGCACCTGCGGCGTGAAGTATGCAGGGGAAAGACAGACGGGAGTTAATCAAGCATGCCTAAGTATCGTTCTGCCACCACCACCCATGGCCGTAATATGGCGGGTGCCCGCGCATTGTGGCGCGCCACCGGGATGACCGATGACGACTTCGGTAAACCGATTATCGCTGTGGTGAACTCCTTTACCCAGTTCGTGCCGGGGCACGTGCATCTGCGCGATCTCGGTAAGCTGGTTGCCGAACAAATTGAAGCTTCAGGCGGCGTGGCAAAAGAGTTCAACACCATTGCTGTGGATGACGGAATTGCCATGGGCCACGGGGGCATGCTGTATTCACTGCCGTCGCGCGAGCTGATTGCCGATTCGGTCGAGTATATGGTTAATGCCCACTGTGCCGATGCGATGGTCTGCATCTCTAACTGCGACAAAATCACCCCCGGGATGTTAATGGCCTCACTGCGTCTGAACATTCCGGTGATCTTTGTTTCCGGTGGTCCGATGGAGGCCGGAAAAACCAAGCTCTCTGACCAAATCATCAAGCTCGATCTGGTTGATGCAATGATTCAGGGCGCGGACCCGAAAGTCTCTGACTCACAAAGCGAACAGGTTGAGCGTTCCGCCTGTCCGACTTGCGGCTCCTGCTCGGGGATGTTCACCGCGAACTCGATGAACTGTCTGACCGAAGCGCTGGGTCTGTCGCAGCCTGGTAATGGTTCGTTGCTGGCTACTCACGCTGACCGTAAGCAACTGTTTCTCAATGCCGGTTCGCGTATCGTTGAGCTGACCAAACGCTATTATGAGCAGGATGACGCTTCCGCTCTGCCGCGCAACATTGCCAGCAAGGCGGCGTTTGAAAATGCCATGACCCTGGATATCGCGATGGGCGGCTCCACCAACACCGTTCTGCACCTGCTGGCGGCAGCGCAGGAAGCGGAAATCGACTTCACTATGAGTGACATCGACAAGCTGTCCCGCAAAGTCCCGCAACTGTGTAAAGTGGCACCGAGTACACAGAAATACCATATGGAAGACGTGCACCGTGCGGGCGGCGTACTGGGCATTTTAGGCGAACTGGATCGCGCCGGGCTGCTGAACCGTGACGTGAAAAACGTGCTGGGTCTGACGCTGCCGCAAACGCTCGATCGGTATGACGTGATGCTGACCAAAGATGACGCGGTGAAAAAGATGTTCCGCGCAGGCCCGGCGGGTATCCGTACCACCCAGGCATTCTCGCAGGATTGCCGTTGGGATACGCTGGATGACGATCGCGCGGAAGGTTGTATCCGCTCGCTGGAACACGCCTACAGCAAAGATGGCGGCCTGGCTGTGTTGTACGGTAACTTCGCGGAAAACGGCTGCATCGTGAAAACCGCAGGTGTGGATGACAGCATCCTGAAATTCACCGGCCCGGCAAAAGTGTATGAAAGCCAGGACGATGCGGTTGAGGCTATTCTTGGCGGCAAAGTGGTTGCCGGCGACGTGGTTGTTATTCGCTACGAAGGGCCGAAAGGCGGACCAGGGATGCAGGAAATGCTTTACCCAACCACCTTCCTGAAATCGATGGGTCTCGGCAAGGCCTGTGCGCTGATAACAGATGGTCGTTTCTCTGGCGGTACTTCGGGACTCTCTATCGGTCACGTTTCACCGGAAGCGGCCAGCGGCGGTAATATCGCGATTATCGAAGATGGTGACATGATTGCGATTGATATCCCGAATCGTGGTATTCAACTGCAGTTGAGCGATGCGGAAATCGCTGCGCGTCGTGAAGCGCAGGAGGCTCGCGGTGACAAAGCCTGGACACCAAAAGATCGTCAGCGTCAGGTCTCTTTTGCCCTGCGAGCCTATGCCAGCCTGGCAACCAGCGCCGACAAAGGTGCGGTGCGCGATAAGTCGAAACTGGGGGGTTAATGATGGCAGACTCACAACCCCTGTCCGGCGCGCCGGAAGGTGCCGAATATTTAAGAGCGGTGCTGCGTGCACCGGTCTACGAAGCGGCGCAGGTCACGCCGCTACAAAAAATGGAAAAACTGTCGTCGCGTCTTGATAACGTGATTCTGGTGAAGCGCGAAGATCGCCAGCCGGTACACAGCTTCAAGCTGCGCGGCGCATACGCCATGATGGCAGGCCTGACGGAAGAACAGAAAGCGCATGGCGTGATCACCGCGTCAGCAGGAAACCATGCCCAGGGCGTCGCGTTCTCCTCCGCGCGGTTAGGCGTGAAGGCGCTGATCGTCATGCCAACCGCTACTGCTGACATCAAAGTTGATGCGGTACGCGGCTTTGGCGGCGAAGTGCTGCTTCACGGTGCGAACTTTGATGAAGCCAAAGCGAAAGCGATTGAACTGTCGCAGCAGCAGGGTTTTACCTGGGTCCCGCCGTTCGATCACCCGATGGTGATCGCCGGACAAGGTACGCTGGCGCTGGAGTTGCTGCAGCAGGATGCCCATCTTGATCGCGTTTTTGTCCCTGTCGGCGGCGGTGGTCTGGCTGCCGGTGTCGCAGTGCTGATCAAACAGCTAATGCCACAAATCAAAGTCATTGCCGTTGAAGCTGAAGATTCAGCCTGCCTGAAAGCGGCGCTGGATGCGGGTCATCCGGTTGATCTCCCGCGCGTCGGTCTTTTTGCCGAAGGCGTAGCGGTCAAACGCATTGGTGATGAAACCTTCCGTCTGTGCCAGGAGTATCTCGATGACATTATCACCGTCGATAGCGATGCTATTTGCGCGGCGATGAAAGACCTGTTTGAAGATGTGCGAGCCGTGGCTGAGCCATCGGGCGCGCTGGCGCTGGCGGGAATGAAAAAATACATCGCTCAGCACAATATTCGCGGTGAACGGCTGGCGCATGTGCTTTCTGGTGCCAACGTTAATTTCCACGGCCTGCGCTACGTTTCTGAACGCTGCGAGTTGGGGGAGCAACGTGAAGCATTGCTGGCAGTGACCATCCCGGAAGAGAAGGGCAGCTTCCTGAAATTCTGCCAATTGCTGGGTGGGCGTTCGGTTACCGAGTTTAACTACCGTTTTGCTGATGCCAAAGACGCTTGTATTTTTGTCGGCGTGCGCTTAAGCCGCGGTCTTGAAGAGCGCAAAGAAATTTTGCAGATGCTCAACGAGGGCGGCTACAGCGTGGTGGATCTCTCCGACGACGAAATGGCGAAGCTACACGTGCGCTATATGGTCGGCGGGCGTCCATCGCATCCGTTGCAGGAACGCCTCTACAGCTTCGAATTCCCGGAATCACCGGGCGCGCTGCTGCGCTTCCTCAACACGCTGGGTACGCACTGGAATATCTCTTTGTTCCACTATCGCAGTCATGGCACCGATTACGGGCGCGTACTGGCGGCGTTCGAACTCGGCGATCATGAACCGGATTTCGAAACCCGGTTGAACGAGTTGGGCTACGATTGCCACGACGAAACTAATAACCCGGCGTTCAGGTTCTTTCTGGCGGGTTAATGGTTCGGCAATATCTTCCAGAACGCCTCAATAAGCGGCTCATGCAGCCGCTTTTTTTGTGCACATACGCCCAGCTCGAATGGTGTTTTTTCGTCGCTACGTTCCAGTATCATCACGCGGTTACGTACCGGCTCCGGGCTGTTTTCCAGCACCACTTCTGGCAACAATGCTACGCCGCAGCCCAGTGCGACCATGGATACCATTGCCTCGTGACCGCCCACCGTGGCGTAAATTGACGGATTGCTGATTTTATTGCGCCGGAACCATAGCTCAATACGGCGGCGAACCGGCCCCTGGTCAGCCATGATAAAGGGGACTGTGGACCAGTCAGGTTCCTCTACGGAAATCTGATTGCGTACCGGGCAAGGCAGTGCCGGCGCTATCAATACCACAGCCAGATTCTCCAGCATCGAAAAGGCCACCGCGCCAGGCAGCGTTTCCGGCTTCCCGGCAATCGCCAGGTCAGCCTCGCCAGTGACCACTTTATCCATCGCATCGGCGGCATCGCCGGTAGTGAGTTTGATTTCCACCGACGGGTGCTCGGCGCGGAAGCGATCAAGGATCGGGGGTAAATGGCTGTAGGCGGCAGTCACCGAGCAGAAGATATGCAGTTCACCGGACAACGACGGCCCTTGCTGGTCGATGGTGTGGCGCAACTGCTGATACTGCAGCAGCGTCTGTTGGGCAAAAACGCGCAGCTCTTCGCCCGCTTCGGTGAGCGTGACCGTGCGGTTATCACGGACAAATAGCGCCTGGTTAAGATCCTCTTCCAGGCGTTGAATCTGCCGGGAAAGCGTAGAAGGACTGACGTGCATGGCCCGTGCACTTCGGCCAAAGTGGCGACTTTCCGCCAGATGCAGGAAGGTTTTTAGATCGCGTAAATCCACAGACGAGCCTCCGGGTTTCTACGTTGCATAAATTGCAATGTGATGTTGTGAATATATCAATTTCCGCAATAAATTTCCTGTCATATAGTGAATTCAATCTCGCAAACGCGAACCGAACAATATACTCGTCGTCTTTCAAGTTGCAGATGCGTTGGCTGCGTCAGCTCACCCCAGTCACTTACTTGAGTAAGCTCCTGGGGATTCGCTGCCTTGCCGCCTTCCTGCGACTCGAAATCCATAGAGTAACGACACACAACATCACGGAGTACACCATCATGGCTAACTACTTTAATACACTGAATCTGCGCCAGCAGCTGGCACAGCTGGGCAAATGCCGTTTCATGGGCCGCGAAGAATTCGCCGACGGCGCAAGCTACCTTCAGGGTAAAAAAGTGGTTATCGTCGGCTGTGGCGCGCAGGGTCTGAACCAGGGCCTGAACATGCGTGACTCCGGTCTGGATATCTCCTACGCACTGCGTAAAGAAGCGATCGCTGAGAAGCGTGCGTCCTGGCGCAAAGCGACCGAAAACGGCTTCAAAGTGGGTACCTACGAAGAGCTGATCCCACAGGCGGATCTGGTGGTTAACCTGACCCCAGACAAGCAGCACTCTGACGTTGTGCGTTCCGTACAGCCGCTGATGAAAGACGGCGCGGCGCTGGGTTACTCTCACGGCTTCAACATCGTCGAAGTGGGCGAGCAGATCCGTAAAGACATCACCGTCGTGATGGTTGCGCCGAAGTGCCCGGGTACCGAAGTGCGTGAAGAGTACAAACGTGGTTTCGGCGTACCAACACTGATCGCGGTTCACCCGGAGAACGATCCGAAAGGCGAGGGCATGGCCATCGCTAAAGCCTGGGCAGCGGCGACCGGCGGTCACCGTGCGGGCGTTCTGGAATCGTCCTTTGTTGCAGAAGTGAAATCTGATCTGATGGGCGAGCAGACTATCCTGTGCGGTATGCTGCAGGCGGGCTCTCTGCTGTGCTTCGACAAGCTGGTGGAAGAAGGTACCGACCCGGCTTATGCAGAAAAACTGATTCAGTTCGGTTGGGAAACCATCACCGAAGCGCTGAAACAGGGTGGGATCACTCTGATGATGGACAGACTGTCTAACCCGGCAAAACTGCGTGCTTATGCGCTGTCTGAACAGCTGAAAGCGATCATGGCGCCGCTGTTCCAGAAACATATGGATGACATCATCTCCGGCGAATTCTCCTCCGGCATGATGGCTGACTGGGCCAACGACGATAAGAAACTGCTGACCTGGCGTGAAGAGACCGGTAAAACCGCGTTTGAAACCGCACCGCAGTTTGAAGGTAAAATTGGCGAGCAGGAGTACTTCGATAAAGGCGTTCTGATGATTGCGATGGTGAAAGCGGGCGTTGAGCTGGCGTTCGAAACCATGGTTGATTCCGGCATCATCGAAGAGTCTGCTTACTACGAATCACTGCACGAGCTGCCGCTGATTGCGAACACTATCGCTCGTAAACGTCTGTACGAAATGAACGTGGTTATCTCCGATACCGCCGAGTACGGTAACTACCTGTTCTCTTACGCTTGTGTGCCGCTGCTGAAATCGTTCATGACTGAAATTCAGCCGGGCGATCTGGGTAAAGCGATTGCCGAAGGCGCGGTTGATAACGCACAGCTGCGTGATGTGAATGAAGCGATTCGTGGTCATGCGATTGAGAAAGTCGGCCAGAAACTGCGCGGCTATATGACAGACATGAAACGTATTGCGGTTGCTGGCTAAGCTGCTACATGCGGTGCCGGATGGCGGCGTAAACGCCTTATCCGGCCTACAAAAATAAGCCCGGTGTTCAAACGCACCGGGCTTTTTGTTAGTTACGGTACAGCACTTTGATGATGTGGTAGCCGAACTGAGTGTGCAGCGGGCCAGTTGGCTCCAGCACCGGGCAAGAGAAGACCACTTTGTCGAATGCAGGAACCATCTGACCCTGACGGAATTCACCTAAGTCACCGCCACGTTTGCCTGATGGGCAGATTGAGTGTTTCTTCGCCAGCTTGCCAAAGTCGGCACCGTTTTTAATTTGTTCCAGAAGATCCAAAGCCAGTTTCTCTTCTTTAACAAGGATATGCACTGCTGCTGCTGTTTTTGCCATGATCGTGCCTTGAGTGGGGTGGTTGAGGCTGGCTATACTACCATGCTCTAAATTTCCCCTCCTGACTTTCATTGAGTGATCTTTATGCGTTTGAATCCCGGACAACAACAAGCCGTCGAATTCGTCACCGGACCTTGCCTGGTGCTGGCGGGGGCGGGTTCCGGTAAGACGCGCGTTATCACCAATAAAATTGCGCACCTGATTCGCGTTTGTGGCTATCAGGCGCGGCATATCGCGGCGGTAACTTTTACCAATAAGGCCGCGCGTGAAATGAAAGAGCGTGTAGCGCAGACGCTCGGTCGTAAAGAGGCTCGTGGATTGATGATCTCCACCTTCCACACTCTGGGGCTGGATATCATCAAGCGTGAATTTGCGGCGTTGGGGATGAAGTCGAACTTCTCGCTGTTTGACGATACCGATCAGGTCGCCTTGCTTAAGGAACTGACTGAAGGGTTAATTGAGGACGATAAACTAATCCTCCAACAGCTGATCTCAACGATCTCCAACTGGAAAAACGATCTGATGACCCCGGTGCAGGCAGCGGCCAGTGCTAAAGGCGAACGCGATCGTATTTTCGCGCACTGCTATGGTCTGTACGACGCGCATATGAAGGCGTGTAACGTTCTCGACTTTGACGATCTGATCTTACTCCCGACGCTTCTGCTTCAACGTAATGAAGAGGTACGTGAGCGCTGGCAAAACAAGATTCGCTACTTGCTGGTGGATGAATATCAGGATACCAACACCAGCCAGTACGAACTGGTGAAGCTGTTGGTGGGTAGCCGCGCGCGTTTTACCGTGGTGGGCGATGACGATCAGTCGATCTATTCCTGGCGCGGTGCGCGTCCGCAAAACCTGGTGCTGCTGAGCAAAGATTTTCCGGCATTACAGGTGGTTAAGCTGGAGCAGAACTACCGTTCTTCCGGACGTATCCTGAAGGCGGCGAACATTCTCATTGCTAACAATCCGCACGTATTTGAAAAGCGGTTGTTCTCTGAGCTGGGCTACGGACCTGAGTTGAAAGTACTGAGTGCCAACAACGAAGAGCATGAAGCGGAGCGCGTGACCGGGGAGTTGATTGCTCATCACTTTGTGAATAAGACGCAGTATAAGGACTATGCGATCCTGTATCGGGGCAACCACCAGTCACGGGTGTTCGAAAAATTCCTGATGCAGAACCGTATCCCGTACAAAATTTCCGGGGGGACATCGTTTTTCTCGCGTCCGGAAATCAAAGATCTGCTCGCCTACCTGCGCGTGCTGAGCAACCCGGATGACGACAGCGCGTTTCTGCGTATTGTTAATACACCGAAGCGTGAGATCGGCCCGGCGACACTGCAAAAGTTGGGTGAGTGGGCCATAACGCGTAATAAAAGCCTGTTTACCGCCAGTTTTGATATGGGGCTTAGCCAGACGCTGACCGGCCGCGGTTATGATTCTCTAACCCGCTTTACGCACTGGCTGGGGGAAATCCAGCGCCTCGCGGAGCGTGAACCGATTGCCGCTGTGCGTGACCTGATCCATGGCATTGATTACGAATCCTGGCTGTATGAGACTTCGCCCAGCCCAAAAGCGGCGGAAATGCGTATGAAGAACGTCAACACGCTGTTCAGTTGGATGACGGAGATGCTGGAAGGCAGCGATCTGGAAGAGCCGATGACCCTGACTCAGGTTGTTACCCGTTTTACCCTGCGCGACATGATGGAGCGTGGAGAAAACGAAGAAGAGTTGGATCAGGTGCAGCTGATGACGCTACATGCTTCAAAAGGGCTGGAGTTTCCCTATGTGTTTATGGTGGGAATGGAAGAGGGCTTTTTACCCCATCAGAGCAGCATTGATGAAGACAACATTGATGAAGAGCGTCGTCTGGCCTACGTCGGCATTACCCGTGCACAGAAAGAGCTTATCTTCACGTTGTGCAAAGAGCGCCGTCAGTACGGGGAGCTGGTTCGCCCGGAGCCGAGCCGCTTCCTGCTGGAACTGCCACAAGATGACGTAATCTGGGAACAGGAGCGTAAAGTGGTGAGCGCTGAGGAGCGGATGCAAAAGGGGCAAGCCAGCATCGCGAATATTCGGGCTATGATGGCCAAAGCAAAAGCGAAGTAAGTTTGAGTTGGCCGGATGCGTGAAATGTCATCCGGCAATCAAATGCTAATGAACGTCCAGTGGCCAGTGAACATAGCTTTGCCACTGGCTTTCTTGATCGATGAGCTCTTTACCCAGTGGGTGATGCGCCAGCCATCCAGCAGGTAGCGTTACCGTAAGGTGTTCATCTCTTGCATCCAAATGAACTTCCGGCACTAAATCGTCACGGCGACGGCTTGCGAAGATGATCGCAAGCCGTAACAAGCGACAAAGATGCTCAGCGATACGCGGGGGTACGGCGTTTTGCTGGTGGAGCGAAGAGAGATCGACTGGGTTGGTCTGATTTAATAACAGCGTGGCTAACAGTTTTTTTTGCGCGGGGGTAAATCCCGGGAGATCGAGATTGCGCACCAGCCAGGCGGCATGCAGCGGTGCCTGCTTATACTCCACACTCAAGCCTATTTCATGCAACTGACAGGCACTTTGTAGCAGTTCGCGGCTTATCGCATCAAGATGCCACTTTTTTTCTACCTGATCGAGGAATTTAGTTGCTAGATTGGCAACCCGATGGGCTTGCTCGGTATCGACCATAAATCGACGCTGAATATTACGCAACGTG
Source organism: Citrobacter sp. U14242 (assembly GCF_046555775.1). Classification (NCBI taxonomy): domain Bacteria; kingdom Pseudomonadati; phylum Pseudomonadota; class Gammaproteobacteria; order Enterobacterales; family Enterobacteriaceae; genus Citrobacter; species Citrobacter sp. U14242. The sequence goes on from NZ_JBKGLW010000016.1 coordinate 15,865, forward strand.
CGGCTACGAATATCTTGATCCACCGGCAAGTGCAGCATGCCATAGACCAGACCTTCGCGTAATGCGCCGCCAGCGAGGGTCATGCACTGAATGTTCAGTTCGGTGAAAATAGCGATCAGAATGGCCAGTCCGCTGGGGAACACCAATGCTCGTTCCAGCGTTAGGCCCTCTATTTCCAGCTCTTCCAGGCGTCCACAATGAATGGCGCGCTGTTTTAACTGCTGGAGTTTTGCCAGCGTAATACGCTCATCCATTCCCTGCGCCATCATGATTTCCTGTAGCGCCTGTACGGTCCCAGAGGCACCAACGCAGACTTTCCAGCCATGAAAACGCAGCTTATCTGCGACAGGGCGCAGGACTTCACGCGCCGCCTTCTCTGCTTCGTCAAAATTTTCCTGTGCCAGATTACGATCGGTGAAGTACCGTTCGAGCCAGGTAACGCAGCCCATTGACAGGCTAAACAAGGAGGTGGTTTGTGCGCCGGAGCCGGTGACCAGTTCAGTACTGGCGCCGCCAATATCAACGACCAGGCGCTGATCGGCTCCGCCGGTAGTATGGGCGACACCCTGATAAATCAGTCGGGCTTCTTCTTCACCGCTAATCACCTGGACAGGGCAGCCGAGGATCTCTTGTGCTTTAGCGATAAACGCGTTGGCATTAACGGCAATACGTAGTGTCGCGGTGGCGACTACGCGGATTTGCGGTTGTGGGATATCCTGCAGTCGTTCTGCAAACAGGCGCAGACATTGCCAGCCGCGTTCCATGGCTTCAGTGGAGAGTACGTTGTCGTTGTTCAGGCCGGCAGCCAGACGCACCTTGCGTTTGATACGCGTGAGCGTCTGGATGCTTCCCGCCACCTCGCGTACAACCAGCATATGAAAACTATTAGAGCCGAGATCAATTGCTGCATACAGCGAAGTCGAATTCATACACTTCATCCTTCAACCTGTATCTGTGTTGGCTGCGTTCTCTCACCCGAATCACTTACTAAAGTAAGCTCATCGGGATTCGTTTTCTTGCCGCCTTGATACAGGCTGAATGATTTTGTGTATGGCATAACTTTTCTTAACCTGAACGACGACGATTACGTGGGGCACCGCCGGTACGACGCGGGCCATTGCCTGGGCGTGGGCGTGTCAGGCGCAGCGGCTTCGGCAGGTCAGTCATCAGCGCGTCCGGGTTGTACTTGCTGACCGGAATCGAGTGACCAATGTAGGTCTCAATTGCGGGTAAATTCAGCGCGTACTCTTCACAAGCCAGGCTAATAGAATGACCACTTGCGCCCGCACGGCCTGTACGACCAATACGGTGGACGTAATCTTCACAGTCATCCGGCAGGTCATAGTTAAACACGTGCGTTACGGCTGGGATGTGCAGGCCGCGCGCCGCGACATCGGTCGCAACGAGAATATCGAGATCGCCACGGGTGAACTCATCAAGGATACGCAGGCGTTTTTTCTGCGCCACGTCACCGGTAAGCAGGCCTACGCGATGTCCGTCAGCAGCAAGACTGCCCCAGATCTCTTCACAGCGATGTTTGGTGTTAGCAAAAACAATGGCGCGATCTGGCCACTCTTCTTCAATCAGCGTTTGCAGCAAACGCATTTTCTCTTCGTTTGAAGGATAGAAGAGTTCTTCTTTAATGCGGTGGCCCGTCTTCTGTTCCGGTTCAACTTCAACGTACTCGGCGTTGTTCATCTGTTCAAACGCCAGTTCACGAACGCGGTAAGAGAGGGTTGCGGAAAACAGCATGTTCAGGCGTTGAGTGGTTGGCGGCATACGGCGGAACAGCCAACGAATATCTTTAATAAAGCCAAGATCATACATACGATCGGCTTCATCCAGTACCACGACCTGAATCGCGCCCAGGTTGATATGGTTCTGCTTTGCGTAGTCAATGAGACGACCGGTAGTGCCGATAAGAATATCGACGCCGCTTTCGAGCACTTTCAGTTGTTTGTCATAGCCATCACCGCCATAAGCCAGGCCTAATTTCAGACCGGTGGTCTGTGCCAGTGGCTCAGCGTCGGCGTGGATCTGCACGGCTAACTCACGCGTTGGCGCCATAATTAACGCACGCGGTTGGTTCACCTTGCGATCGGCAATCGCGGGATGAGAGAGAAGATAATGAAACGTTGACGTCAGGAACGCCATCGTTTTTCCGGTACCGGTTTGCGCCTGCCCTGCAACATCACGGCCTGCCAGCGTTAGCGGCAGCGCGAGGGCCTGAATGGGCGTGCAGTTATGAAACCCTTTATTTTCAAGGGCTTCTATCACCTTTGGGTGCAGGGCGAAGTCGGAAAACTTCTGTTCTGTTAAATGTGTTTTGCTCATAGTGTGGTAGAATATCAGCTTACTATTGCTTTACGAAAGCGTATCCGGTGAAATAAAGTCAACCTTTAGTTGGTTAATACTGTACACAATTCATTCATGATGCGTCGAGATGGCAAGTGAATGGGTCCCAGAAGCGTACTGAGTACGCGACCAGGACACAGCGCACAGCCAACAAAAAGGCGGCTTGAAGGATGATGTGTAAACACCAACACACCAGGCTTATTCCTGTGGAGTTATTATGAGCGATAAAATTATTCACCTGACTGACGACAGTTTTGACACGGATGTACTCAAAGCGGACGGAGCGATCCTCGTTGATTTCTGGGCAGAGTGGTGCGGTCCGTGCAAAATGATCGCTCCGATTCTGGATGAAATCGCTGACGAATATCAGGGCAAATTGACGGTTGCTAAACTGAACATTGACCAAAACCCAGGCACCGCGCCGAAGTATGGTATTCGTGGCATCCCGACCCTTCTGCTGTTTAAAAACGGTGAAGTTGCGGCGACTAAAGTTGGCGCACTGTCCAAAGGCCAGTTGAAAGAGTTCCTCGACGCTAACTTAGCGTAAGGAAGTATCATGATCGGGCGGCCATACTTCGAAATGATTCGGATGACTGGACGCCCGACTTGAGTCGTGCTAAGTTAGTGTTGACTTCGTATTAAACATACCTTATTAAGTTTGAATCTAGCTTTATCCAATACTTCCCGTTGTTTCTCGTGCGAGAAGTAGACAGATTCAGGGCCTTGTCACTCAATCCGTCTTGTCGTTTCAGTTCTGCGTACTTTCCTGTGACCAGACAGCGAACAGACATGAGTCGATGGCCGTAAACAGGCATGGATGACCCTGCCATACCATTCACAACATTAAGTTCGAGATTTACCCCAAGTTTAAGAACTCACACCATTATGAATCTTACCGAATTAAAGAATACGCCGGTTTCTGAGCTGATCACTCTCGGCGAAAATATGGGCCTTGAAAACCTGGCTCGTATGCGCAAGCAGGACATTATTTTTGCCATCCTGAAGCAGCACGCAAAGAGTGGCGAAGATATCTTTGGTGACGGTGTGCTGGAGATATTGCAGGATGGATTTGGTTTCCTCCGCTCTGCAGACAGCTCCTACCTCGCCGGTCCTGATGACATCTACGTTTCCCCAAGCCAAATCCGCCGTTTCAACCTCCGCACTGGTGATACCATTTCTGGTAAGATTCGCCCGCCGAAAGAAGGTGAACGCTATTTTGCGCTGTTGAAAGTTAACGAAGTTAACTACGACAAACCGGAAAACGCCCGTAACAAAATCCTCTTCGAAAACTTAACGCCGCTGCACGCAAACTCCCGTCTGCGTATGGAGCGTGGTAATGGTTCTACCGAGGACTTAACGGCGCGCGTACTGGATCTGGCATCGCCGATCGGTCGTGGTCAACGTGGTCTGATTGTAGCACCGCCGAAAGCGGGTAAAACCATGCTGCTGCAGAACATTGCGCAGAGCATTGCCTACAACCACCCGGACTGTGTGCTGATGGTTCTGCTGATTGACGAACGTCCGGAAGAAGTGACCGAGATGCAGCGTCTGGTTAAAGGTGAAGTTGTGGCTTCTACCTTTGACGAACCCGCATCTCGCCACGTTCAGGTTGCGGAAATGGTCATCGAGAAGGCGAAACGTCTGGTTGAACATAAGAAAGACGTTATCATCCTGCTCGACTCCATCACGCGTCTGGCGCGTGCTTACAACACCGTGGTTCCGGCTTCCGGTAAAGTACTGACCGGCGGTGTGGACGCTAACGCCCTGCATCGTCCGAAGCGCTTCTTCGGTGCGGCGCGTAACGTGGAAGAGGGCGGCAGCCTGACCATCATTGCGACTGCGCTAATCGATACCGGCTCTAAAATGGATGAAGTTATCTACGAAGAGTTTAAAGGTACCGGCAACATGGAACTGCATCTCTCTCGTAAGATTGCTGAAAAACGCGTCTTCCCGGCTATCGACTACAATCGTTCCGGTACCCGTAAAGAAGAGCTGCTTACTACCCAGGAAGAGCTGCAGAAAATGTGGATCCTGCGCAAAATCATCCATCCGATGGGTGAAATTGATGCGATGGAGTTCCTCATTAATAAGCTGGCGATGACTAAGACCAATGATGACTTCTTCGATATGATGAAGCGCTCATAATTCAGACATCATCCGAAAACGCCACGTTTTTACGTGGCGTTTTGCTTTTATAGCTGTAATCTTAACGACACAATAACAATAATACGGTATGACATACCGCCAGGTTGAAAAAGATTCGTAATTTGTATCTTGTGGTTGATAATTATACAGAACCATCGGATATGGAGACGGGTTTCCCTTCTGAATAAAGGTCTTCGTGGTTATACTTCTGCTATTAATTTTCTCTGAGAGCATGCATTGTGAATTTACTGACAGTAAGCACTGATCTCATCAGTATTTTTTTATTCACAACACTGTTTCTTTTCTTTGCGCGTAAGGTCGCAAAAAAGATTGGTTTAGTGGATAAACCCAACTTTCGCAAACGGCATCAAGGATTGATCCCGTTGGTTGGGGGGATTTCGGCTTACGCTGGTATTTGCTTTACGTTTGTGATTGCTGATTATTACATCCCGCATGCGTCTCTCTATCTGGCTTGCGCCGGCGTGCTGGTTTTGGTTGGTGCGCTGGACGATCGTTTTGATATCAGTGTAAAAATTCGCGCAACTATCCAGGCCGCGATCGGCATCATCATGATGTCGGTTGGCAAACTCTATCTTCTTAGCCTTGGGTATATTTTTGGCCCCTGGGAGATGATTCTTGGTCCGTTTGGCTATTTGCTGACGCTGTTTGCCGTCTGGGCGGCAATTAATGCTTTCAATATGGTGGACGGCATTGACGGCCTGCTAGGTGGGCTGTCCAGCGTTTCATTCGCGGCGATGGGGTTTATCCTGTGGTTCGATGGGCAGACGAGTCTTGCCGTATGGTGTTTTGCGATGATCGCCGCCATTCTGCCTTATATTCTGCTGAACCTGGGCGTTCTTGGGCGTCGTTATAAAGTCTTCATGGGTGATGCCGGTAGTACGCTGATTGGTTTTACCATCATCTGGATCCTGCTGGAAACCACGCAGGGCAAAACACATCCTATAAGCCCGGTTACCGCACTGTGGATTATCGCCATCCCGTTAATGGATATGGTGGCAATCATGTACCGGCGTTTGCGTAAGGGCATGAGCCCGTTCTCAGCCGATCGCCAGCACATTCATCATTTGGTGATGCGGGCAGGGTTTACTTCCCGCCAGGCATTTGTTCTGATTACGCTGGCTGCGGCCGTGCTGGCATCGATCGGTGTGCTGGCTGAATATTTCCGTTTAGTTCCGGAATGGGCCATGCTGGTGCTGTTTTTAATGGCATTTGGCCTCTATGGATACTGTATCAAGCGTGCCTGGAAAGTGGCGAGATTTATCAAGCGAGTGAAGCGCAGACTGCGAAGAATTCGTGAAGGCAAACCAAACTTAACCAAGTGAATTGAGGATGCGATGACACAACCATTACCGGGGGAAGACGCCATGAGCGCTGAAAATGAACTGGATATCCGTGGGTTGTTTCGTACCTTATGGGCAGGGAAGGTGTGGATTGTCGGTATGGCGCTCGCATTGGCACTTGTTGCTCTCGCCTACACTTTTTTCGCCCGTCAGGAGTGGAGCGCAACGGCTATTTCAGACAAGCCTACGGTCAATATGTTGGGGGGGTATTATTCTCAACAACAGTTCCTGCGCAACCTGGATATTAAGGCCAGCCTCGCGTCAACGGACCAGCCGTCGGTGATGGATGAAGCCTATAAAGAATTTATCATGCAGCTTGCCTCCTGGGACACGCGTCGTGAATTCTGGCAGCAGACTGATTACTATAAGCAGCGTATGGTCGGAAACAGTAAAGCCGATGCCGCGCTGCTGGATGAACTGATCAATAACATTCAGTTTATGCCTGGTGATGCACTGCGGAACACCAATGACAGCGTGAAGCTTATTGCGGAAACGGCACCAGATGCCAACAATCTGCTGCGCCAGTACGTGGCCTTTGCCAGCCAGCGTGCAGCACGTCATCTGAATGATGAGCTGAAAGGCGCATGGGCTGCGCGGACGGTGCAAATGAAAGCGCAGGTCAAACGGCAGGAAGAGGTAGCAAAATCGATTTTCTCTCGTCGTGTTCATAACATTGAACAAGCGCTCAAAATTGCTGAGCAGCATAATATTTCGCGTACTTCTACTGATGTTCCCGCTGAAGAGTTACCTGATTCTGAGTTGTTTTTACTCGGACGTCCTATGCTACAGGCGCGACTCGAAAACCTGCAGTCTGTTGGCCCAGATTTTGATATGGACTATTTTCAAAACAGAGCCATGCTGAACACACTGAACGTAGGGCCGACTCTGGATCCACGTTTTCAGACCTATCGTTATTTGCGGACGCCGGAAGAACCGGTAAAACGTGATAGCCCACGTCGTGCCTTCCTGATGATTATGTGGGGCATCGTTGGGGCCCTGATCGGTGCTGGTGTCGCGTTAACCCGTCGCCGTTCGCTTTAGCAATACCGTTGCAGTGAGGGGCTGGGCTCTCACTGCCAATCCGAAGAGAATCGATGTGAAAGTACTGACTGTATTTGGTACGCGACCGGAGGCCATTAAGATGGCTCCTCTGGTTCATGCGTTGGCTAAAGATCCTGATTTCGACGCGAAAGTTTGCGTCACTGCACAGCATCGGGAGATGCTCGATCAGGTATTGCACCTCTTTTCCATCGTACCTGACTACGATCTCAATATTATGCAGCCAGGTCAGGGACTGACAGAAATTACCTGTCGAATTCTGGAAGGATTAAAGCCAATCCTCACTGAGTTCAAACCTGATGTGGTGCTAGTCCACGGTGATACAACAACGACCCTTGCTACCAGTCTGGCCGCGTTTTATCAGCGTATTCCGGTGGGACATGTTGAGGCCGGGTTGAGAACTGGCGATCTCTATTCTCCCTGGCCGGAAGAGGCAAACCGTACACTGACCGGACGCCTGGCAATGTATCACTTTTCCCCCACTGAAAATTCACGCCAAAACCTGCTGCGTGAAACCATTCCGGATGATCGTATTTTTGTCACGGGGAACACGGTTATTGATGCGTTGATCTGGGTTCGCGATCGTGTACTGGGAAATGAAGCGCTGCGCGCTGAACTGGCTGAGCGCTATCCTTTCCTGGATGCTGATAAAAAGATGATCCTGGTGACCGGTCATCGTCGGGAAAGCTTTGGTCGCGGTTTTGAGCAAATCTGCCATGCTCTGGCGGAAATTGCGGCGGCTAATCAGAATGTACAGATTGTCTATCCGGTACACCTGAACCCCAACGTTAGCGAGCCGGTAAATCGTATTTTGGGTCACGTTGATAACGTGATGCTAATTGAACCGCAGGACTATCTGCCGTTCGTCTGGCTGATGAATCATGCCTGGCTTATCCTTACCGATTCTGGCGGGATTCAGGAGGAAGCCCCTTCTCTGGGCAAACCTGTGTTGGTGATGCGCGAAACAACGGAACGGCCAGAAGCTATTACCGCAGGCACAGTACGTCTGGTTGGGACTGACCCTCAGCGTATTGTGGCAGAAGTCACGCGCTTGCTGCATGACGAAAATGAATATCAGACCATGAGCCGCGCCCATAATCCGTATGGTGATGGGCAGGCGTGTGGCCGCATTTTACACGCGTTAAAAAATAATCGGATATCGCTATGAGTTTTACGACCATTTCTGTCATTGGGCTGGGTTATATCGGACTGCCAACGGCGGCCGCTTTTGCTTCCCGTCAAAAACATGTTATTGGCGTAGATGTAAATCAGCATGCGGTGGATACCATTAACCGCGGTGAAATCCACATCGTCGAACCCGATTTGGGTGCTGTGGTGAAAACGGCTGTCGAAAATGGCTTTCTGCGTGCGGTTACGGCACCTGTCGAAGCAGACGCTTATCTGATTGCTGTGCCGACCCCCTTCAAGGGTGAGCATGAACCCGATATGGTCTATGTTGAAGCCGCTGCGAAGTCGCTTGCACCGGTGTTGAAAAAAGGGGCGTTGGTGATCCTTGAATCGACGTCACCCGTCGGGGCAACGGAACAGATGGCAGCATGGCTTGCAGAAATGCGCCCTGACCTGACTTTCCCGCAGCAGACGGGGGAACAGGCTGACGTGAACATTGCTTATTGTCCGGAGCGCGTGCTGCCAGGCCAGGTGATGGTTGAACTGATTAAAAATGACCGTGTGATTGGCGGAATGACCCCCGTCTGTTCTGCGCGCGCCAGCGAACTGTACAACATCTTCCTCGAAGGTGAATGCGTGGTGACTAACGCCCGCACCGCAGAAATGTGCAAGTTGACCGAGAACAGCTTCCGCGATGTCAATATCGCCTTTGCTAATGAACTGTCGCTGATTTGCGCCGATCAGGGGATTAACGTCTGGGAGCTGATCCGTCTGGCAAACCGCCACCCGCGGGTTAATATTTTGCAGCCTGGACCTGGCGTCGGCGGACACTGTATCGCGGTCGACCCGTGGTTTATTGTGGCGCAGAACCCGCAGCAGGCGAGATTGATCCGCACCGCGCGCGAGGTAAATGACAGTAAGCCTCATTGGGTTGTCGATCGGGTAAAAGCCGCTGTAGCAGATTGTCTGGCGGAGACCAATAAACGTGCCAGCGAAGTAAAAATTGCCTGTTTTGGTCTGGCATTCAAACCGAATATAGATGATTTACGTGAAAGCCCGGCAATGGGAGTGGCGCAAAGTATCGCACGCTGGCACAGCGGCGAGACGTTGGTGGTGGAACCGAATATTCATCAGCTGCCGAAAAAACTGGATGGCCTGTGCCAACTGGCGCAACTGGATGCTGCGTTGGCAAGTGCTGATGTGCTGGTGATGCTGGTTGACCATAATGAATTTAAAGCGATTAAAGCCGATGCGGTTCACCAGCAATATGTGGTTGATACCAAAGGAGTCTGGCGCTAATGAAACGAATTCTGGTTACCGGTGGTGCAGGATTTATCGGCTCAGCGGTTGTGCGTCACATCATTAATGAGACTCAGGATGCCGTGGTAGTGGTTGATAAGTTAACCTATGCCGGAAACCTGATGTCGCTGGCGCCGGTTGCACAGAATGCCCGTTTTGCCTTTGAACACGTGGATATCTGCGATCGCGTAGCGCTCGACAACGTGTTTCAACAGTATCAGCCGGATTGCGTGATGCACCTGGCGGCAGAAAGTCATGTTGATCGTTCTATCGATGGTCCCGCCGCATTTATTGAAACCAATATTGTCGGGACCTACACATTGCTGGAAGCCGCTCGCGCATACTGGAATGTGTTAACCGATGATAAAAAGCAGGCGTTTCGTTTCCACCATATATCAACCGATGAGGTGTACGGCGACCTGCATGCTACGGATGATTTCTTTACCGAAACGACGCCGTATGCACCGAGTAGTCCTTATTCCGCGTCAAAGGCTAGCAGCGATCATCTGGTTCGGGCCTGGTTGCGTACCTACGGGCTGCCAACGTTAATTACTAACTGCTCCAACAACTATGGGCCCTACCATTTCCCGGAAAAACTGATCCCGCTGATGATACTCAATGCACTGGCGGGAAAACCTCTACCGGTGTACGGCAACGGACAGCAGATTCGTGACTGGCTGTATGTGGAAGATCATGCCCGGGCGCTCTATTGCGTCGCGACAACAGGCGCGGTTGGCGAGACCTATAATATTGGTGGTCATAACGAGCGTAAAAACCTGGAAGTGGTCGAAACGATTTGCAGCTTGTTGGAAGAACTGGCGCCGCAAAAACCACAAGGTGTCATGCGGTATCGTGAATTGATCACCTATGTTGACGATCGCCCAGGCCATGATTTGCGCTATGCCATTGATGCGTCAAAAATTGCGCGTGAACTTGGCTGGGTGCCGCAGGAAACGTTTGAAAGTGGGATGCGTAAAACCGTGCAATGGTATCTGACAAATGAGGCATGGTGGAAACCCGTGCAGGATGGCAGTTACCAGGGTGAGCGTTTGGGGCTGAAGGGCTAACAGCCTGGTTTTGGCACCCGGAGGAGAGATCATATGAAAGGTATCATTCTGGCTGGTGGCTCAGGTACTCGCCTGTACCCCATTACGCGCGGCGTATCGAAGCAGTTATTGCCTATTTACGATAAGCCCATGATCTATTACCCGCTATCGGTACTGATGCTGGCGGGAATTCGCGAGATCCTAATTATTACGACACCGGAAGATAAAGGGTATTTCCAGCGTTTGCTGGGGGATGGCTCTGAGTTCGGTATTGAATTGCACTATGCAGAGCAGCCCAGTCCGGATGGTTTAGCACAGGCGTTCATTATTGGTGAAACGTTCCTTAACGGCGAACCGTCATGTCTGGTGCTTGGGGACAACATCTTCTTTGGCCAGGGATTTAGTCCAAAATTACGCCACGTCGCCGCCCGCACGACAGGTGCGACGGTATTTGGCTATCAGGTGATGGATCCTGAACGTTTCGGTGTGGTGGAGTTTGATGACAATTTTCGGGCCGTCTCGCTGGAAGAGAAGCCGAAAGAACCAAAATCAAACTGGGCGGTGACAGGACTCTATTTCTACGACAGCAAGGTAGTGGAATACGCAAAGCGTGTGAAACCTTCTGAGCGTGGGGAACTGGAAATTACCTCCATTAACCAGATGTACCTTGACGATGGCAATCTGACCGTTGAACTGCTTGGCCGTGGTTTTGCCTGGCTGGATACCGGTACGCACGACAGTCTGATTGAAGCGAGCACTTTTGTGCAGACGGTAGAAAAACGTCAGGGCTTTAAAATCGCCTGTCTGGAAGAGATAGCATGGCGCAATGGCTGGCTGGATGATGAAGGCGTAAGACGTGCCGCCAGCTCTCTGGCTAAAACAGGCTACGGCCAATATTTGCTGGAGCTTCTCCGTGCCCGTCCGCGCCAGTATTGAGTCTCTGGATTGGGAAAATACGTTCTTTGGCGTGAATAGCGCCATCGTACGGTTTGACCCGCACGCACCGATCCTGACAGCAGAGGTCTTGCAGCGCTGGGAACGGGTGCAGGCAAAAATTCCTGCCGCAAATACGAATGAAATAGATGCGTTACAGCAGTTGGGTTTTTCGCTGGTAGAAGGAGAGATGGACTTTGTTCTGCCGGTTACGTGCGCCCGTGAAAATCCCGGAGCTCAGGTGGCACAAACTGCGGATATTCCGCTGCTGCGTCAACTGGCTGGAGAGGCGTTCGCCCAAAGTCGTTTCCGTGCACCGTGGTATCCCGTGGAGGCCAGTGCGCGTTTTTATGCACAGTGGATAGAAAACGCTGTGCTGGGCACGTTCGATCATCAGTGCCTCATTTTTCGCACACAGACAGGTGGGATTCGCGGTTATGTCTCACTCCGTGACGTCAATGATACTGATGCACGTATTGGCCTGCTGGCTGGTCGTGGTGCGGGTGCAGAACTTATGCAGGCTGCGCTTTGCTGGGCACAGGCTCGTGGTAAAACAACATTGCGGGTGGCGACCCAGATGGGCAACACCGCCGCGCTTAAACGTTATATACAGAGTGGTGCAAATGTGGAAAGCACCGCGTACTGGTTATACAGGTGACAAAATGATTCCATTTAACGCACCGCCGGTGGTGGGAACCGAGCTTGAATACATGCAGTCAGCAATGAGCAGCGGTAAGCTGTGTGGCGATGGTGGTTTTACCCGTCGTTGCCAGCAATGGCTGGAGCAGCATTTTGGCAGTGAGAAAGTGCTGCTGACGCCATCCTGTACCGCGTCACTGGAGATGGCGGCATTATTGCTGGACATCCAGCCCGGCGATGAAGTCATCATGCCCAGCTACACATTTGTCTCTACCGCGAATGCATTTGTGCTGCGTGGCGCAAAAATCGTCTTTGTCGATATCCACCCGGATACCATGAACATTGATGAAACGCTGATTGAAGCGGCGATTACCGAGAAAACCCGCGCTATCGTGCCGGTGCACTACGCCGGGGTTGCCTGTGAAATGGATACCATTATGGCGTTGGCGTCACAGTACAACCTGTTCGTGGTGGAAGATGCTGCTCAGGGCGTAATGTCGACCTACAAAGGCCGTGCACTGGGGACCATTGGGCATATTGGCTGCTTTAGCTTCCATGAGACCAAAAACTATACCGCAGGCGGTGAAGGCGGGGCGACGCTGATCAACGACCGTAAATTAGTTGAACGTGCAGAAATCATCCGTGAAAAGGGGACGAATCGCAGTCAATTTTTCCGCGGTCAGGTTGATAAATATACCTGGCGCGATATTGGCTCCAGTTATTTGATGTCCGATCTCCAGGCTGCCTATCTGTGGGCGCAACTGGAAGCGGCAGAGCGTATTAATCATCAGCGACTGGTACTGTGGCAGAATTATTATGATGCCCTTGAACCGCTGGCGCGCGCCGGGCGCATTGATTTACCCGTCATCCCGGAAGGGTGTGCGCAGAACGCCCATATGTTTTATATCAAGCTGCGTGATATTGACGATCGCACGGCGTTGATTAACTTCCTTAAAGAAGCCGAAATCATGGCGGTATTCCATTATATTCCGCTGCATGATTGTCCGGCTGGCGATAAATTTGGTGTGTTTTCCGGAGTCGATCGTTACACCACTAAAGAGAGTGAACGTCTGTTGCGTCTCCCGCTGTTTTACAACCTGTCGCCGGTTAACCAGCGCACAGTGATTACGACCTTACTCAATTACTTCTCCTGATATGTCACTGGCTAAAGCGTCCTTGTGGACGGCTACCAGTACGCTGGTAAAAATTGGTGCGGGTTTGTTGGTGGTAAAACTGCTGGCGGTCTCTTTCGGCCCGGCGGGTGTGGGCCAGGCGGGAAACTTCCGTCAGATGGTCACCGTGCTTGGCGTGTTGGCGGGCGCTGGGATTTTCAACGGCGTCACGAAATACGTTGCGCAGCACCATGATGACCCGGCGCGGTTGCGTAAGGTGGTGGGGACATCATCCGCAATGGTGTTGGGATTCTCTACGCTGATGGCGGTGATTTTTTTGCTGGCAGCAGCGCCTATCAGTCAGGGATTGTTTGGTCATACGCATTTTCAGGGGCTGGTACGCCTGGTTGCGCTGGTACAGATGGGGATTGCCTGGGCAAACCTGTTGCTGGCGTTGATGAAAGGGTTCCGCGATGCCGCAGGTAATGCGTTATCGCTGATTATTGGCAGCCTGGTCGGCGTCGTGGCCTACTACGGCTGCTATCGGTTGGGCGGATACGAAGGTGCCTTGTTGGGGCTGGCGCTGGTACCAGCGCTGGTAGTGGTGCCCGCCATGCTTATGCTGATAAAGCGTGGAACCATTCCTGTGCAATACCTGAAACCTTCCTGGGATAACGGCCTGGCAGGACAACTCAGCAAGTTTACGTTGATGGCGCTTATTACCTCTGTGACGCTACCAGTGGCATATGTGATGATGCGAAACCTATTGGCGGCGCAATACAGCTGGGATGACGTGGGGATCTGGCAGGGGGTGAGCAGTATCTCTGATGCCTACCTGCAATTTATTACTGCTTCATTCAGTGTGTATCTACTGCCAACACTGTCTCGCCTGACTGAAAAGCGCGACATCACGCGTGAAGTTATCAAGTCGCTGAAATTTGTATTGCCGGCAGTTGCTGCCGCGAGTTTTACCGTCTGGCTGTTACGTGATTTTGCTATCTGGCTGCTTTTCTCCGCTAAATTCACCGCCATGCGCGATTTGTTTGCCTGGCAACTTGTGGGGGATGTTCTGAAAGTTGGTGCCTACGTCTTCGGCTATCTGGTGATCGCGAAGGCCTCGCTGCGGTTTTATATTCTGGCCGAAATTAGCCAGTTCATTTTGTTGACGGCATTTGCCCACTGGTTGATCCCCGCGCACGGTGCTCTCGGCGCGGCACAGGCCTATATGGCAACGTACATCGTCTATTTTTCTCTTTGTTGTGGCGTGTTTTTACTCTGGCGTAGGCGGGTATGACTGTACTGATTCACGTTCTGGGATCGGATATCCCTCACCATAACCAAACCGTGCTGCGGTTCTTCAACGACGCGTTGTCTGCAACGGGTGAGCACGCGCGCGTGTTTATGGTTGCTGGTCAGGATACGGGATTAAGCGAGAGCTACCCGGCGTTATCACTGAGTTTCTACGGCGGAAAGAAGGCGCTGGCAGAGGCCGTTATCGCCAGAGCTAAGACGGATCGCCAGCAGCGTTTCTTCTTTCATGGGCAGTTCAACACCAGCCTGTGGCTGGCATTGCTGAGCGGGGGGATTAAACCTGAGCAGTTTTACTGGCATATCTGGGGCGCCGATCTGTATGAAGTCTCGAGTGGCCTGAAATTCCGTCTGTTTTACCCGATTCGTCGAATGGCGCAAAACCGCGTGGGTTGTGTCTTTGCCACGCGAGGCGATCTGAGCTATTTCGCTGAGCAGCATCCGCGTGTACGTGGGGAATTGCTCTATTTCCCAACGCGTATGGATCCGTCGCTGAACAATATGAGTAATGAACGCCAGCAATGCGGGAAAATGACGATCCTGGTCGGAAACTCTGGCGATCGCAGTAATGAGCATGTAGCCGCGCTACGCGCTATTCATCAGCAGTTTGGTGATACGGTGAACGTGATTGTGCCAATGGGTTATCCGGCAAATAATGCAGGCTATATTGATGAAGTACGCCAGGCAGGTCTGGCATTATTTAGCGCCGATAATCTGCAAATTCTCAGTGAAAAGCTGGAGTTTGATGCCTATCTGGCACTACTGCGTCAGTGCGATCTGGGTTACTTTATTTTTGCCCGTCAACAGGGGATTGGTACATTGTGTCTGCTGATTCAGGCGGGGATTCCGTGCGTGCTCAACCGTGAAAACCCATTCTGGCAGGATATGGCAGAGCAAAATATCCCGGTTCTGTTTACGACAGATGTACTCAATGAAGGTATTGTACGCGAAGCGCAGCGCCAGCTGGCATCGGTTGATAAAAGTGCAATTACTTTCTTTAGCCCGAATTATCTGCAACCGTGGCATAACGCGCTGCGCATTGCCTCAGGAGAAACCGTATGAGTCTGATGCAATTCAGCGGTCTGCTGGTGGTGTGGCTACTCTCTACTTTGTTTATCGCCACGCTGACCTGGTTTGAATTCCGACGCGTGCGGTTTAACTTCAATGTCTTCTTCTCGTTGCTGTTTTTATTGACGTTTTTCTTTGGTTTTCCGTTGACCAGCGTGCTGGTCTTTCGCTTTGATGTGGCGGTGGCCCCGCCGGAAATTCTGCTGCAGGCGTTGCTGTCTGCTGCCTGTTTCTACGCAGTGTACTATGTGACCTATAAAACACGCCTGCGTAAACGGAGCCTGGAGAGAACGCGCAGACCGCTGTTTACCATCAATCGCGTTGAAGCCCATTTGACCTGGATTATCCTGATGGCGATTGCGCTGGTGAGCGTGGGCATTTTCTTTATGCACAACGGTTTCCTGTTGTTCAGGCTGCAATCCTATAGCCAGATTTTCTCCAGTGAAGTCTCCGGGGTGGCTCTGAAACGCTTCTTCTACTTCTTCATTCCGGCGATGCTGGTGGTCTACTTTCTGCGTCAGGACAGCAAAGCGTGGCTGTTCTTCCTGGTGAGTACCGTTGCATTTGGTTTGCTGACGTACATGATTGTTGGCGGAACCCGCGCCAATATTATTATCGCGTTTGCCATTTTCCTGTTTATCGGCATTATTCGTGGCTGGATTTCGCTGTGGATGCTGGCCGCCGCGGGTGTACTGGGTATTGTCGGGATGTTCTGGCTGGCGCTGAAACGCTACGGGATGAACGTCAGCGGTGATGAGGCGTTCTATACTTTCCTGTACCTCACGCGCGATACCTTTTCGCCGTGGGAGAATTTGGCGCTATTGCTGCAAAATTACCACAATATTGAGTTTCAGGGACTGGCACCGATCGTCCGTGATTTCTACGTCTTTATACCGTCCTGGCTGTGGCCGGGCCGACCGGGCATTGTGCTCAATTCCGCGAACTATTTTACCTGGGAAGTGCTGAACAATCACTCGGGCCTGGCTATCTCCCCGACGCTGATTGGTTCGCTGGTGGTGATGGGCGGGGCCTTGTTTATACCGCTAGGTGCGATTGTCGTCGGCCTGATTATTAAATGGTTCGATTGGTTGTATGAATTAGGTAACCGGGAAACGAATCGCTATAAGTCAGCGATTTTGCACAGTTTCTGTTTCGGCGCCATTTTTAATATGATCGTTTTGGCACGTGAAGGGTTAGATTCGTTTGTCTCGCGGGTTGTCTTTTTCCTCGTGATTTTCGGCGTCTGTCTGTTGGTGGCAAAATTGTTGTACTGGCTGTTTGATAGTGCGGGACTCATCCATAAACGAATAAAGTCGGTGCCCCGGACACAGG
This sequence comes from Citrobacter sp. U14242, assembly GCF_046555775.1. Lineage (NCBI taxonomy): Bacteria > Pseudomonadati > Pseudomonadota > Gammaproteobacteria > Enterobacterales > Enterobacteriaceae > Citrobacter > Citrobacter sp. U14242. The sequence goes on from NZ_JBKGLW010000016.1 coordinate 32,650, forward strand.
TTGAAGGATCGTAATGACAGATAACACAACTGCGCCGCTGTATTCACTGCGCGGATTAGAACTGATTGGCTGGCGCGATATGCAGCATGCGCTGAATTACCTGTTTGCTGAGGGACACCTCAGGCAGGGGACGCTGGTAGCGATTAACGCCGAGAAAATGCTGACAGCGGAGGATAACCCAGAAGTTCGGACGTTGATCGAGGCAGCTGAGTTTAAATATGCGGATGGGATCAGCGTGGTGCGTTCCGTGTGTAAAAAATTCCCGCAGGCTCAGGTATCACGTGTGGCGGGGGCCGATCTCTGGGAAGCACTGATGGCGCGCGCCGGGAAGGAAGGAACGCCCGTATTCCTGGTTGGCGGTAAACCTGATGTTCTGACACAAACAGAGGCAAAACTGCGCGCACAATGGCACGTCAATATTGTTGGCAGTCAGGACGGCTATTTTACCGCCGATCAGCGTCAGGCACTGTTTGAGCGTATTCATGCCAGCGGCGCACAACTTGTTACCGTGGCGATGGGATCGCCGAAACAAGAAATTTTTATGCGCGATTGTCGCCTGGTCCATCCGCATGCGCTGTATATGGGCGTGGGTGGCACCTACGATGTGTTTACCGGGCACGTAAAGCGCGCGCCCAAATTCTGGCAGCGCCTGGGATTGGAGTGGCTGTATCGCTTGCTGCTGCAACCGAGTCGTATTACCCGCCAACTTCGTTTATTACGTTATCTCCGCTGGCACTATACCGGCAATCTCTGACATCACCTCTGCGTTGTTCAGTAGCGCGTTATGCTAAACGCGCTACTTATTCACAACATAATCGCTGCTTTCTCGCACAATCTATTCATTTTTTGAATGCTTTAATTGCCATTTAGACGATTTTAAGAAACCATTCGCAGCAATCATTGCAGTGCCGTGGTGTTTTTGGCGCCAACCGTAAAGCGGTCGGTGCTGAATGGCCTGTTATGGCAAAAAACGATGTACCCATAACGATAACCGGTAATACCGGAAACAATGCAAACACAACAAGAGGATCTATGGCAGAGAATAAATCTGAGCTACAGCGTGGGCTGGAGGCTCGTCATATCGAATTGATAGCCCTTGGGGGTACCATTGGTGTCGGACTGTTTATGGGGGCTGCCAGTACCCTGAAATGGGCTGGACCGTCGGTTCTGCTGGCGTATATCGTCGCTGGGCTGTTCGTCTTCTTCATCATGCGTTCCATGGGGGAGATGTTGTTCCTGGAGCCGGTCACTGGCTCATTCGCCGTTTACGCTCACCGTTATATGAGCCCCTTCTTTGGCTATCTCACCGCATGGTCATACTGGTTTATGTGGATGGCGGTGGGGATCTCGGAGATTACCGCCATTGGGGTCTACGTGCAGTTCTGGTTCCCGGAAATGGCGCAATGGATACCCGCGCTCATTGCGGTGGGTCTGGTGGCGCTGGCAAACCTGGCAGCAGTTCGCCTGTACGGTGAAATTGAGTTCTGGTTTGCCATGATCAAAGTGACCACCATCATTGTGATGATTGTCATTGGCGTAGGGGTTATTTTCTTCGGCTTTGGTAACGGTGGTCAGGCGATTGGCTTTGGCAATTTGACCGAACATGGCGGCTTCTTCGCGGGTGGCTGGAAAGGGTTCCTGACAGCACTGTGTATTGTTGTTGCTTCCTATCAGGGCGTGGAGCTGATCGGCATCACGGCAGGTGAGGCTAAAAACCCGCAGGTCACGCTACGTAGCGCCGTGGGTAAGGTACTGTGGCGTATTCTGATTTTCTACGTGGGTGCGATTTTCGTTATCGTCACTATCTTCCCGTGGAATGAGATTGGTAGTAACGGCAGCCCGTTCGTTCTCACTTTTGCCAAGATTGGTATTACCGCAGCCGCTGGGATTATCAACTTTGTGGTCCTGACGGCCGCGCTGTCTGGCTGTAACAGCGGGATGTACAGCTGTGGCCGTATGCTCTATGCGCTGGCAAAGAACCGCCAGTTGCCTGCCGCCGTTGGAAAAGTCTCGCGTCACGGGGTGCCGATCGCTGGTGTAGCGATTTCTATCGTGATCCTGCTGATTGGCTCGTGCCTGAACTACATCATTCCCAATCCGCAGCGGGTGTTCGTTTATGTCTATAGCGCCAGCGTGTTGCCGGGCATGGTTCCGTGGTTTGTGATCCTGATAAGCCAGTTGCGTTTCCGTCAGGCACATAAGGAAGCGATAGCCAGCCATCCGTTCCGTTCCATTCTGTTCCCGTGGGCGAATTATTTGACGATGGCATTCCTGATTTGCGTATTAATTGGGATGTACTTTAATGAAGATACCCGAATGTCGCTTTTTGTTGGCATTGGCTTCCTGTTGGCAGTAACGCTCATTTATAAGGTTTTTGGCCTGAATCGCCATGGTGTAGCCCAACAACTGGAGGAATAAGCGACAAAACGCACAAAGCGTGACCAAACGATAATTTATTTTAAAAAAGCACTAGACAGCAGACCGAGACCTCCGTAATATCCAGCCCCGCAACGGCGCTAAGCGCCCGTAGCTCAGCTGGATAGAGCGCTGCCCTCCGGAGGCAGAGGTCTCAGGTTCGAATCCTGTCGGGCGCACCATTTAGTAGGGTGCCAGAGCTGCGGTGGTTTTAATACCGCGTAAAAGATTTGCAGTGGTGGCTATAGCTCAGTTGGTAGAGCCCTGGATTGTGATTCCAGTTGTCGTGGGTTCGAATCCCATTAGCCACCCCATTAATTTAAAGTTGTGAAATGCGAAGGTGGCGGAATTGGTAGACGCGCTAGCTTCAGGTGTTAGTGTTCTTACGGACGTGGGGGTTCAAGTCCCCCCCCTCGCACCACGACTTAAAGAATTGAACTAAAAATTCAAAAAGCAGTAAAACGGCGAGTAGCGCAGCTTGGTAGCGCAACTGGTTTGGGACCAGTGGGTCGGAGGTTCGAATCCTCTCTCGCCGACCAATTTTGAACCCCGCTTCGGCGGGGTTTTTTGTTTTCTGTTCCTCACTTTTGTACCTCTTCTCCCCCAAATGTTATGAAGTCTTAAAAAGCCGCATTCCCTGGTTTTTACAGTGCAATCACCGCATACGCTGTGTAATAATATGCGTGTAGATGCTCATTCCATCTCTTATGTTCGCCATCAGGCCTCATAAACTCAGGAATGATGCAGAGCCGTTTACGGTGCTTATCGTCCACTGACAGATGTCGCTTTAGCTTCATCAAACACCATGGACATAACGTTGAGTGAAGCACCCATTTATGTTGTCATACAGACCTGTTTAACGCCTGCTCCTTACCGAGTGGGCGTTTTTTTTATGCATATACACGTCATCCTTCAGGCTGCTTCTCGAATGATGTTGCATACAGGGGTGGGCCCGGTAAGCAAAACGCCACCGGGCAAGAGAGAGTTACTGCTGAGGGTTGTTGCTCTGCAAGGTCAACATCAGACCGTCACGGCGCATGGTGGCCGCTTCTTCTGGCTGATGCAGTCTGTCCAGTGCGTCGGCAAGCCAGGCGTAGTCGTATGCATCCGGGCGTTGTTTAAGCGCGGCACGGAAGGCGAGCGTGGCTTCCTGCCATTCACCGTGTTTCATCAATGACTGACCAAGCGTACTCCACAGCAGTGGGCGGTCGCCCACCACTTTAATTTGCTGGCGAAGTACTTTTTCTATCTGTTCCGGGTTGTTAGTTTTCAGACGTGGGATCGGCAGCACCAGGCGGTCGTCATACTGACGTTTCAGACCGTCGATGATGATTTGCTGTGCCGTATCGTGATCGTCACACTCAATCAGATGTTCTGCCATCGCCACCTGAAGGGCAACCTGATGACGAGTCTTACGGCTCTGGTTTTTCCACCATGCGCGTAATCCCTCGCTGCCCTGATCGGCGCGAACCTGATCCATCAGACCCACCCATGCCTGCTGTTCCAGCATCGCACGGTGTTCTTCATCACCAACATGCGCTTTCGCCATTGATGGAATGATATCCAGCAAAGAACTCCACGCACCGGTGCGAATGTAAGCCTGTTCAGCCAGGCGCAAGACTTCCGGATGGCGTGGCGTCACTTCCAGCAGTTTGTCTACGCTGTGGCGTGCAGCATGATTTTCATTACGGGCCAGCTGCAAACGAACCCGGGCGATTTCGACCGGGATCGTATCATTTCCGGCGAGTTCGGCTGCGCGTTCAAGGTGTTGATTCGCCCGGGCTTCATCACCGCGCTGCTGAGCCGCTTCCGCCGCCAGAAGGTAATTCACCACCGGCTGTTCTGCGTGATCGGCATTTTTTGACATCAGCTTTTCAACCTGCTGATAGTCGCCTTCTGCCAGTTTAAGCAGCGCCTGCTCGGTCTGCTTACGTGCACGACGGCGTTTACGCCCCACAAACCAGCCGCGGGTATGCGCACCCGTACGGAATATACGGCGCAGCAGCCACTCAATCGCAAAAAGAATAACCATCGCGACGATCAGAATGATCACCAGACCCGTCACGCTGGTTTCGATGTTGTAGTTATCCGTCTGGATCAGAACATAACCCTGATGACCAGCAATCATCGGACCGACGACGATCCCGGCGATCAACAGCACAAAGAGTAATAATACTTTTAGCATCATTATTCTCCCTGCGGCGCGGTTGCCGGAGCATCTGCCTGAGATACTGGTGCAGGTGCGGCTTCAGCCGGTGATGTGGATGGCTGGGCCAGCAAATTACGCACGCGAGTCTGCATTAGCTTCTCAAGAATAACCTGGCTCTGAAGTGTTTCCGGCACGTCCATGCTGATGCTTTTCTGGCTCAGTTGATCGACCTCTTCAAGGAACGCTTTTGTCGCCGCATCGTCAGTGTCGTAATAGGCGCGAACCCACGTGGAGACATTTTCCAGCGCCTGGCGGTATGTTTCTTCCTGATGGCGAGGCACGGCTTGCGCCGCCACTAGCAGGCGTGAACGGATGTTCTCACGTAAGTAAACATCCTGGTTTGGCGCCAGTAGCGGGACGGCGGTTTCATCACGACGGCGAATGGTGATAAAGCTGTCCATAAAGTTCTGCCAGCTTTTTTGTAGATTGATGCGCCATTCGCTAATGGAGCTGGAAAGCTCGCTGCTGTCAGAATCCATCGGTGAATCATCGGTATCGTTATCAGCCAGACGCAGGTTATCAATTTGGTTAGCGAGCTGGTTTACCTTGAGGATAATGCCGTCATAGTCGACCTGAGTGACCGCAGAGAGGCTGGCGATGTCGTCGGTAATCGCGCGGCGAGCGGCAATTAAGCTGGGGTCATTCATGTCAGCCAGGCTGGCGTCGGCGCTTTTCAGCAACGCTGCGGCGGTGGTAACGTCCTGATCGCTCCATAATTTACGCCCCGCCAGTTTCACCAGAAAATCGGCCTGCGCCAGCAGCCAGGTTTTGGCATCACTTCCGGATATAGTGGCGATTTTTTGCTGAACCTCATCAAGCTGTTTGGCCAGCGCAGTCTGCTGGCGATTGGCGTCATCCAGCTGTGTTGCCTGCTGCTTAATAATTCCTTCCAGCTCGGTCTTTTGGGTTTCTTGCGCTTTTTGCAGCGCCATGAGTTGGTTTGCCAGCGCATCACTGGTTGCTGTCTGCGTAGTGGCCTGCTGTTTCCCCCAGCCATACAGCCCCACGCCTGCCGCCAGCGCAATAGCAATCGCTACAGCGCTCAGAATCAGTGCGGTACTGTTCTTACTCTTCTTCTCAGCGTTGTTGACTGGCTGTGATGTGGTGTCCACGGCCTCCCTGGTTTCTTCAACCACGGCGGAGGTTTTTTCTTGTTCCGTCATTATGGCATCCCATTATGAGAGTTATTGTAATGCGCGTAGTAGCGCATCGTTGTCGGCGTTATCAGCGACCTTAATATCTTGCCAGCCCAGTTCCTGGGCGAGGTTCGCCAGACGCTCACTGACGACCAGCAGCCGACAGCGTAGTAACCAGTGCTCACGATACCACTGCGGAATAAGTGACCAGAGCTGCTGTAGCATCTCTCCGCTGGTGACAACCACTGTCTTCACACCGCGTGATTGCCAGCGCATCGCTTCCTCTGCGCCATCGTAATGTTTTGCACTGCGTTGATAACATTCACAAAAATTAACATCGACTCCGCGCGTTATCAGGGTTTCACCGATCAACTCCCGACCACCGTTGCCACGTAAAATCAGCGCGCGTTTTCCCGCAATATTTTGTAATTCAGGTAATTGTAGCAAGACTTCGCTAATTTCCCGATCCAACGGATAGTGAATATTGCATCCACTCACGGTGTGCAACGCCAGCGCTGTTGTCCGGCCGATGGCAAAATAGCGCGGGAGAGTGGACCAACTTACCCCTTGCCGCTGAAGCTCGGCATCGGCAAAGGTCACGGCGTGCTGTGAGAGGGCAAAAACCAGATCGTTTTCGGTGAGCGCCGAAAGACGGGGGGCAAGCGTTGGCAGTTCCCGGCCCGGCGCGAACTCAATAAGCGGAAAGCTCCAGGCCACCTGCCCCAGTGTGCGCAGACGGCTCACTAACTCTTCCCCTGCGGGAGATGGGCGGGTGACCAGAATACTCATGCGGGGGCATCTCCGTTATAAACTTCAGCCAGAATGGCGCGTGCACCGTTTTCCAGCAGCTCTTCTGCCAGAGATATACCCATTTTTTCCGCATCCTGTGCTGTGCCACGACGTTCTCCACATACCATCTGTGAACCATCTGGCGCACCGACTAACGCGCGTAGCCAAATCTCACCGTTGATGAGTTCCGCATAACTACCGATAGGAACCTGACATCCCCCCTCCAGGCGGGTGTTCATGGCGCGTTCTGCTTTTACGCGCAGGGCTGTTTCTTCATGGTTGAGTGGCGCTAACAGTGCCTGAGTGCGCTGATCGTCGAGTCGACATTCGATACCCACAGCGCCTTGTCCGACCGCAGGCAGAGACACTTCTGGCGCCAGCGCTGCGCGGATTCGTGACTCCAGCCCTAAGCGTTTTAATCCAGCGACGGCCAGAATAATGGCGTCGTAGTCACCGTTGTCCAGTTTGCTCAGGCGAGTACCTACGTTGCCGCGTAGCGAGCGGATGATGAGATCCGGGCGCTGTTTTGCCAATTGGCACTGGCGACGTAAGCTGGACGTTCCAACGATGCTACCCGCTGGCAACTCATCCAGTGTGTTGTATTTATTTGAGACGAAAGCATCACGCGGATCTTCACGCTCGCAAATAGTGACCAGCCCAAGACCTTCAGGAAATTCGACCGGCACATCCTTCATGGAGTGCACGGCGATATCTGCGCGTTTTTCCAGCAGTGCGACTTCCAGCTCTTTAACAAACAAGCCCTTACCCCCGACTTTTGCCAGTGGGGTATCCAGAATCACGTCGCCACGGGTCACCATGGGAACCAGTTCAACGACCAGATCGGGGTGGTTTGCCATTAAGGCGTCTTTGACATAATGTGCCTGCCAGAGCGCAAGGGGGCTTTGGCGTGTGGCAATTCTCAAAACATTGTCTAACATGCTTGTTACCGTCATTATCAATCATTGACCATCCTAACATCCTTATCAAAGGGATGTCAGCGTTACGCTCAAACGTAAGTGAGAGGAAAAGGCGCTGCATCATCACTGGCAGTGATTAATGACGAGAAACCTCCCGACCGTATGAAGGAATTTACACGTAACGAACGGTGCTACACTTGTATGTAGCGCATCTTTCTTTACGGTCAATGAGCAAGGTGTTAAATTGATCACGTTTTAGACCATTTTTTCAGCTGTACTCCCTAAAAAAATAGGGGTGAAAAAACGGTAACGGTTATTTTTGACATACGGTTTATCCGAATTGCTGAAGATTGTTGATGAGCGCTTGCGCCGCAGCAATCGACAACATGATGGATAGCAACATCAGGCGATACGTCTTGTACCTCTATATTGAGACTCTGAAACAGAGACTGGATGCCATAAATCAACTGCGTGTGGATCGCGCGCTTGCTGCCATGGGACCTGCCTTCCAGCAGGTATACAGTCTGCTGCCGACATTATTGCACTACCACCACCCACTGATGCCGGGTTACCTCGATGGTAACGTTCCCAAAGGCATATGCTTTTACACGCCTGATGAAACCCAACGCCACTACCTGAATGAGCTGGAACTGTACCGCGGTATGTCACCGCAGGACCCTCCAAAGGGCGAACTGCCGATCACCGGCGTTTACTCTATGGGGAGCACATCTTCCGTAGGGCAAAGCTGCTCCTCTGACCTCGATATCTGGGTCTGCCATCAATCCTGGCTGGATAGCGAAGAGCGTCAGCTGCTGCAACGTAAATGCAGCCTGCTGGAAAGTTGGGCCGCCTCGCTGGGCGTGGAAGTCAGTTTCTTCCTGATTGATGAAAACCGTTTCCGTCATAATGAAAGCGGCAGTCTGGGTGGTGAAGACTGTGGCTCGACGCAGCATATCCTGCTGCTTGATGAATTCTATCGCACCGCTGTGCGCCTCGCAGGTAAACGTATTCTGTGGAATATGGTGCCTGGTGATGAAGAAGAGCATTACGACGATTACGTCATGACGCTCTACGCGCAGGGGGTGTTAACGCCAAACGAATGGCTGGATCTGGGTGGACTCAGTTCGCTTTCCGCCGAAGAGTACTTTGGTGCCAGCCTCTGGCAGTTGTACAAGAGTATCGATTCCCCGTACAAAGCGGTGCTGAAAACGCTGCTGCTGGAAGCCTATTCCTGGGAATACCCCAATCCACGCCTGTTGGCGAAAGACATTAAACAGCGCCTGCACGACGGCGAAATTGTCTCTTTTGGTCTCGACCCGTACTGCATGATGTTGGAACGTGTAACTGAGTACCTCACTGCGATTGAGGACTCAACGCGTCTTGATTTAGTGCGCCGATGTTTCTACTTGAAAGTCTGTGAGAAACTGAGCCGTGAACGCGCCTGCGTGGGCTGGCGTCGTGAAGTGTTAAGTCAGTTAGTTCAAGAGTGGGGTTGGGATGAAGCCCGCCTGACGATGCTGGATAACCGCGCTAACTGGAAAATTGACCAGGTACGCGAAGCACACAACGAACTGCTCGACGCGATGATGCAGAGCTATCGTAATTTGATCCGTTTTGCGCGCCGCAACAATCTTAGCGTCAGCGCCAGTCCGCAGGATATTGGCGTGCTGACCCGTAAGCTGTATGCCGCATTTGAAGCCTTGCCCGGCAAAGTGACGTTGGTGAACCCGCAGATCTCACCGGATCTCTCAGAACCCAATCTGACCTTTATCCACGTGCCGCCAGGTCGCGCCAACCGTTCGGGTTGGTATCTTTACAACCGCGCACCTAACATGGATTCGATCATCAGCCATCAGCCGCTGGAATATAACCGCTATCTCAATAAGCTGGTGGCGTGGGCGTGGTTTAATGGTCTGCTGACATCGCGTACGCATTTGTTTATTAAAGGTAACGGTATTGTCGACTTGCCGAAGCTGCAGGAAATGGTCGCCGATGTATCGCACCACTTCCCGCTGCGTCTGCCGGCACCTACGCCAAAAGCGCTGTACAGCCCGTGCGAAATTCGCCATCTGGCGATTATTGTCAACCTCGAATATGACCCGACGGCGGCGTTCCGCAATCAGGTCGTGCATTTTGATTTCCGTAAGCTGGATGTCTTTAGCTTTGGCGAAGAGCAAAATTGTCTGGTGGGTAGCGTAGACCTGCTGTATCGCAACTCGTGGAATGAAGTGCGAACCCTGCACTTCAACGGCGAGCAGGCGATGATTGAAGCGTTAAAAACGATTCTCGGCAAAATGCATCAGGATGCAGCGCCACCGGATAGCGTCGAAGTGTTCTGTTACAGCCAGCATTTGCGTGGTTTGATCCGCACGCGTGTCCAGCAACTGGTGTCTGAGTGCATCGAACTGCGCCTGTCCAGTACGCGCCAGGAAACTGGACGCTTCAAAGCGCTGCGCGTTTCCGGTCAGACGTGGGGCCTGTTCTTCGAACGTCTGAACGTTTCGGTGCAGAAACTGGAAAACGCCATTGAATTCTATGGCGCGATCTCGCACAACAAATTGCACGGTCTTTCCGTCCAGGTTGAGACGAACCATGTGAAATTACCGTCGGTGGTGGACGGTTTTGCCAGCGAAGGGATCATTCAGTTCTTTTTTGAAGAGACGGGTGATGAGCAGGGCTTTAACATCTACATTCTGGACGAGAGTAACCGCGTTGAGGTGTATCACCACTGTGAAGGCAGTAAAGAAGAGCTGGTGCGGGATGTCAGCCGTTTCTATTCATCGTCGCACGATCGCTTCACTTACGGCTCCAGTTTTATCAACTTTAACCTGCCGCAGTTTTATCAGATTGTGAAAACCGACGGGCGTGCGCAGGTGATTCCGTTCCGTACTCAGCCGATTAATCCGGTTCCTCCGGCTAATCAGGATAACGACACACCGATGTTGCAGCAGTATTTTTCGTGAATATGATGCCGGATAAGCAAAGCGCATCCGGCAACAAACCTTAACGGAAGCTCACTGCCTCGCCCGCCTGCTGCGTTGCCGCCTGTTCCAGCAGATCCCAGAAACTTTCGCCGCTGCGGTCGCAAATCCATTCGTCACCTTTCAGGTCAAAATGGTAACCGCCCTGTTTGGTTGCCAGCCACACCTGATGCAGCGGCTCCTGACGGTTAATGATAATTTTGCTGCCATTTTCGAAGCTGATGGTCAGTACGCCACCATTGATCTCACAATCGATATCGCTGTCGCCGTCCCAGTCGTCCAGACGCTCTTCAATGGTCATCCACAGGGTGTCGGCAAGGCGATGAAATTCACTGTCGTTCATTTTTTTATCCTGTTTTTCGTGATGGCCGCAGTATAACGCGGAATAAATCACGTTGCAGTTTTTAGCCAAACTCTTGCTTTTACGCCTTCTCCTGCGATGATAGAAAACAGAAAGCATGAACTTACAGGCAATCCATAATGAAAAACGTGTTTCAGGCACTCGCTGTACTTTTTACACTGTTCAGCCTGACGGGCTGTGGTCTGAAGGGACCTCTCTATTTTCCGCCAGCAGACAAAAACGCGCCGCCTCCGACAAAGAGCATTCAGTCGCCAGCACAATCTACGACGCCGGATAAAAACGATCGTGGAATCAGTGATGGACCTTCTCAGGTGAATTACTGACGGTAAGTTTCTGTACCCGCGTGAACGGAGTAAACAATGCAATTCTCTAAAATGCATGGCCTTGGCAACGATTTTATGGTCGTCGACGCGGTAACGCAGAATGTCTTTTTCTCACCCGAGCTGATCCGCCGCCTGGCTGACAGGCATCTGGGTGTTGGGTTCGATCAACTGCTGGTCGTCGAGCCGCCTTACGATCCGGAGCTGGATTTCCATTACCGCATTTTCAATGCTGATGGCAGTGAAGTCTCGCAGTGTGGAAATGGCGCTCGTTGCTTTGCCCGTTTTGTGCGCCTGAAAGGGTTGACGAATAAGCGTGATATTCGTGTCAGTACCGCGAATGGCCGCATGGTATTAAGCGTAACGGACGATGAGCTGGTGCGGGTCAACATGGGGGAACCCAACTTTGAACCCTCGCAGGTCCCTTTTCGTGCCAATAAAGCAGAGAAGACCTATATTATGCGAGCGGCCGAGCAGACAGTATTGTGCGGCGTGGTTTCAATGGGGAATCCGCATTGCGTGATTCAGGTTGATGATGTTGATACGGCCACGGTGGAAACGCTGGGACCGGTTCTGGAAAGCCATGAACGCTTCCCTGAGCGCGCCAATATCGGCTTTATGCAAGTAGTCAAACGTGAGCATATCCGACTGCGTGTTTATGAGCGTGGCGCAGGTGAAACGCAGGCTTGCGGCAGCGGCGCGTGTGCGGCTGTCGCTGTCGGTATTCAGCAGGGCCTGCTGGCAGATGAAGTGAGGGTGGAATTACCGGGCGGTCGACTTGATATCGCCTGGAAAGGTCCGGGTCATCCGTTATATATGACTGGCCCGGCGGCACATGTCTACGACGGATTTATTCACTTATGAAGCAACCAGGGGAAGAACTACAGGAAACGCTCATGGAACTGGACGACCGGGCGGTCGTCGATTATCTGCAACGTAATCCTGAGTTTTTTATCCGTAATGCTCAAGCGGTTGAAGCGATGCGCGTCCCGCACCCGGTGCGGGGCACGGTCTCTTTAGTTGAATGGCATATGGCTCGGGCACGCAATCATATCAACGTGCTGGAAGAGAACATGGCGTTGTTGATGGAACAAGCGAATGCCAACGAAAGCCTGTTCTATCGGCTGTTAAATCTGCAAGGACGACTGGTGTCCGCGAACAGTCTCGACGACATGTTGATGCGACTTCATCGCTGGGCGCGTGAGTTAGGGCTGGCGGGAGCGACGGTCCGTCTGTTTCCGGATCGCTGGCGACTTGGTGCTCCCTCGAAATTTACCCATCTGGCATTAAGCCGTCAGGCTTTCGAACCGCTGCGCATTCAGCGTCTTGGTCAGTCACAGCACTACCTTGGACCACTCCACGGCCCGGAACTGTTAATCATGATGCCGGAAGCGAAAGCCATCGGCTCGGTGGCAATGTCGATGTTGGGGCAGGATGGCTCTCTTGGTGTCATGTTGTTCAGTAGCCGTGATGCCAATCATTACCAGCAGGGGCAGGGCACGCAGTTACTGCAGGAAATCTCGCTGATGTTGCCGGAACTGCTGGAGCGTTGGATTGAACGCGTATGACCGATTCACCTCTTTCTCAGGATGTGACGCGCTTTTTACGTTATCTGGGCGTTGAGCGCCAACTGAGCCCTGTCACGTTGCTTAATTATCAGCGTCAGCTTGATGCCATTATCGCTTTAGCCGGTGAAACCGGTCTGAAAAGCTGGCAGCAGTGTGATGCGCTCATGGTTCGTAGTTTTGCCGTACGTAGTCGCCGTAAAGGGTTGGGACCTGCCAGTCTGGCTTTGCGCCTGTCTGCACTGCGCAGTTTCTTCGACTGGATGGTTAATCAGGGCGAGCTGAACGCTAATCCGGCAAAGAGTGTTTCCGCGCCGAAAGCGCCGCGTCATTTACCCAAAAATATTGACGTTGATGACGTTAATCGCCTGCTGGATATCGATCTCAACGATCCCCTCGCCGTGCGCGACAGGGCAATGTTAGAAGTGATGTACGGCGCAGGCCTGCGTCTGTCTGAACTGATTGGGCTGGATATTAAACATCTCGATCTTGATACTGGCGAAGTGTGGGTGATGGGCAAGGGCAGTAAAGAACGCCGTCTGCCGATTGGCCGCAATGCGGTGGCATGGATTGAGCACTGGTTAGATCTGCGCGGACTGTTTGGCAGCGATGAAGATGCTCTGTTCCTGTCAAAACTGGGTAAACGTATCTCTGCGCGTAACGTGCAGAAACGGTTTGCCGAGTGGGGTATTAAACAAGGGCTTAACAGTCACGTGCATCCCCACAAATTGCGCCACTCTTTTGCGACACATATGCTGGAGTCGAGCGGCGATCTTCGCGGTGTGCAGGAGTTATTGGGACATGCCAACCTCTCAACGACCCAAATCTATACCCATCTTGATTTTCAACACCTGGCTTCAGTGTACGATGCGGCGCATCCACGCGCCAAACGGGGGAAATAATGCGTTTTTACCGGCCTTTGGGGCACATTTCTGCGCTCACCTTTGACCTTGATGACACCCTTTACGATAACCGTCCCGTTATCATGCGCACCGAACAGGAAGCGCTCGCTTTTGTGCAAAACTATCACCCGGCGCTGAGCGCGTTGCAAAATTCCGATCTACAGCGTCTGCGTCAGGCTGTGCGCGACGCCGAACCGGAAATCTACCATGACGTGACCCAATGGCGTCATCGCGCCGTCGAGCGCGCCATGCTGGAGGCCGGCCTTTCGGCGGCAGAGGCGAAAATGGGGGCAAATGCCGCGATGATGAACTTCGCCAAATGGCGCAGCCGCATTGACGTCCCGCAGTCTACGCATGACACGCTGAAGGCGCTGGCCCGCAAGTGGCCGCTGGTGGCAATCACTAACGGTAATGCGCAACCAGAGTTGTTTGGTCTGGGTGATTACTTTGAGTTTGTGCTTCGCGCGGGTCCTGATGGGCGATCAAAACCGTTCAGCGATATGTACGCGCTGGCGGCGGAAAAACTGAATATGCCAATGGGAGAAATTTTGCACGTGGGCGACGACCTGACGACAGACGTCGCCGGGGCCATTCGCTGTGGAATGCAGGCTTGCTGGATCAAACCGGAAAATGCCGACCTGATGCAAACTGCAGACAGCCGTTTGCTGCCGCATATCGAAATTTCACAGTTGGCATCTCTGACCTCGCTGATATAATCACCAACAGAACTCTGTATATATACCCAGCTTTTTGGCGGATGGCGCTACGCTTATCCGGCCTACCTACTTTTACGTGGCGGTGCCAATGGACGTTTCTTACCTGCTCGACAGCCTTAATGACAAACAGCGTGAAGCGGTGGCCGCGCCACGCAGCAACATGCTGGTTCTGGCGGGCGCGGGGAGTGGTAAAACGCGTGTGCTGGTGCACCGTATTGCCTGGTTACTGACGGTTGAAAACAACTCGCCGTACTCCATTATGGCGGTGACGTTTACCAACAAAGCGGCGGCAGAAATGCGTCACCGTATTGGTCAGATCATGGGAACCAGCCAGGGCGGTATGTGGGTGGGGACGTTCCATGGCCTGGCGCACCGTCTGCTGCGCGCGCACCATATGGATGCAAATCTGCCGCAGGATTTCCAGATCCTCGACAGCGAAGACCAGTTGCGTCTGCTCAAGCGCCTTATCAAAGCCATGAATCTGGATGAGAAGCAGTGGCCACCGCGTCAGGCGATGTGGTTCATCAACAGCCAGAAAGACGAAGGACTGCGTCCGCATCACCTGCAAAGCTACGGCAATCCGGTTGAGCAAACCTGGCAGAAAGTCTATCAGGCCTACCAGGAGGCGTGTGACCGCGCCGGGCTGGTGGATTTCGCCGAGCTGCTGCTGCGCGCCCATGAACTGTGGCTCAACAAGCCGCATATCCTGCAGCACTACCGCGAACGCTTTACCAATATCCTGGTGGACGAATTCCAGGATACCAACAACATTCAGTACGCGTGGATCCGTCTGCTGGCGGGCGACACCGGCAAAGTGATGATCGTGGGTGATGACGATCAGTCGATCTACGGCTGGCGCGGGGCGCAGGTGGAAAATATCCAGCGCTTCCTCACGGATTTCCCCGGTGCAGAAACCATCCGCCTGGAGCAGAACTACCGCTCGACCAATAATATCCTCAGCGCGGCCAACGCCCTGATTGAAAACAACAATGGGCGCCTGGGTAAAAAACTGTGGACCGATGGTATCGACGGTGAACCGATTTCGCTTTATTGCGCGTTCAACGAACTGGATGAAGCGCGCTTTGTGGTTAATCGCATTAAAACCTGGCAGGACAACGGCGGTCAGCTTGCGCAGTGCGCGATTCTCTACCGTAGCAACGCCCAGTCGCGTGTGCTGGAAGAGGCATTGTTACAGGCCAGCATGCCGTACCGTATCTACGGCGGTATGCGCTTCTTTGAACGCCAGGAAATCAAAGATGCGCTCTCTTACCTGCGTTTGATCGCTAACCGCAACGATGATGCCGCGTTTGAACGCGTGGTGAATACCCCAACGCGCGGTATTGGCGATCGTACACTGGATGTGGTGCGCCAGACCTCGCGTGACCGCCAGTTGACGCTGTGGCAGGCATGTCGTGAGCTGCTGCAGGAAAAAGCCCTTGCCGGTCGTGCTGCCAGCGCGCTACAGCGTTTTATGGAGCTTATTGATGCTCTGGCGCAGGAAACGGCCGATATGCCACTGCATGTGCAAACAGACCGGGTGGTGAAAGACTCCGGCCTGCGCATGATGTACGAGCAGGAGAAAGGCGAGAAAGGCCAGACACGCATCGAAAACTTAGACGAACTGGTCACGGCGACACGCCAGTTCAGCTACAACGAAGAAGATGAAGATTTAATGCCGCTGCAGGCGTTTCTCTCTCACGCAGCGCTGGAAGCGGGCGAAGGGCAGGCGGATACCTGGCAGGACGCGGTACAGCTGATGACCCTGCACTCGGCGAAAGGCCTTGAGTTCCCGCAGGTGTTTATCGTGGGGATGGAAGAGGGTATGTTCCCCAGCCAGATGTCGCTGGACGAAGGCGGTCGTCTGGAAGAAGAACGTCGTCTGGCCTATGTCGGCGTCACCCGTGCTATGCAGAAGCTGACGCTAACCTATGCCGAAACGCGCCGTCTGTACGGCAAAGAGGTTTACCATCGCCCATCGCGCTTTATCGGCGAACTGCCGGAAGCGTGCGTGGAAGAGGTTCGCCTGCGCGCCACCGTCAGCCGCCCGGTCAGCCATCAACGGATGGGAACGCCAATGGCGGAGAACGATACCGGTTATAAGCTCGGCCAGCGCGTGCGCCACGCCAAGTTTGGTGAAGGCACTATCGTCAACCTGGAAGGCAGCGGAGAACACAGCCGTTTGCAGGTGGCGTTCCAGGGGCAGGGCATCAAATGGCTGGTGGCGGCCTACGCGCGGCTGGATACGGTATAACTTTCAGAAAAATATCATTATTTTGTAACGATCTGCTAGCCTTACTGATGAGAAGGTAATTTATCCAGACTAGCGTTTCGTTGCGTGTTGACGTCAAAATTTTGCTGGCGTAACATGCGCGCACGATTACGCTAAGAGGACATTCGCCTTGGACACACCCAGTAGATACTGGCTCATTATCCTGTCATCCAGGATCAACTCCTAAGGCTATCCCTTTTTGCTGATAGCCTTCGCGGTTGTCAGCGACCTTCAATTTTATCCCGTCGCGCTGAGTCAGGCTGTTTAATGGTCTGAAACCCAATTTGTTTCTGTGTGCCCACCGAACTGTCCGATAATTTTTTGCATTGGGAGTCCCGGTCATGCTGAGCGCATTTCAACTGGAAAACAATCGTTTAACACGTCTTGAGGCGGATGAGATCGAGCACCTGGCCAGTTCGGTCTGGGTTGATTTAGTCGAGCCGGACGACGATGAACGAAACCGTGTGCAAAAGGACTTGGGCCAGAATCTGGCTACGCGCCCTGAACTGGAAGACATCGAAGCATCCGCGCGTTTCTTTGAAGACGAAGACGGTTTGCATATCCACTCCTTCTTCTTTTATGAAGACGCTGACGATCACGCGGGTAACTCAACGGTCGCATTTACCATTCGCGAAGGCCGGTTGTTTACCCTGCGCGAACGCGAGCTACCGGCATTTCGCCTGTACCGCATGCGTGCGCGTAATCAGGCGATGGTGGATGGCAACGCCTATGAGCTGCTGCTCGATCTGTTTGAAACCAAAATTGAACAGCTGGCGGATGAAATAGAAAACATCTATAGCGATCTGGAAAAACTCAGTCGCGTGATTATGGAAGGGCGTCAGGGTGATGAGTATGACGAAGCACTTTCCACGCTGGCAGAACTGGAAGATATCGGCTGGAAAGTTCGCCTGTGTCTGATGGATACCCAGCGCGCACTGAATTTCCTGGTACGTAAAGCGCGCCTGCCGGGTAGCCAACTGGAGCAGGCGCGTGAGATCCTGCGCGATATCGAATCCCTGTTGCCGCATAACGAATCACTGTTCCAGAAAGTTAACTTCCTGATGCAGGCGGCGATGGGCTTTATCAATATCGAGCAGAACCGCATCATCAAGATCTTCTCGGTGGTCTCCGTGGTGTTCCTGCCGCCGACGCTGGTGGCGTCCAGCTATGGGATGAACTTTGAGTTCATGCCGGAGCTGCACTGGAGCTTCGGTTATCCTGGGGCGATTGTCTTTATGATGCTCGCGGGTCTGGCGCCGTATTTGTACTTTAAGCGCAAAAACTGGTTATGAGTTTGGTGCCGGATGGCGGCAGCGTCATCCGGCACAACAACGTTAAAGTCCCCTTTGCGTTCTGCGTAGGGTATAAATCGCATCCATCACGAATATCGCCAGCGCCACCCAGATAAACGCGAACGTCACCATCTTATCCGCACCCGGCACCTCGCCGTAAAATGTCACTGCCAGCAGGAACATCAGCGTTGGCCCGATATACTGGAAAAAGCCCAGCGTGGACAGACGTAGGCGGGTTGCCGCACCGGTAAAGCACAGCAGTGGGATAGTGGTCACGACACCCGCAGCAATCAGCAGCAGATTGAGTGACATGGGGTTCTGACCCATATGGCTGGTTGGGCTGTCTGCGATACCGAACAGATAAATTGCCGCAATGGGCAAGAGCCACAAGGTTTCGATCAGCATGCCGGTTTGTGCCTCGACGGCGATCTTCTTACGCACCAGGCCATAAAAAGCAAAGCTGAACGCCAGTCCCAGGGCGATGATTGGCAGGGAGCCGAAGGTCCACAACTGCACCAGCACGCCACAAGCGGCTAACAAGACCGCAAGCCACTGCATACGGCGGAACCGTTCTCCAAGAAAAATCATCCCCAACACGATATTTACCAGTGGGTTAATAAAGTAACCGAGGCTGGCTTCCAGCATATGGTGGTTGTTGACCGCCCAGATAAAAAGCAGCCAGTTTCCGCCAATTAGGACCGCCGAGAGCGCCAGCAGAAAAATCTTCTTTGGCGTTTGCAGCAGCGTTTTGATGCCTGACCATTGGCGACTAACGCTCATCAGCGCCACCATAAAGAAAAATGACCAGATGACGCGGTGCGTCAGGATCTCATCCGCCGGGACGTAGTAAATCAGTTTGAAGTAGGCGGGAGCGATACCCCAAATAAAATAGGCAGCAAGAGCGAGTAACACGCCCTGCCGCGTTTGTTTAGCATCCATTGGGAGAACTCATTGCAGAAAAGTAACCGTAGTTTACCTTTTTTCAGGCGCTTACCCCACCATATAAGTCGCGGTGGCGCTGGCGATATAAAGCTGCTCTTCGTTATGCAGTTCCACGCGCGCAACGGCAACCTTATTACCCGCCCGTAGCAGACTGCTGGTGGCCGTAAAGCGATTCCCTCTGCCTGGTCGCAAGTAATCAACGCGCAGATCGATCGTCCCCATGCGTGACATTCGCTGGCGTAGTTCGTCCTCGCTGATGGTTTCGTGGCGGGTTAGCGTACTGCCAACACACACCAGTCCGGCAGCAACGTCCAGCGCTGAGGCGATCACCCCGCCGTGCAGGATGCTTTGCGCCCAGTTACCCACCATCATCGGTTGGTTATTAAACGCTAATTGCGCAAATTCTTTTTCATAACGTTCCAGTTCCAGCCCCAATGCCCGATTAAACGGCATATGATAGACAAACATTTCACCCACTAATTTAAGGGCTTGCTCAGCAGTAAGAACAGCAGACATACGATCCCGACACCTTGTTGGTTAATGAAATGTTGATATTATGCTTATTATTTGTTGTTTTCTACTTTAGGACGGGATAACTAACGAGGAACTAGCTAAGTATGTAGAATACTTGGCAGATAATTATACAATTCATCAATATTTTGGTTCAGGAGAACACTACCGATGCGGGCGATTCTGGGTTGGTTACTACCAGCAGTCATGCTGCCGTTGACCGCGTATGCGCAGGAAGCGACAGTGAAAGAGATTCATGATGCACCTGCAGTGAGAGGCAGTATTATCGCCAATATGCTGCAGGAACACGATAATCCTTTCACGCTGTACCCCTATGACACCAACTATCTCATCTACACCAATACCAGCGACATGAACAAAGAGGCGATCAGCAGCTATAACTGGTCGGATAATGCGCGCAAAGATGAGGTTAAGTTTCAGCTAAGCCTGGCATTTCCGCTTTGGCGCGGGATTTTAGGCCCGAACTCCGTGCTCGGTGGTTCATATACTCAGAAATCCTGGTGGCAGCTTTCTAATAGTGAAGAGTCTTCACCGTTTCGTGAAACTAACTACGAGCCGCAGCTATTTCTAGGATTCGCCACCGATTATCGCTTTGCTGGCTGGACGCTACGTGATATCGAAATGGGCTATAACCATGATTCAAATGGTCGATCCGATCCCACCTCGCGCAGCTGGAACCGTCTGTACACTCGTCTGATGGCTGAAAATGGTAACTGGCTGGTGGAGGTTAAACCGTGGTACGTCATCGGTAGCACGGATGATAACCCCGACATCACCAAATACATGGGCTACTACCAGCTTAAAATGGGTTATCACCTCGGTGACGCCGTCATCAGCGTGAAGGGCCAGTACAACTGGAATACCGGTTATGGTGGTGCTGAAATCGGCGCGAGCTACCCGATCACTAAGCATGTCCGCTTCTACACCCAGGTCTATAGCGGCTACGGCGAATCGCTGATCGACTACAATTTCAATCAGACGCGTGTGGGTGTGGGTGTGATGCTCAACGATATCTTCTGATAGGTTTGATAGCATTTTAATCATTGCAGTTTCTCTCTCAGGCGCTGAAAATAGCGCCTGTTTTTCTTTAAGGCTAATGGGGTTAATGTGGCGCAGGCGGAAGTGTTGAATCTGGAAATGGGCGCTAAACAGGTTTTGCAGGAAACCTTTGGCTACCAACAGTTTCGCCCTGGTCAGGAAGAAATCATCGATACTGTGCTTTCTGGTCGCGACTGCCTGGTCGTCATGCCGACCGGTGGTGGTAAATCCCTCTGCTATCAAATTCCCGCATTATTGCTGAACGGACTCACCGTTGTTGTCTCGCCGCTTATTTCCCTGATGAAAGATCAGGTCGACCAATTATTAGCAAACGGCGTGGCGGCGGCGTGTCTGAACTCTACCCAAAGTCGTGAACAGCAGCTTGAGGTCATGGCGGGCTGTCGCAGCGGGCAAATTCGTTTGCTGTACATTGCGCCCGAACGCCTGATGCTGGATAACTTCCTCGAACATCTGGCGCACTGGAATCCGGTGTTGCTGGCCGTTGATGAAGCACACTGCATCTCGCAATGGGGGCACGATTTCCGCCCTGAATACGCCGCGTTGGGTCAATTGCGTCAGCGTTTTCCGACGCTGCCGTTCGTGGCGCTGACCGCGACCGCTGATGACACTACTCGCCTGGATATTGTGCGCTTGCTGGGGTTGAACGATCCGCTCATTCAGATCAGCAGTTTTGACCGGCCGAACATTCGTTACATGCTGATGGAGAAGTTTAAGCCGCTCGATCAGCTGATGCGCTATGTACAAGAACAGCGCGGCAAGTCCGGCATTATTTACTGTAACAGCCGCGCGAAGGTCGAAGACACCGCAGCGCGTCTGCAAAGTCGTGGCATCAGCGCGGGTGCCTATCATGCCGGGCTGGAAAACAGTGTACGTGCCGAGGTGCAGGAAAAATTCCAGCGCGATGACCTGCAAATCGTGGTGGCGACCGTGGCGTTTGGTATGGGAATCAACAAACCTAACGTACGCTTTGTGGTGCATTTTGATATCCCGCGTAACATCGAATCCTATTACCAGGAAACCGGCCGTGCCGGGCGCGATGGACTGCCTGCGGAAGCGATGCTGTTTTACGATCCCGCTGATATGGCATGGTTACGCCGTTGCCTGGAAGAGAAACCCGCCGGGCAGTTACTGGATATTGAACGGCATAAACTCAATGCGATGGGAGCGTTTGCCGAGGCGCAAACCTGTCGTCGTCTGGTATTGCTGAATTATTTTGGTGAAGGGCGTCAGGAGCCGTGCGGTAACTGCGATATTTGTCTCGATCCGCCAAAACAGTACGATGGTTTAATGGATGCGCGTAAGGCGCTGTCGACAATCTACCGCGTCAACCAACGCTTTGGTATGGGGTATGTCGTGGAAGTCTTGCGCGGAGCCAATAACCAACGTATTCGCGAGCTGGCTCATGACAAGCTGCCGGTCTATGGCATTGGTCGTGAACAGAGCCATGAACATTGGGTGAGTGTGATCCGCCAACTGATTCACCTTGGTCTGGTGACGCAGAATATTGCTCATCACTCCGCGTTACAGTTAACCGAAGCCGCACGACCGGTTCTGCGTGGCGAAATCTCGTTACAGCTTGCCGTGCCGCGTATTGTGGCGCTGAAACCGCGTGCGATGCAGAAATCCTTCGGCGGCAACTACGACCGCAAACTGTTTGCCAAATTGCGTAAGCTGCGTAAAGCTATTGCCGATGAAGAAAATATCCCGCCGTACGTGGTCTTCAACGACGCCACGTTGATTGAAATGGCTGAACAAATGCCGGTTTCTCCGAGCGAAATGTTAAGTGTCAACGGCGTGGGTATGCGTAAACTTGAGCGTTTCGGCAAAGAGTTTATGGCGCTTATTCGTGCACACGTTGATGGTGACGACGAAGAGTAGTCAGCCGGGCAAAAAAGTGCCAGGATGGTGACTCACTGAACTATTCCCCCACGAGTCATTTTTATGTTAACGCTATTTTTCACCGTTGCGTTGGTACACATCGTAGCGCTGATGAGTCCTGGCCCCGATTTTTTCTTTGTCTCTCAAACGGCGGTGAGCCGTTCGCGTAAAGAAGCGATGATGGGTGTGCTGGGTATTACCTGCGGCGTCATGGTCTGGGCGGGCGTGGCGCTGCTCGGCCTGCATCTGATCATCGAAAAAATGGCCTGGCTGCATACCATTATTATGGTCGGCGGGGGTCTGTATCTGTGTTGGATGGGCTACCAGATGCTGCGCGGTGCGTTTAAAAAGCAGAATGTTGCGACTCCAACACCACAGGTTGAACTGGCACAGAGCGGGCGCAGCTTTTTAAAAGGTCTACTTACTAACCTGGCAAACCCCAAAGCCATTATCTATTTTGGCTCCGTGTTTTCATTGTTCGTTGGCGATAACGTAGGAACGGGCGCGCGCTGGGGGATCTTTGCCCTAATCATCGTGGAAACGCTGGCGTGGTTTACCGTAGTCGCCAGCCTGTTTGCGCTACCGAAAATGCGCCGCGGTTATCAGCGTCTGGCAAAGTGGATCGATGGATTTGCTGGCGCACTGTTTGCAGGTTTCGGCATTCACCTGATTATTTCGCGCTGATTCTGTTATCCGCCTGGGGATGCCCAGGCGGAACGCGGTTTATTGAGCAAGCTTTTGTAATTCGTCTTTCGACAGGCCAGTCATTTCCATAATTGCTTCGGTATCCAGCCCACGCTTGAGCATTGCCTTTGCTATGTCCAGTATGGCAATACGTTTGCCCTCTTCGCGACCTATCTGCTTTAGTTGATCCGCCATTGTCATCAATGTGTCTCCATGCTGCGGCACACGCTGTGCCAGCTTATACAGTAATGTCTGAACATCTTGTGTATTCCCTGCTTGCACCATGTAGTTTACCAGCATGGTTAATTGTTGTCCGCTCATCTTCTCCAGCATAAACAGGTGGGTAAGTTTATCCAGCAACTGTGCCATGTCGCGTTGGCGAATATGCTTTTGTACTAATGTTAGTGCCGCCATGCTGCGATGTTGCATGATCTCATCGTCGGGGATGACCGTCACATCCACCAACGGAAACGGCGTACTGTAAAGCTGAAGGGCGGTCCCCGAATCCTCAAAGTGATCCAGCCAGTTCATTGAACCTTGCCAGGGGCTTTGTTTCCCATGGTAAAAGAGAACAGGAATAACCAGTGGTAGAGTGTCGTTTCCCGCCTCCAGGTGACGTTGCATGGCGGCGATAGCGTAGCGCATCAGTCGAAACGACATATGCTTGTCCGGTGAGCTTTGATGCTCAATGAGCACATGTACATAACCCTGCCCGCTGGTGGTTTCCAGTGAATAGAGAATATCGCTGAAATAGGGGCGTAGATCGTCCTCGACAAAGCTGCCTGATTCCAGGTGTAGCGTTTCTAGTTTGCAAATTTTGATTAACGAGGGAGGAAGATGGAGTTCAATGAAGTCCCGCGCGGTTTCCATGCGGGACAGGAAAGTCTTAAATACGGCGTCATGAGGTGTGGTTGCTTCCGCCATCGTTCATCATCCGTGAGTGGTGAATGTGGCGGCATTCTGGCACTAGCATTCAACACCTAACAGCACAGAATAAAAGACGTTTCTCCCTTTACGGCGAGTCTCGAAAAGGCATACAGTGATGTTCAGACCGTTCACATTTCATTGCGAGCGCTATTCCAGTTTTCTAGGCATGCCGTGCCGAGGCCAGCAGGGCGCCTATCAGCATAAACAGTGAACCAAACACTTTGTTCAGCGCCTTCATTTGCTTTGGCCCCTTAATCCAGCTCGCAATACGGGTGGCCAGCGTCGCGTAACCGATCATCACAATGATATCGACAACAATGGTGGTGATACCAAGCACCACATACTGCATGACCTGAGGTTCTTGCTGCATGATGAACTGTGGGAACAGCGCAGCAAGAAACACAATACTCTTCGGATTGGTCAGGTTAACGAAAACCGCCCTTTTGAACAGGCGGCTGCGTGTTTGCGTGTTCGCCATGGTGTTCAGATCGATAGCGCCCGCTGCCCGCCATTGCTGAATACCCAACCAAATCAAATAGGCAGCTCCCGCCCACTTCAGCACTTCAAACGCGATGACTGAACGTGAGAACAATGTCCCCAGCCCAACACCAACCAGTACGATATGAATGCCAAGCCCGGTCTGCAAACCGGCAATAGAGGCGCAGGCGCCACGATAGCCGTGACTGATGGCGGTTGTCATGGTGTTGATTGCGCCAGAGCCCGGAGACAGGCTCAAAATAATAGAGGTCAGCAGGTAGGCAAACCACCATTCAAAGGTCATGAGAAACTCCCGGATTGTCTATTTTTATGCCACAATACGCTACTGCCGTTGCGTTGTATCAGGCTCGGCGAAAAAAACGATTTTACTTGGTCAGCGAGGCTGGATACCCGATGTTTCAGCAGCAAAAAGACTGGGAAACAAGAGAAAACGCGTTTGCCGCTTTTTCCATGGGCCCACTGACAGATTTCTGGCACCAGCGGGAGGAAGCGGAGTTTACGGGTGTAGATGATGTTCCCGTACATTTTGTTCGCTTTCGTGCCGAAAAAAACGATCGTGTCATCGTTGTCTGTCCAGGGCGCATTGAAAGCTACGTAAAATACGCTGAGCTGGCGTATGACCTGTTTCATTCTGGTTTTGACGTACTCATTATCGATCACCGTGGTCAGGGGCGTTCCGGGCGGATGTTATCGGACCCACATCGTGGTCATGTCGATAACTTTAATGACTACGTCGATGATTTAGCCGCCTTCTGGCAGCAGGAAGTACAACCTGGCCCGTGGCGAAAACGCTATATACTGGCCCATTCCATGGGCGGCGCGATTGCCACGCTGTTCCTGCAGCGCCATCCAAATCAATGTGATGCCATTGCGCTTTGTGCGCCAATGTTTGGTATCGTGATGCGTTTTCCCGACTGGATGGTGCGCCACATTCTTGACTGGGCCGAAGGGCATCCGCGCATCCGTGAAGGCTATGCGATGGGGACCGGCCGCTGGCGGGCGTTGCCATTCGGTATGAATGCGCTAACCCATAGTCGACAGCGCTATCGGCGTAACCTACGCTTCTACGCCGATGATCCGCGATTACGTGTGGGTGGCCCTACCTATCACTGGGTGCGTGAAGGTATTCAGGCGGGCGAACAGGTTCTGGCTGGAGCGGGTGATGACGCAACGCCAGCGCTGCTTATTCAGGCCGAAGAAGAACGTGTGGTGGATAACCGCATGCACGATCGTTTTTGTGAACTCCGCGCTGCAGCAGGCCATCCGGTAGAAGGAGGTCAGCCGCTTGTCATAAAAGGCGCGTACCATGAGATCCTTTTCGAAAAGGACGCAATGCGCTCAGTCGCGCTTAACGCCATTGTTGATTTTTTCAACTGGCATAACTCATCCAGCGGAACTCGCTTTTCCTAGAGGTTTAATTTTCTTATGTATCAGGTTGTTGCGTCTGATTTAGACGGTACGCTGCTTTCTCCCGACCATACTTTGTCCCCTTATGCCAAAGAGACGCTGAAACTTCTGACGGCTCGCGGTGTTCACTTCGTGTTTGCCACTGGTCGTCATCATGTTGATGTGGGGCAAATTCGCGATAACCTCGGCATTAAAACCTACATGATCACGTCCAACGGTGCCCGCGTGCACGATCCTGACGGAAATCTCGTGTTTTCCCACAACCTGGATCGCGACATTGCCAGCGATCTGTTTGGTGTTGTGAACGCCAACCCGGATATCGTGACGAACGTTTACCGCGATGATGAGTGGTTCATGAACCGCCACCGCCCGGAAGAAATGCGTTTCTTTAAAGAGGCGGTATTCAATTATTCACTGTTTGAACCTGCGCTGCTGGAGCCCGAAGGCGTTAGCAAAGTGTTTTTCACTACCGATTCTCACGAAAGGTTGCTACCGCTGGAACAGGCGATTAACGCCCGCTGGGGCGATCGTGTGAACGTCAGTTTCTCCACACTGACGTGCCTGGAAGTCATGGCAGGTGGCGTGTCGAAAGGCCATGCGCTGGAGGCGGTGGCAAAAGCGATGGGCTATAGCCTGAAGGACTGTATCGCCTTCGGTGACGGGATGAACGACGCGGAAATGCTCTCCATGGCAGGCAAAGGCTGTATCATGGGCAACGCGCATCAACGCCTGAAGGACCTGCATCCGGAACTGGACGTGATTGGCCTCAATGCCGACGATGCTGTGCCGCATTATCTGCGCGATCTCTTTTTAAAGTAACTGTTCTTTAGTTGACCAGTTGTCAACTAAACTCTTCGCTACAATGGGTGTACCTTTTGTTCAGAGACATCCATTGTGGCGCTACTCATCATTACCACTATTTTGTGGGCCTTTTCTTTTAGCCTGTTTGGCGAGTACCTTGCCGGTCATGTCGATAGCTATTTTGCAGTGCTGGTGCGTGTTGGGCTGGCGGCTCTGGTGTTTTTACCGTTTTTGCGTACCCGTGGGCACAGCGTAAAAACAATCGCGCTGTATATGCTGGTGGGCGCCATGCAGCTTGGCATCATGTATATGCTGAGTTTTCATGCCTATCTGTATCTGACGGTTTCAGAGCTGCTGCTCTTTACCGTTCTGACACCGTTGTACATTACGCTAATTTATGACCTGATGAGCGGGCGCCGTTTACGCTGGAGCTATGCGTTCAGCGCACTACTGGCGGTAATTGGCGCCGGGATTATCCGTTACGATCAGGTGACCAGCCACTTCTGGACCGGCCTGCTGCTGGTACAGCTTTCCAACATTAGTTTTGCCATCGGCATGGTGGGCTATAAGCGCCTGATGGAAACCCGCCCGATGCCACAGCACAACGCCTTTGCCTGGTTTTATATGGGGGCGTTGCTGGTGGCAGTCGTTGCCTGGTCTATATTAGGGAATGCGCAAAAAATGCCTGAAACCACGCTGCAGTGGGGAATTCTGGTGTTCCTTGGCGTGGCGGCTTCTGGCATTGGTTACTTTATGTGGAACTATGGCGCGACGCAGGTGGATGCCGGTACGTTGGGCATTATGAACAATATGCATGTACCGGCGGGGCTGCTGGTCAACCTGGCTATCTGGCACCAACAACCGCACTGGCCAAGCTTTATCATTGGTGCGGCTGTGATAGTGGCTTCACTGTGGGTACATCGTAAGTGGGTCGTTCCGCACTCCGCACAAACGGCAGGTGATCGCAGGCGTGATTCCGCGCTGAGCGAATAAACGCTTCTGTTACCGGCTGGCGCTGCTCGCCATCGCGCACGGCGGCGTACAGTCGGCTCCACAGCCCATCGCCCAGGGTTTTGGTTACCACCAGACCCTGGCGTTCAAAACTCTCCACCACCCAGTGCGGCAGGGCCGCAATACCCATCCTGGCGGCTACCATCTGGATCAACAGCAGGGTGTTATCCACGCTCTTCAGCGACGGGCTGACGCCCGCGGGCTGCAGGAAATTCCGCCAGATATCCAGGCGGCTGCGTTGTACCGGATATATCAGCAGCGTCTCGCTGGCCAAATCTTCCGGCGTGACCTGTGTTTTGCTGGCCAGTGGGTGATCGGGTGCCAGTACCAGACGAACTTCAAAATCGAACATCGGTGAATAGTGCAGGCCGCTGCGCGGCAGAATGTCGGATGTCATCACCAGATCCAGCTCATCCTGCTGTAGCGCCGGTTGCGGATCGAACGTCACGCCAGATTTAAAATCCATCTCTACCTGTGGCCAGTTAGCACGGAAATTTTCCAGCGCGGGCGTCAGCCACTGAATACAGCTGTGGCATTCAATCGCGATACGCAGTCGGGTTTGCTGCGGTTCATTGCATGCCTGCAGCGCGCGACCGATTTGTGGCAAGACCTGGTTTGCCAGCTGTAGCAGAATTTCACCCTGTGGCGTAAAGCGCAGCGGTTGGCTTTTACGTACAAACAGACGAAAGCCGAGGCGTTGTTCCAGATCGCTGAACTGGTGAGACAGGGCGGATTGGGTCTGATGCAACGTCGCTGCAGCGCCTGCCAGCGAACCACTGTTCCGCAACGCCTGTAGCGTTTTCA
The DNA here is from genome assembly GCF_046555775.1 of Citrobacter sp. U14242. NCBI lineage: Bacteria > Pseudomonadati > Pseudomonadota > Gammaproteobacteria > Enterobacterales > Enterobacteriaceae > Citrobacter > Citrobacter sp. U14242. Next base: position 61,064 of record NZ_JBKGLW010000016.1, read on the forward strand.
GATGCTTAATCTCGATCATGAAAGTCCTTCACTTCGGCATGAATAAATTGCGCTTGAGGATTATACAGTACCTGTCAATTATGGATGTGTAAACATCTGGACGGCTAAAATCCTTCGTCTTTTAAATTTATGGTGCGTTGGCTGCGTTTCTCCACCCCGGTCACTTACTTCAGTAAGCTCCCAGGGATGAATAAACTTGCCGCCTTCCCTAAATTCAAAATCCACAGGATTTACATATAATTAGAGGAAGAAAAATGACAATATTGAATCACACCCTCGGTTTCCCTCGCGTTGGCCTGCGTCGCGAGCTGAAGAAAGCGCAAGAAAACTACTGGGCAGGTAACGCCTCTCGTGAAGAATTGCTGGCAACGGGTCGCGAACTGCGCGCCCGTCACTGGGATCAGCAAAAACAGGCTGGCGTTGACCTGCTGCCGGTGGGCGACTTCGCCTGGTACGATCACGTGCTGACGACCAGCCTGCTGCTGGGTAACGTCCCGGCCCGTCATCAGAACAAAGATGGCTCCGTCGATATCGACACCTTATTCCGCATTGGTCGTGGGCGTGCACCGACCGGTGAACCTGCTGCTGCGGCAGAAATGACCAAATGGTTTAACACTAACTATCACTATATGGTGCCTGAATTCACCAAAGGCCAGCAGTTCAAGCTGACCTGGACTCAGTTGCTGGATGAAGTTGACGAAGCGCTGGCACTTGGCCACAACGTAAAACCCGTCCTGCTGGGCCCGGTAACTTACCTGTGGCTGGGCAAAGTGAAGGGCGAACAATTTGACCGCCTGAGCCTGCTGAACGACATTCTGCCGGTTTACCAGCAGGTGCTGGCAGAGTTGGCTAAGCGTGGCATTGAGTGGGTTCAGATTGATGAACCTTCGCTGGTGCTGGAGCTACCCCAGGAATGGCTGAACGTCTTTAAACCGGCGTATGACGCTCTAACCGGTCAGGTGAAGCTGCTGCTGACCACCTATTTCGAAGGCGTCACGCCAAACCTGGATACCATCACCACGCTGCCGGTGCAGGGTCTGCACGTTGACTTCGTGCACGGTAAAGATGACGTCGCCGAGTTACACAAGCGCCTGCCTGCCAACTGGCTGCTGTCAGCCGGTCTGGTGAACGGTCGTAACGTCTGGCGTGCCGATTTGACAGAAAAACATGCACAAATTAAGGACATTGTCGGCAAACGTGCGCTATGGGTGGCCTCTTCCTGCTCTCTGCTGCATAGCCCGATTGACCTGAGCGTTGAAACCCGCCTGGATGCCGAAGTGAAGAGTTGGTTTGCCTTCGCCCTGCAAAAATGCGGCGAGCTGGCGCTACTGCGTGATGCGCTGAACAGCGGCGATACCGCGGCGCTGGTTGAATGGAGCGCACCGATTCAGGCGCGTCGCCACTCCACTCGTGTACATAATGCCGCGGTGGAAAAACGCCTGGCGGCGATCACCGCCAGGGACAGCCAGCGCGCCAACGCTTACCCGGTTCGCGCCGAGGCGCAACGTGCCCGCTTTAATCTGCCGGCATGGCCGACCACCACTATCGGCTCATTCCCGCAAACCACGGAGATTCGCGGCCTGCGTCTGGACTTTAAAAAGGGCAATCTGGATGCGAATAACTATCGCACTGGCATTGCAGAGCACATTAAACAGGCGATTGCTGAGCAGGAACGTCTGGGCCTCGACGTGCTGGTACACGGTGAAGCTGAACGTAACGACATGGTGGAATACTTTGGCGAACATCTGGACGGCTTCGTCTTTACCCAGAATGGCTGGGTGCAGAGCTACGGTTCACGCTGTGTGAAACCACCGGTGGTGATTGGCGACGTTAGCCGCCCGCAAGCGATTACCGTTGAGTGGGCTAAATACGCGCAGTCGCTGACTGACAAACCCGTTAAAGGCATGCTGACTGGTCCGGTGACCATTCTTTGCTGGTCGTTCCCGCGTGAAGATGTGACCCGTGAAACGATCGCCAAACAGATTGCGCTGGCGTTGCGTGACGAAGTGGCGGATCTGGAAGCGGCGGGTATCGGTATTATTCAGATTGATGAACCGGCACTGCGTGAAGGTCTGCCGCTGCGTCGCAGTGACTGGGCGGCGTATCTGGAGTGGGGCGTGGAAGCCTTCCGCATCAATGCCGCGGTGGCGAAGGATGAAACCCAGATCCACACTCACATGTGTTACTGCGAGTTCAACGACATCATGGACTCTATTGCCGCGCTGGACGCGGATGTGATCACCATTGAAACCTCGCGTTCCGACATGGAGTTACTGGAATCGTTCGAAGAGTTCGACTACCCGAACGAAATCGGGCCGGGCGTCTATGACATTCACTCGCCTAACGTCCCAAGCGTGGAATGGATTGAAGCCCTGCTGAAGAAAGCCGAACAGCGTATCCCGGCTGAGCGTCTGTGGGTGAACCCGGACTGCGGCCTGAAAACCCGCGGCTGGCTGGAAACTCGGGCAGCCCTGGCTAACATGGTCAAAGCTGCGCAAAATCTGCGTCAGGCGTAACTCTTCTCCTCGTAAGATGCCCGGTGGCGCAAGTTTACCGGGCCTACACGACTCATTCGTAGCCGGATAAGGCGCAAGCCGCCATCCGGCAAAATACCTGCCTGAAAAGATCCTTTTTACCCTCTCTATGAAATAAATTTCGTCTCTTCTGCCTGATCCTCCTACATATCTTTCTGTTTTTTATCCGCGAAAATTCATTATCTTTATGTTTTTAAATAGAATTTTTACCACGTTGCGATCTTTCTTGTGATTGAGTTCACGTTTCATACAGATGTGCTGGCGTGAAATAATATTTCGTGAGACTTTATGCTCAAGAAAATTATTTCATGAGGTGTGTAATGGACACGAAGCAGTACCTGGCAGAGATCATCAATGAATTAACCTTTGTTAAAGACTCCGTTTGTGAAGAGGATTGCGCGGGCCTGATCGACGCTATTCAGCAAAGCCAGCGCGTTTTTTGTTACGGCCTGGGGCGCGCGGGTTTTTCCATGAAAGCCTTCACCATGCGCCTGATGCACATGGGTAAGGACGTTTACTTCCTGACGGAAACCATCACGCCTAACTTTGGGCCTGGCGATCTGTTTATCGTTTCTTCCGCTTCCGGTGAGACAACACAACTGGTTGCGCTGGCGAAAAAAGCACGTCAGCTTGGCGGCGCTGTGGCGGTGCTAACCACTAATCGTCACGCCACTATCACCGAATTTGTTGATGTCACCGTACAAATCAACGCGCCTTCCAAAAATCAAAAAGATTCCGCTTTTCGTTCGGCGCAGCCGATGGCCTCGCTGTATGAGCAGGCATTGCTGGTGATTGCTGATGCGCTGGTGATGAAGATGGCCGCTGAGAGTGGGTCACCGGAAAGCGAACTGTTTAAGCGTCACGCCAATCTGGAATAGCCGTAAGCGTTATTTGCTCGATACCCTACAGGAGAATAAAAATGAGCAAAAAAATAACATCCTTATTTAATTTCAAGAAGTTGCAGAAGTTTTCGTCTGCACTGATGTTGCCTATCGCTATTCTTCCGGCGGCAGGTTTAATTTTGGCTATCGGCATTTCATTTAACATTGAGCTGCTGGCGAACTGCGGTGGACTGATTTTCGCCAATCTGCCGTTGCTGTTTTGTGTCGGTATCGTGATTGGCCTGACCGGGGACGGCTCTTCGTCACTGTCGGCGATTATCAGTTACATGATTATGAACGCCACGATGGGAACGCAACTGGGGATTACGGCTGAATCGGTGGCAGCCAGCAATGGCGACTACGCCATGATTTTGGGCGTACCGACGTTGCAAACCGGGGTGTTTGGTGGCCTGATTGTCGCGATCTTCGTTTATCTGCTTTACACCCGTTTCCATAATATTGAACTGCCGCAGTTTCTTGGTTTCTTCGGCGGTAAGCGTTTCGTGCCGATTATCACTGCGGTGGCGGCGATCGTTGTCGGTTATCTGCTGCCATGGATGTGGATCCCGGTGCAGAAAGGGCTGGCTTCGCTGTCGACGTTAGTCACCAGTGGGCACAACGCGAATTTTGCCGCCTTTATTTACGCCGTTGGCGAACGTTCGTTGATTCCATTCGGTCTGCACCATATCTGGAACGTGCCGTTTTATTACAACTTCGGCGACTACATGACCAAATCCGGGCAACTGGTGACGGGCGATATTCCGGTGTTCTTTGCGCAACTGCGTGATGGTGTGCCGCTGACGGCGGGGCTGTTTATGACGGGCCGTTTCCCGATCATGATGTTTGCGTTACCTGCCGCCGCGCTGGCGATGTACCACGAAGCAAAACCGGAACGTAAGGCGCTGATTAAAGGTCTGTTACTGTCTGGCGCGCTGACCACCTTTGTGACGGGCATTACGGAGCCGCTGGAATACTCGTTCCTGTTTGCTGCGCCCATTCTCTACATCATCCACATCTTTATTTATGCCTCTTCGTTCGTGCTGATGAACGTACTGAACGTGCACATTGGGCATCCGTTTGCAGGTGGCCTGATTGACTTCGTACTGAACGGCGTCATGCCAAACCGCACGCCGTGGTATCTGGTGATTGTCGCAGGCGCGGGCTATGCGGTGATTTACTACACCTTTTTCCGGGTGCTGATCCGTAAGCTGAACCTGAAAACGCCGGGTCGTGAGGATGAAGAGATTGCCGTTGAAACCACGATTACCCGCGAAGAACGCCCATACCAAATCATCGAAGCTGTAGGCGGTTTCGACAATATCGAAGATGTGGATGCCTGCGCAACACGCCTGCGTCTGGCGCTGGTGGATGACAAAAAGGTCAATGACAAACGACTGAAAGAACTGGGTGCTGCTGGCTTAGTGAAGCTGGGCGATGGCGGTGTACAGGTCATCTTTGGCGGCAAATCGCAAATCCTGCGGGACGAAATCAAAACCGTGATGAGCAGACCACGTCCGGCGGATATGGCGGCGGCCTGCGCTAACTGATTCAAGATTAGCGGGCTGGTCTCAGCCCGCCAGACAGAGAGAGCTGATGTATGAATTCACAATTACTGGCGAATGCCATCCGTATGTTAAGTGTTGATGCGATCCAGAAAGCGAACTCCGGCCATCCGGGCGCGCCGATGGGTATGGCGGATATTGCTGAAGTGGTCTGGCGTCGGCACCTGCGCCATAACCCGAAAAACCCGCAGTGGTTTAACCGCGATCGTTATGTGCAGTCGAACGGCCATGGCTCAATGCTGATTTACGCTTTGCTGCATCTCACCGGCTATGACCTGTCGATGGATGACATTCGCGACTTCCGTCAGCTTCACTCCCGCACGCCAGGACACCCGGAATATGGCTATACACCAGGCGTTGAAACCACCACCGGGCCGCTGGGGCAGGGTGTTGCCAATGCGGTAGGGATGGCGATTGCTGAAAAAGCGCTGGCCGCTGAATTCAACAAGCCCGGTTTCGACATTGTTGATCACCACACCTGGTTGTTCCTCGGTGATGGTTGCCTGATGGAAGGGATCTCCCATGAAGTTTGCGGACTGGCGGGCACGCTGAAGCTGGGCAACCTGATTGCGGTCTGGGACGATAACGGTATTTCGATTGATGGTCATGTTGAAGGCTGGTTTGCTGAAGATACCGCCGCACGTTTCCGCGCCTACGGCTGGCATGTGATTGAAGGCGTTGATGGCCACGATCCTGAAGCGGTGGATGCTGCGGTGCGTGAAGCGAAGCAGGTAACGGATAAGCCGAGCCTGCTGTGCTGTAAAACGATTATCGGTTTCGGCTCGCCGAATAAGGCTAATAGTCATGATTGCCATGGTTCGGCGCTGGGTGCCGATGAAGTGGCGCTGGTGCGTGAACGTCTGCAATGGCCGTATGCGCCATTCGAAATTCCTGGTGAAATTTATGCTGCATGGGATGCAACGGAAAAAGGTGCGCAGGTTCAGCAAGAATGGGATGCGTTGTTTGCTGACTACGCGAAGCAGTGGCCGGAACTGGCGGCGGAATTTACTCGTCGCATGAAAGGTGATTTGCCGGCTGATTGGGCGGAAAACATGCAGAAGTATGTCCACGATCTGCAATCCCATCCGGCAGCGCTGGCGACCCGTCAGGTCAGCCAGAAATGCCTTAATCACTTCGCGGATATGCTGCCGGAACTGATGGGCGGCTCGGCGGATTTATCACCGTCTAACCTGACGCGCCATCAGAAATCCGTCGATTTCACCGCAGAGAACCCGGCGGGGAATTACATCTCCTATGGCGTGCGTGAATTTGGCATGTCGGCAATCATGAACGGCCTGGCGCTGCATGGCGGATTTATCCCTTACGGCGGCACGTTCCTGATGTTTATGGAATATGCGCGTAACGCTCTGCGCATGGCGGCGCTGATGAAGATTCGATCAGTGTTTGTGTATACACACGATACCATTGGTCTGGGTGAAGATGGCCCAACGCACCAGCCCGTAGAGCAACTGGCTTCGCTGCGCCTGACGCCGAATATGGAAACCTGGCGTGGTTGCGATCAGGTGGAAGTGGCGGTGGCCTGGCAGCAGGCAATTGAGCGTAAAGACGGCCCGACCTCGCTGGTGTTAACACGCCAACCGCTGGCGCAACAGCCACGCACCGCCGCACAGTTAACAGAGATCGCGCGTGGTGGCTATGTGCTGAGCGATTGCGATGGCCAGCCGGAGATGATCCTGATCTCTGCCGGTTCGGAAATTGAGTTAGCGGTCAGCGCGGCGAAAGTGTTAACGGAAGAGGGGCGTAAAGTTCGTGTGGTGTCCATGCCGTGTACCGAACGTTTCGACAATCAGGATGCGGCATACAAAGAATCTGTTTTGCCGAAAGCCGTGCGTAAGCGCCTGGCGGTAGAAGCGAGTATTGCCGGATTCTGGGAACGCTACGTGGGCCTGGACGGTAAAGTGATCGGCATGACGAGCTTTGGTGAGTCCGCTCCTGCCAATGTGTTGTTTAAACACTTCGGCTTTACGCCAGAAAACGTTCTGGCGCAGGCGCGTGATTTGCTGAACAGCTAAACCTGAACAAGGGGTGAAAGGGCGACTTTTTACCCCTTAAACCGGGAGCCGAGGAACTCTTCGCGCGTGCGATATTTCTCGTAATGCGATTTGTTTTTGTACATAAACAGCAGCACCAGCATATCGATGACGCCCATTGCCGGAACGCGGGTGGAGTCGAAGGCTTCAAAGAAGATTTTATCGCTGACCGCGGTATTGAGTTGATGTGTGGAGAGTTTTGATAACGGCGATTTAATGTAGTTGGTGATGCAGACAGATTTTGCCCCGCGCTCTTTCACCACTTTAAAGATATCAACCATGAGATTGGTACTGCCTGAGTTAGAAATACCGATAGCCAGATCGCGTTTCCCCATCGACCAGGCGGCGTTGATTTGCATCTCCGGGCTGACGTGAACCACGGTTTTCAGGCCAAGCTGGCTAAACTTATAGGCGCTATAAACGGCCAGTGGGTTTGAGTTCCCGGCCGCGAAGAAAAAGAGCGTATCGCAATGGGCAATTAAATCGAGAATTGACTCAAGAACATCAGAGTTAAAAAATTGCGTTGATTGCATTAAATCTTCGGCTTGTTTTTTTAATAAGAAAGTTGCCAAAGATGATATATCAGTGAAGTCGGTATTTTCGGGATAACTTTGATCGGGATTTATCACTTCCTTCGCCAATGCTATTTTTAAATGATAATATCCCTGGTAACCTAATTTTTTACAGGTCCGCACAATAGTGGCTTCACTGGCATGACTTTTTTCTGATAATTCAGTGACGCTATAGTTCACTACTTCATGAGCATTATTCAGAATATAATCCGCGACTTTTTTTTCCGCCTGATGAAGCGTAGGGTAATGGCTTTGAATCAGACTTTTTACGGTTATGTTATTCATGTTTAATGATTTTTATCTCGAAAGAAAACGCTGATTATAACATAAAACAGACAGGTGAATAGGGCGTCTTGTCGTAAAAACGAGCAGGGTGTTCAACCTTAACCAAACCAGTTAATAATAAATAGGAATGTCTCTTTAAGGTAATAATTATAATGTCGTGATTGAGTTTTTTTAACACTGAAGAGAACATTGCAGAATGCAATGTTCTCTTCTTGGAAGTGCGCCGTCTGAATAAAGACAGTGAAAATATTATGTTCTCTTTCCATTATATTGCGCGAACCACTCCAGCATTCTCTGCCAGCCGTCTTTTGCGGATTCTTCGTGGTAGCTTGGACGATAATCGGCGTTAAAGGCATGGCCCGCGTCGGGATACACCACAATTTCCGCTTTGGCATTTGCGGCGCGTAATGCCTGACGCATGGTTTCCACGCTGTCCTGCGAAATACTGGTGTCCTGAGCGCCATAGAGCCCCAAAACGGGGGCGTTCAGATCGGTGGCGATATCGACGGGATGTTTGGGGGAGTTTAACGTTTTGTCGCCGACCAGTTTGCCATACCACGCCACCGCCGCTTTTAGCTGTGGATTGTGTGCGGCATACAGCCAGGTAATACGTCCACCCCAGCAAAAACCCGTCATCATTAATTTATGCACATCGCCGCCGTTGCGGGAGGCCCAACTGGCAACATGATCCAGATCGGCAAGAACCTGTGAGTCCGGGACTTTCGCCACCAGGCCGCTTAGAAGCGTCGGGATATCGGCAAAATCACTGGGATCGCCCTCGCGAAAATAGAGTTCGGGTGCGATAGCCAGATAACCTTCCAGCGCCAGTCGACGGCAAACATCACGAATGTGCTCATGAATACCAAAAATTTCCTGCACGACAATGACGACGGGCAGCGGGCCATCGGTCTGTTGTGGTCGTGCGTAATACGCAGGCATATCATCGCCTTGTGAGGGTATTGATGTCACTCCAGCGATAATCGCGTTATCCGGAGTGTGAACCGTCGTGGACGCCGGTGGGGATACAGCAGGTGCAAAACCAGATTGTCGTGTTGTCATGGTATTCTCCGTACCCTTAAATATTGTGCAAAATAGCGCATTGTTAACTATAGACACATGCAACGAACCACATTGCCTCAAACAGTCTATCTTTTGTGCAAGGCGTCCTTACATTGCGCTATTAATGTGATATGAGTCACTATTTTACGGTAATTCGATGCAATTGATTTCCTTCATAGTGACGACTGTCACGAAAAGATGTTTATGCCTTCGGTAAAGTGTGTTTTTGCTTCTTCTGACAAAACCGATTCACAGAGGAGTTTTTATGTCTAAGTCTGATGTTTTTCATCTCGGCCTCACTAAGAACGATTTACAAGGGGCCCAGCTCGCTATCGTCCCTGGCGACCCGGAGCGTGTGGAAAAGATCGCCGCGCTGATGGACAAGCCGGTTAAGCTGGCATCTCATCGCGAGTTCACTACCTGGCGTGCTGAGCTGGATGGTAAAGCAGTGATCGTCTGCTCTACCGGTATCGGCGGCCCGTCGACGTCTATTGCCGTAGAAGAACTGGCGCAACTGGGCATTCGTACCTTCCTGCGTATCGGTACGACCGGCGCTATCCAGCCGCATATCAACGTTGGCGACGTGCTGGTTACCACCGCGTCTGTCCGTCTGGACGGGGCGAGTCTGCATTTTGCACCGATGGAGTTCCCGGCAGTTGCCGATTTCGAATGCACCACCGCATTGGTGGAAGCGGCGAAATCTATCGGTGCGACCACCCACGTAGGCGTTACTGCGTCTTCAGACACCTTCTACCCAGGCCAGGAGCGTTATGACACCTTCTCTGGTCGCGTAGTGAGCCGTTTCAAAGGCTCGATGGAAGAGTGGCAGTCGATGGGTGTCATGAACTATGAAATGGAATCTGCGACGCTGCTGACCATGTGCGCAAGCCAGGGTCTGCGTGCCGGTATGGTTGCAGGTGTTATCGTCAACCGTACTCAGCAAGAGATCCCGAATGCAGAAACGATGAAGCAAACGGAAAGCCACGCGGTGAAAATCGTGGTAGAAGCCGCACGTCGTTTACTGTAATTCTCCCTTCTTTGTTAAAAGGCCGACGTGTTCGGCCTTTTTATTTTGCGTAGTACCTCGCAGGAAATTCCTTTTAAACTGGACGTTTATACAGCACAATTCTATTTTGTGCGGGTAAGTCGTTGCTGTAAGGGGGCGTTGTGGATATTTCAATTTTGATGAGTGCCGTGCTGGCATTAGCTGCAGGGCTGCTGGTGGGCTGGCTGGCGACAAAAGCGCGCGCCGATCAGATCCGCGCAGACCTCATCGAAGAGCGACGAGAACTGGATATTGCTCTCAGTGCAGCCCGGCAACAGCTCTCGCAGGAAGCCCACTGGCGCGACGAATGCGAGTTGCTGAATAACGAACTCCGCAGCCTGCAGAGTATCAATACCTCACTGGAGGCCGATCTCCGGGAAGTCACCACCCGTCTGGAAGCAACGCAACAGCATGCAGAAGATAAAATTCGCCAGATGATCAACAGTGAACAGCGCCTGAGTGAACAGTTTGAGAATCTGGCGAACCGCATTTTCGAGCACAGTAACCGTCGGGTAGATGAGCAAAATCGCCAAAGCCTTAACAGCCTGCTTACGCCATTGCGTGAACAACTGGACGGTTTTCGCCGTCAGGTGCAGGATAGCTTTGGTAAAGAGGCTCAGGAGCGCCATACCCTGGCACACGAAATTCGTAATCTCCAGCAGTTGAATGCGCAGATGGCACAGGAAGCGGTTAACCTGACGCGGGCATTGAAAGGTGATAACAAAACACAGGGAAACTGGGGAGAGGTAGTACTTACGCGGGTACTGGAGGCTTCCGGCCTGCGGGAAGGCTATGAATACGAAACCCAGGTTAGCATCGAGAATGATGCGCGCTCACGGATGCAACCGGACGTTATTGTCCGGCTACCGCAGGGTAAAGATGTGGTGATTGACGCTAAAATGACGCTGGTTGCCTATGAGCGCTATTTTAATGCAGAAGATGAATACACCCGGGAGGGGGCGCTGCAGGAGCATATCGCCTCCGTGCGAAATCATATTCGTCTGCTGGGTCGTAAAGATTATCAACAGCTTCCAGGGCTGCGTACACTGGACTATGTGCTGATGTTTATCCCCGTTGAGCCTGCTTTCCTGCTGGCGCTGGACAGACAGCCCGAACTGATTACCGAAGCGCTCAGAAATAACATTATGCTGGTGAGTCCTACCACGCTGTTGGTGGCATTACGTACTATCGCTAACCTGTGGCGCTATGAGCATCAAAGCCGCAACGCGCAACAAATTGCGGATCGGGCCAGTAAACTTTATGACAAGATGCGCCTGTTTGTGGATGATATGTCGGCAATCGGCCAAAGCCTGGATAAAGCCCAGGATAACTACCGACAGGCAATGAAGAAGCTCTCTTCGGGGCGTGGAAATGTCTTATCACAGGCGGAAGCCTTCCGCGGCTTAGGCGTGGAAATTAAGCGTGAGATTAATCCTGAGTTGGCTGAACATGCCATGAGCCAGGATGAAGAGTACCGTTTGCGCTCGGTTTCCGAGGCGCAACAAGAAGAGACATACGCCGATAACGCGGCGGTAAATCAGCAATCGAGCTAGCCCATTTGGGGTAGTTGAACCCGGCAGAAGGGTAGGGCAAATGGGCCCAATCTGTTACACTTCTCGAACATTTTTTGGATGAGCAGGCACTGAGATGGTGGATAATTCACAAGAAACGACGCACTTTGGCTTTCAGACCGTCGCTAAAGAGCAGAAAGCTGACATGGTGGCCCACGTTTTTCATTCTGTGGCGTCTAAATATGACGTTATGAATGACTTAATGTCATTTGGCATTCATCGTTTGTGGAAGCGCTTCACCATTGACTGTAGTGGCGTGCGTCGTGGACAAACCGTTCTGGATTTAGCGGGCGGCACGGGCGATCTGACAGCAAAATTTTCTCGCATGGTTGGTGAAACCGGTAAGGTTATTCTGGCAGATATCAATGACTCAATGCTCAAAATGGGTCGCGAAAAGCTGCGCAATATTGGCGTGATTGGTAACGTTGAATATGTCCAGGCAAATGCTGAAGCACTGCCGTTCCCTGACAATACCTTTGATTGCATCACCATTTCTTTCGGCCTGCGTAACGTTACGGATAAAGAGAAAGCGCTACGCTCGATGTATCGTGTGTTGAAACCTGGTGGGCGCTTACTGGTGCTGGAATTCTCCAAACCGATCATCGAACCGCTGAGCAAAGCGTATGACGCGTACTCTTTCCATATCTTGCCACGTATTGGTTCGATGGTTGCGAGCGACGCAGATAGCTACCGCTATTTGGCTGAGTCCATCCGTATGCATCCCGATCAGGACACGTTAAAAGCAATGATGCAAGATGCCGGGTTTGAAAGTGTTGATTACTACAACCTGACGGCAGGTGTTGTTGCGCTGCATCGTGGTTACAAGTTCTGACAGGAGACCGGGGATGCCTTTAAAACCCTTAGTTACCGCTGGCGTTGAAAATCTGCTCAACACCTTTCTGTATCGTTCTCCTGCGCTAAAATCAGCCCGAACGCGTTTGCAGAGCAAGGTACTGCGTGTTGATCTCAAAGGATTTTCTACGCCGTTAGTCCTGGTGTTCAGTGAGCGCCAGGTCGATGTGCTGGGGGCATGGGAAGGCGAAGCCGATTGCACTGTGATCACACATGCCAGCGTGTTACCTAAATTACGTGACCGGCAGCAGCTCACAACGCTTATTCGTAGTGGCGAACTGGAAGTGCAGGGCGATATTCAGGTGGTGCAGAACTTTGTGGCTCTGGCTGACCTGGCGGAATTTGACCCTGCAGAGCTATTAGCACCTTATACCGGTGATATCGTCGCGGAAGGCGTTAGCAAAGTCCTGCGCGGTGGCGCGAAGTTCCTGCGTCATGGCATTCAACGTCAGCAACGTTATGTTGCTGAAGCGATCACTGAAGAGTGGCGTATGGCCCCTGGCCCGCTTGAAGTTGCATGGTTTGCGGAAGAAACGGCAGCGGTTGAGCGCGCGGTCGAATCTCTGGCCAGACGGCTGGAAAAACTGGAGGCCAAATGACGCCAGGAGAAGTACGGCGCCTTTATTTCATCATTCGCACTTTTTTAAGCTACGGTCTTGATGAACTCATCCCCAAAATGCGTATTACGCTGCCGCTCCGTTTGTGGCGTTACACATTGTTTTGGATGCCAAACCGACATAAAGATAAGCCGCTGGGTGAAAGGCTGAGACTGGCTTTGCAGGAATTGGGGCCAGTGTGGATCAAATTTGGTCAAATGCTCTCCACCCGTCGTGACCTTTTCCCTCCGCACATCGCCGATCAACTTGCACTGTTGCAGGATCGGGTTGCTCCATTCGATGGACAACGAGCAAAAGAACAAATTGAAGAAGCAATGGGTGGGCTACCTGTTGAAGCGTGGTTTGATGATTTTGAGATCACACCACTGGCATCTGCGTCTATTGCTCAGGTGCATACCGCGCGACTGAAGTCGAATGGCAAAGAGGTGGTGATCAAGGTTATTCGTCCGGATATCCTGCCGGTAATCAAAGCCGATTTAAAACTGATCTATCGTCTTGCTCGCTGGGTCCCTCGCCTGTTGCCGGACGGCCGTCGTCTGCGGCCAACAGAAGTGGTCCGCGAATATGAAAAAACATTGATCGACGAGCTGAACCTGCTGCGTGAGTCGGCAAACGCCATTCAACTGCGACGCAATTTTGAAGACAGCCCGATGCTGTACATCCCGGAAGTGTATTCCGACTATTGCAGTCAGAACATGATGGTGATGGAGCGTATTTACGGTATCCCTGTTTCGGATGTTGCAACGCTTGAGAAGAACGGTACCAACATGAAACTGTTGGCTGAGCGTGGTGTTCAGGTCTTCTTTACCCAGGTATTCCGCGACAGTTTTTTCCATGCCGATATGCACCCTGGTAACATTTTCGTCAGCTATGAGCACCCTGAAAACCCGAAATACATCGGTATTGATTGCGGGATCGTGGGCTCATTAAATAAAGAAGATAAGCGTTATCTGGCTGAAAACTTTATTGCGTTTTTTAATCGCGATTACCGTAAGGTTGCCGAGCTACATGTTGATTCTGGTTGGGTGCCTCCCGATACCAATGTTGAAGAATTTGAATTTGCAATTCGTACCGTGTGTGAGCCGATCTTCGAAAAGCCGCTGGCAGAGATCTCCTTTGGTCACGTGTTGTTGAATTTGTTCAATACGGCACGTCGATTTAATATGGAAGTCCAGCCTCAACTGGTGTTGTTACAGAAGACGCTGTTGTACGTTGAGGGTGTTGGCCGACAGCTCTATCCTCAGTTGGATTTGTGGAAAACGGCCAAGCCTTTCCTTGAATCCTGGATTAAAGATCAGGTAGGTATTCCGGCGCTTGTCAGGGCATTTAAAGAAAAAGCACCGTTCTGGGTCGAAAAAATGCCAGAAATACCTGAACTTGTGTATGACAGTTTGCGCCAGGGCAAATATTTACAGCACAGTGTTGATAAGATTGCGCGCGAGCTTCATGCGAATCACGTACGTCAGGGACAATCCCGTTATTTATTGGGTATTGGCGCAACGTTGCTGTTAAGTGGGACATTCCTGTTGGTAAGCCGTCCTGAGTGGGGGCTTATGCCTGGCTGGTTAATCGCGGGTGGTGTTATCGCCTGGCTGATCGGCTGGCGCAAAATGCGCTGATTTTTTCATCGCCCAAGGCAGGTCGTGTAACGTATACTACGGCCTTATTAATTCATCATCTATGACAGAGGAACATGTATGGGTGGTATCAGTATTTGGCAGTTGTTGATCATTGCCGTCATCGTTGTACTGCTATTTGGCACCAAGAAACTCGGCTCCATCGGTTCCGACCTTGGCGCGTCTATTAAAGGCTTCAAGAAAGCGATGGGTGATGATGAACCTAAGCAGGATAAAACCAGCCAGGACGCTGATTTTACCGCTAAATCCATCACCGATAAGCAGGGTGAAGTGAAGAAAGAAGACGCCAAAAGCCAAGATAAAGAGCAGGTATAATCCGTGTTTGATATCGGTTTTAGCGAACTGTTATTGGTGTTCGTTATCGGCCTCATCGTACTGGGGCCACAACGATTGCCAGTGGCAGTAAAAACGGTCGCGGGCTGGGTCCGTGCGCTGCGCTCTCTTGCAACTACTGTGCAGAATGAACTGACCCAGGAGCTTAAGCTTCAGGAGTTTCAGGACAGCCTGAAGAAAGTAGAGAAAGCAAGCCTGACAAATCTAACGCCGGAGCTGAAAGCATCGATGGATGAGCTGCGCGAAGCGGCTGAGTCGATGAAGCGTTCTTACAGCGTGCACGATCCTGAAAAAGCGAGCGATGAAGCGCACACTATCCATAACCCTGTGGTGAAAGGAAGTGAAGCGCAGCACGAGGGGGCTACCCCTGCTACTGCTGAAGCACAGGCCAGTTCGCCGGAGCAAAAACCGGAATCCACGGGTGCTGACACGCCGGAGTTGAAGGACACGGTTTCCGTTACGTCGATGGACGCGGAAAAGAAACCTGCTGCACCTGCTGTCGAATCCTCACCCTCGTCGAGTGATAAACCGTAAACATGTCTGTAGAAGATACTCAACCGCTCATCACGCATCTTATTGAGCTGCGTAAGCGACTCCTGAACTGCATTATTGCGGTTATGGTAATCTTTCTGGCGTTGGTTTATTTTGCCAACGACATTTACCATATGGTTGCGGCACCGCTGATTAAGCAGATGCCTCAGGGGGCAACGATGATCGCCACCGATGTGGCTTCACCGTTCTTTACCCCGATAAAGCTAACCTTTATGGTGTCGCTGATCCTGTCGGCACCAGTGATCCTGTACCAGGTATGGGCATTTATTGCGCCTGCTTTGTATAAGCATGAACGCCGCCTTGTCGTGCCGCTGCTGGTCTCAAGTTCGCTGTTGTTCTATATCGGGATGGCATTCGCCTATTTTGTCGTCTTCCCGCTGGCATTTGGCTTCCTTGCCAACACAGCTCCGCAAGGCGTGCAGGTTTCGACAGACATTGCCAGTTATCTCAGCTTTGTCATGGCACTGTTTATGGCGTTTGGTGTCTCTTTTGAGGTTCCTGTCGCCATTGTATTGCTGTGCTGGATGGGCATTACGACACCTGATGATTTACGTAAGAAACGTCCTTACGTAGTTGTCGGGGCATTTGTCGTGGGGATGTTACTGACTCCACCAGATGTCTTCTCGCAAACGCTGTTGGCAATACCGATGTACTGCCTGTTTGAAGTGGGTGTTTTCTTCTCTCGTTTTTATGTTGGTAAGCGACGTACGCGAGACGAAGATAACGAGGCTGAGAATGCGAAAGAAGCCGAAACCACCGAGAAAACCGAAGAGTAAATTCAGCCGCCCGTAAGGGCGGTTGTCATATGGGAGGAAGCATGTTTGATATTGGCGTTAATCTGACCAGTTCACAATTTGCGAAAGACAGGGATGACGTTGTAGCGCGCGCGTTTGCTGCGGGTGTAAACGGCATGCTTCTGACCGGAACAAACCTGCATGAAAGCCAGCAGGCGCTAAAGTTGGCACAGCATTATCCACATTGCTGGTCTACAGCAGGCGTCCACCCGCATGACAGTAGCCAATGGCAATCCTCAACAGAGGCGGAAATTATT
The DNA here is from genome assembly GCF_046555775.1 of Citrobacter sp. U14242. NCBI lineage: Bacteria > Pseudomonadati > Pseudomonadota > Gammaproteobacteria > Enterobacterales > Enterobacteriaceae > Citrobacter > Citrobacter sp. U14242. Next base: position 77,666 of record NZ_JBKGLW010000016.1, read on the forward strand.
GCATTGGCGAACCAGTCTGAAGTGGTCGCCATTGGTGAATGCGGCCTGGATTTCAATCGTAACTACTCCACTCCGCAGGAACAGGAACGAGCGTTCGAGGCGCAATTGCGTATTGCCGCCGAATTGCAGATGCCAGTTTTCATGCATTGTCGGGATGCCCACGAACGTTTTCTGACGCTGCTGGAACCCTGGCTGGACAGCCTCCCTGGCGCAGTGCTGCACTGTTTCACTGGCTCGCGCCGGGAGATGCAGGACTGCGTGGACAGAGGGCTTTATATCGGGATTACCGGATGGATCTGCGATGAACGTCGGGGGATGGAACTGCGGGAGCTGTTGCCGTTTATCCCGGTGGAAAGGCTATTGATCGAAACCGATGCCCCTTATTTACTCCCCCGCGATTTAACACCGAAACCGGCTTCCCGGCGTAATGAGCCTGCACACCTGCCGCATATTCTTGAGCGTATTGCGTACTGGCGTGGGGAAGATCCTCAGTGGCTATCAACGGCGATTGATGCCAACGTCAGAACGTTATTCGAAGTGACCTTCTGAGTCTGTTTATATCTTTCGAAAGCCGGTGTTTTTCACGCTCTGCTTAATCTCTTTATTCAACAGGTTAAGCAGGAGCATGGAGCGCGCTTCGCCGTCGGGTTCGGTGAAAATCGCCTTTAATCCTTCAAATGCCCCTTCAGTGATAATTACGCTGTCGCCAGGATGCGGCGTTTCCGGGTCTACAATCCCCTCGGGCTTGTAGATAGAAAGCTGGTGAATAACGGGAGAGGGGACGGTGGCAGGTGTTGCCCCAAAGCGTACAAAATGGCTGACGCCACGCGTCGCATTGATGGTCGTGGTGTGGATCACTTCCGGATCGAATTCGACAAACATGTAATTAGGGAAAAGTGGCTCACTGACTGTGGTACGTTTACCACGCACCATTTTTTCCAGGGTGATCATTGGCGTCAGACAGTTGACTGCTTGTCTTTCCAGGTGTTCCTGGGCACGCTGAAGTTGCCCGCGTTTGCAGTACAGTAAATACCAGGCTTGCATAATAACTCTTATCCGCTTGTTCTGAGCGCAAGCATAGCAAAAGTCATTATACACTTCATCTTTCAAGCCTCATCGGTGTGGGTTGCCAGAGTTCACGCTAATTTAACAAAAATACAGCATCACAATGATGAACGCCGTATAATGAGACGCTTACAAAGAGGCCATAATGGACGCCATGAAATATCACGATTTACGCGACTTCCTGACGCAGCTTGAACAGCAGGGCGAGCTCAAACGCATTACGCTTGAGGTGGATCCCCACCTGGAGATCACTGAAATAGCCGATCGCACCTTGCGTGCCGGTGGGCCTGCGCTGTTGTTTGAGAACCCTAAAGGCTATTCGATGCCGGTACTGTGCAACCTGTTTGGCACGCCAAAGCGTGTCGCCATGGGGATGGGGCAAGAAGATGTCTCGGCGCTAAGGGAAGTGGGTAAGCTGTTGGCGTTTTTGAAAGAGCCGGAGCCGCCGAAAGGATTCCGCGATCTGTTTGATAAGCTGCCGCAGTTCAAGCAGGTGCTTAACATGCCGACCAAACGGCTACGCGGTGCGCCTTGTCAGCAAAAAATTTCTTCAGGCGATGACGTTGATTTAAACCGTATACCGATCATGACCTGCTGGCCGGAAGATGCAGCGCCGCTAATGACATGGGGACTCACCGTCACGCGTGGTCCGCATAAAGAGCGACAGAATCTGGGCATTTATCGCCAACAGTTGATTGGCAAAAATAAGCTCATTATGCGTTGGCTTTCACATCGTGGCGGCGCGCTGGATTATCAGGAGTGGTGTGCTGCACACCCCGGTGAGCGTTTCCCTGTCTCCGTTGCGTTAGGGGCAGACCCGGCGACCATTCTGGGCGCTGTGACCCCTGTGCCTGATACATTATCAGAGTACGCCTTCGCCGGGCTGCTGCGTGGCACTAAGACTGAAGTTGTCAAATGTATCTCTAACGATCTCGAAGTACCCGCCAGCGCTGAAATTGTTCTGGAAGGCTATATCGAGCCGGGTGAACTGGCACCGGAAGGGCCGTATGGCGATCATACGGGTTATTACAATGAAGTGGATAGCTTCCCGGTTTTCACCGTCACACACATTACCCAGCGTGAAGATGCGATTTATCACTCCACCTATACCGGACGTCCACCCGATGAACCTGCGGTGCTCGGCGTGGCGCTGAACGAAGTGTTCGTGCCGATTCTGCAAAAGCAGTTCCCGGAAATCGTCGACTTTTATCTGCCGCCGGAAGGCTGTTCTTATCGACTGGCCGTGGTGACGATGAAAAAACAGTACGCAGGCCATGCCAAACGCGTCATGATGGGTGTTTGGTCATTCTTGCGTCAGTTTATGTACACCAAATTTGTTATTGTCTGCGATGATGATGTCAACGCACGTGACTGGAACGATGTGATTTGGGCAATTACTACCCGTATGGACCCGGCCCGGGATACGGTACTGGTAGAGAATACGCCGATTGATTACCTGGACTTTGCCTCGCCGGTTTCCGGCCTTGGTTCAAAAATGGGGCTGGATGCCACAAATAAATGGCCGGGTGAAACCCAACGAGAGTGGGGACGCCCGATTAAAAAAGATCCTGAAGTGACTGCGCGTATTGACGCAATTTGGGATGAATTAGCCATCTTTAATGACGGCAAAAGCGCCTGAGGCGCGATCGTTTTGCCTATTGATCCGACAGAGAGAGCGCATGACAACCTTAAGCTGTAAAGTGACCTCGGTAGAAGCTATCACTGACACCGTATATCGCGTACGTTTAGTGCCGGACGCGGCGTTTTCCTTTCGTGCTGGTCAGTATTTAATGGTCGTGATGGACGAACGTGATAAACGCCCGTTCTCCATGGCATCTACGCCGGATGAGCACGGGTTCATTGAGCTGCACGTGGGTGCTTCTGAGCTAAATCTTTATGCCATGGCTGTTATGGACCGAATTCTGAAAGATCGGGAAATTAAGGTCGACATCCCGCACGGTGAAGCCTGGCTGCGTGATGATGAAAATCGTCCGCTGATCCTGATTGCTGGCGGCACTGGGTTCTCATACGTACGCTCGATTTTGCTGACAGCACTGGCGCGCAACCCAAACCGTGATATCACTATTTACTGGGGCGGACGAGAAGAGAAACATCTCTACGATCTCTCTGAACTGGAGGCACTGTCAGTTAATCATCCGAACCTGCGTGTTGAGCCTGTAGTGGAACAGCCTGAAACGGGCTGGCGTGGTCGTACGGGAACCGTATTAACGGCAGTGTTACAGGATTACGGCACTCTGGCGGAACATGATATTTATATCGCCGGGCGTTTCGAGATGGCTAAAATCGCGCGCGACCTGTTCTGCAATGAACGTCAGGCGCGTGAAGATCGTCTGTTTGGCGACGCGTTCGCGTTTATTTAAACGATGTGCGCCGGAACCCCACCGGCGCATTCATGAATTCCCCACCTTCCACATGACGGTTGCTGGCCCAGCATCTTTGCATATCTCCTGTTTTACAAAACCTCATCATTTTTAGTGAACAAAGTTATTTCCCTGTTTGCCTGTAGATATAACAACATTTTGTGACGCTCCATCATTTGTTTAGTAAACAAATTTGGCACTCTATGCAGCATCATAATTGTGAGAGGCCAATGAGGGGAGAGGTCACCATGAGGCTCGGACTGGATATAGGCGGGACTAAAATCGAAGCGGTGGTAATTGATAAAACAGGTGAGATTATTTACCGCGAACGACGCGCTACACCCAAGCAAAGCTACGGCGATTTTTTCCATGCCGTGACGGATATGATTGCTAAGGCTATGCAGACCGTTAACCAACCTTTATCGGTCGGTATCGGGGTTCCTGGAGCAGTAGACAGCAGGGGATTAATTAAAAATTCCAACATTCTGGTGCTAAATCAGCAGGCTTTTACCCGTGACCTTGAACAAGCATTAGGGATGCCTGTGCCCGTCACTAACGATGCTAACTGCTTTACACTGTCAGAGGCTATGGACGGCAGTGGACGCGGACACTGTGTGGTCTTTGGCGTAATTCTCGGTACTGGCTGCGGAGGCGGGTTGTGTGTTGATAACCGTTTGATCTCCGGTCCTAATGCCTGCGCAGGGGAGTGGGGGCATAATGCCTTGCCACGTTACCATGAGTCCCGGGATGGTGAGGGGGTTACCTGCTATTGCGGACAACAGAACTGTATTGAAAGTTTTATCTCTGGCAGTGGTCTGGAACGCCAGTACATGAATCACACGAATCAACATGTCAGCGTTCCTCAAATCATGCAGCAGGTAGAATTGGGTGATGCCGACGCTTGCCTGTTATGGGAGCGTTACTGTGATCAACTGGCGCGCGCGTTGGCGGGCATTGTGAATACACTCGACCCTGATGTCATTGTGCTGGGAGGGGGTGTATCTAATATCACATTACTGTATTCGGGTTTGCAGGCACGCGTGGCACAGTACGTGTTTGGTAAACAGTGCCATACACCAATTATTCAGGCCCGACACGGTGACAGCAGCGGTGTGCGTGGTGCAGCATGGCTGGGGGCACAACAGGCCACCGTGTAGAGTTAATGAGAGTGAAATGACGAAACCTGTACGAATCAGAGATATTGCCGAAGCCTGTGGCGTCTCAGTTGGCGCTGTATCCCGCGCACTAAAAGGTCAACCCGGATTGCGTGAAGATACCCGATTGCGCATTATTTCTGTGGCGCAACAGCAAGGTTATGATTTTTCCCGTCTGCGCAGTGACAAGCTCAAGCGAGTCCTGTTTTTGTTGCATCGGCAACACAATATTAGCCGGGCATTGCCGTTTTACTCGCAGCTGTTACTGGGTATTGATGCTGCCTGCCGTGATCAGGGCATTGCGCTGAGCTTTCTCTCTATCGGGCCAGCTGATGCGGTAAGTGAGCAGGTCATGTTGCATCAGCCTGATGCGTTGATCTGCGCCGGATTTTTTGAGCCAGAGCTGTTTGGACTGCTGCAACAAATGAAATTGCCGCTGGTGCTTGTAGATCTGTGGGCTCCAGGTTTGCCATGCGTCAATCCGGACAATACCCTGGGCGGCTATCTGGCGACAAAACATTTGATCGAACAGGGGTGTAGACGTATCGCTTTTCTTGCCAGTACTCTCTCACACTACAGTATTCGTCAGCGTGAAAAGGGTTATCGCCAGGCGCTGTATGAAGCCCGTCTGCTGATGCCTCCCGAGTACGAAGCCATCGCACCGCCGCTGCTCGATACTGAACAATCGTTGGTTGAGGCGGTTAATGAACTGCTCAGACTGCCGGAACCGCCCGATGCTATTTTTGCTTATAACGATGCGGCGGCGATGGTTGTTCAGCGGGTGTGTGCGCAGCAGGGGATTCGTATTCCAGAAGATCTTGCGCTGGTAGGATTTGATGATATTGATGCTGCGGCCTGGTCACATCCGCCGCTGACTACGATTGCGGTTGATAAGCAGCAACTGGGGCGCGAAGCACTGCGTTTACTGCTGGAAGGCAAGCCGGAAGAGAATCTGTTGCTGCCGGTACAATTGGTGGTACGTAGCAGTTCAGGGAAATAAAAAACCCGCCCCTGACAGGCGGGAAGAACGGCAACTAAACTTTCTCTCTTCGCCATTGGCACCGTAACTGTGCTGGCACCAATGGCTTTGAGATAACATTTCGTAGGCCGGGCAAGCGAAGCGTCCCCGGCATGCTTTGATTACACTCGCTCAAATACTGTGGCGATGCCCTGACCTAACCCGATACACATCGTCGCCAGACCGAACTGCACGTCTTTGCGTTCCATCAGGTTGAGCAGAGTGGTACTGATACGCGCACCAGAACATCCCAGGGGATGACCCAGGGCGATCGCACCGCCATTGAGGTTGATCTTCTCGTCGATCTGTTCCATCAGCCCCAGATCTTTAATACACGGCAGGATCTGGGCGGCAAAGGCTTCGTTCATCTCAAACAAGCCGATGTCGCTGGTGGAGAGTCCCGCTTTTTTCAGCGCCAGCTTTGAGGCAGGAACCGGACCATAACCCATGATTGAGGGGTCACAGCCAACTACGGCCATCGAGCGAATACGTGCACGCGGCGTCAGACCCAGTTCACGAGCACGGCTCTCACTCATTACCAGCATCGCGGCAGCACCATCGGAGAGCGCGGAAGAGGTACCCGCGGTGACGGTACCGCTGACCGGATCGAATGCCGGGCGTAGGGTGGACAGCGCGTCGACAGTGGTTTCCGGACGGATAACCTCATCATAGTTAAACTGTTTCAACACGCCGTCGGCATCATGACCGCCAGTCGGGATGATCTCGTTTTTAAAGGCACCGGACTGAGTAGCGGCCCAGGCGCGAGCATGTGAGCGTGCGGCGAAGGCATCCTGCATTTCACGGCTGATACCGTGCATACGAGAGAGCATTTCTGCCGTCAGCCCCATCATTCCCGCGGCTTTCGCTACGTTACGGCTCATACCTGGGTGGAAATCAACGCCGTGGCTCATCGGCACATGGCCCATATGTTCCACGCCGCCCACCAGGCACGCCTGCGCATCGCCAGTCATAATCATGCGTGCCGCATCGTGCAGCGCCTGCATCGACGAACCACACAGACGGTTGACCGTAACCGCAGGAACGGAGTGTGGGACTTCTGCCAGCAGTGCGGCGTTACGGGCGATATTGAAACCCTGCTCCAGCGTCTGCTGCACACAACCCCAGTAAATATCATCGAGTGCGGTGGGTTCCAGCGCGGGATTACGCGCCAGCAGACTACGCATCAAGTGTGCGGAGAGATCTTCTGCCCGCACGTTGCGAAACGCGCCCCCTTTCGAACGGCCCATCGGGGTACGGATCGCATCAACAATTACAACCTGTTCCATTGTGACTCCTTAAGCCGTTTTCAGGTCGCCAACCGGGCGGGCAGGCTCAACCGGGGGATAATACGGTTCGTTATGGCGTGCTTTATCACACAGACCGGCTGGTACTTCATATAGCGGCCCCAGGTGCTGATACTGCTGCGCCATATCGAGATACTTCGCACTGCCAAGTGTATCCAGCCAGCGGAACGCACCGCCGTGGAACGGAGGGAAGCCCAGGCCATAAACCAGTGCCATATCGGCTTCTGCCGGGCTGGCAATGATGCCTTCCTCCAGGCAACGCACCACTTCGTTGACCATTGGGATCATCATACGAGCGATAATCTCTTCGTCGCTGAAGTCGCGTTTCGGCTGGCTGACGTCTGCCAGTAAGCCATCAACGGCGGCGTCTTCTTCTTTCTTCGGCTTGCCCTTGTTGTCTTCTTTATAACGCCAGAATCCGAGACCGTTTTTCTGTCCGAAACGGCTGGCATCAAACAGCGCATCAATCGCGTCGCGATAATCTTTCTGCATACGCTGCGGGAAGCCCGCGGACATCACAGCCTGAGCGTGATGTGCGGTATCAATACCCACCACGTCCAGCAGATAAGCCGGACCCATTGGCCAGCCAAACTGTTTCTCCATCACTTTGTCAACTTTGCGGAAATCCGCACCGTCGCGCAGTAACTGGCTGAAACCTGCAAAGTAAGGGAACAGCACGCGGTTAACGAAGAAACCAGGGCAGTCGTTGACCACAATCGGCGTTTTGCCCATTTTGCTGGCCCAGGCGACAACCCTGGCGATGGTTTCATCCGAGCTTTTCTCTCCGCGAATGATTTCAACCAGCGGCATACGGTGTACCGGGTTAAAGAAGTGCATACCGCAGAAGTTTTCCGGGCGTTTGAGAACGCTGGCCAACTCGTTAATTGGGATCGTGGACGTATTCGACGCCAGTACAGTATCCGGGCGTACCTTATCTTCGGTTTCTGCCAGCACTGCTTTTTTCACTTTTGGGTTTTCGACTACGGCTTCAACGACCACATCTACACGCTCGAAACCGCTATAGTCGAGAGTTGGCTGAATGGTTGAAATGACACCGGCCATTTTCAGACCGTCTATCTTGCCGCGTTCCAGCTGCTTGTTAAGCAGCTTGGCCGCTTCGGTCATACCCAGCGTCAGTGATTTGTCATTGATGTCTTTCATCACTACCGGCACGCCTTTCCAGGCAGACTGGTAAGCAATGCCGCCGCCCATAATGCCAGCGCCCAGTACCGCTGCTTGCTGAGGTGCCTCAACATTCCTGGTGAGTTTTTTCGCTTTGGCTTTGACAAACTGATCGTTGAGGAAGATACCAACCAACGCGCGAGCTTCACTGGTGTGCGCCAGTGGAACAAAGCTCTTATTTTCCAGATTCAGCGCTTCTTCACGACCGAATCGCGCTGCTGCTTCAATGGTCTTCACTGCGGTAATCGGTGCGGGATAATGTTTACCGGCCGTCTGCGCCACCATGCCTTTGGCGATGGTAAAGCTCATGGCTGCTTCAATTTTGCTGAGTTTCAGTGGTTCCAGTTTCGGCTGGCGTTTAGCTTTCCAGTCGAGGTCGCCGTTGATTGCCTGACGTAACACAGCGATCGCGCCATCAAGCAGTTTGTCTTGTTTCACCACGCCATCAACCAGGCCAATTTTCAGCGCTTGCTCAGCGCCAACATCTTTACCTGCAGCAATGATTTCCAGCGCGCTATCAGCACCCAGCATACGAGGCATACGCACGGAACCGCCAAAGCCCGGCATAATGCCCAGTTTGGTTTCCGGCAGACCAATGCGCAGGTCTGGTGTTGCCAGACGATAATCAGTTGCCAGCACGCACTCGCAGCCGCCGCCCAGCGCGTAACCGTTTACCGCAGAGAGAGTCGGAACAGGCAGATCTTCCAGGCGATTAAAGACGCTATTGGCAAAGTGCAGCCACTGGCTCAACTGCTCTTCGGGAACGAGGAACAGTGAAAGAAATTCGGTGATATCGGCACCGACAATAAAAGCCGCTTTATTAGAGCGCAGGAGCAGCCCTTTTAAATTTGGTTGTTTTTCCAGCACATCAAGCGCATGGCCCAGGCTGGCAACGGTGGCCGTGTCGAGTTTATTGACCGAACCAGGGGCATCGAACACCAGTTCGGCGATGCCATCTTCCAGCCAGTCAAGGTACAGGGTGTCGCCTTTGTAAAGCATGTCAGTCTCCTGAATCCGCAAGGTGATCTGGTCATACCAGATGAATCGAAGTGTGTGTTTTATGTTAAAAAAATGCAAATAAATGATTAAAGAAATGACGATTCGATCACGCTCGGCAGAAATCACGCAGTCATAAAGCGATGTGCTAAGATGCGGAGACTTGAGGTCAAAAAAACAGAAGGGTAGAAAATGGAATCACTGGCCGCACTCTATAAAAATCATATTGTTACCTTACAAGAACGTACCCGTGATGCACTGGCGCGCTTCAAGTTGGATGCGTTACTTATTCATTCTGGCGAGCTTGTTAACGTTTTTCTCGACGACCATCCGTATCCGTTTAAGGTCAACCCGCAGTTTAAAGCCTGGGTTCCCGTCACGCAGGTTCCCAACTGCTGGTTGCTGGTGGATGGCGTGAATAAGCCAAAACTGTGGTTCTATTTGCCGGTTGATTACTGGCACAACGTAGAGCCGCTGCCGACGTCCTTCTGGACGGAAGAAGTCGAGATCATTGCGCTGCCTAAAGCGGATGGTATTGGTAGCCAACTGCCTGCTGCTCGCGGCAATATCGGTTATATCGGTCCGGTTCCGGAACGTGCGCTGCAACTGGACATCGCGGCCAGCAATATCAACCCGAAAGGGGTGATCGACTACCTGCACTATTACCGCGCCTATAAAACAGATTACGAACTGGCCTGTATGCGTGAAGCGCAGAAAATGGCGGTGAGTGGGCACCGTGCCGCGGAAGAAGCGTTCCGTTCCGGGATGAGCGAGTTTGATATCAACCTGGCTTACCTGACCGCCACCGGTCACCGCGATACCGACGTGCCGTACAGCAACATCGTTGCGCTTAACGAACATGCTTCGGTTCTGCATTACACCAAGCTGGATCACCAGGCTCCGTCTGAAATCCGTAGCTTCCTGCTGGATGCAGGGGCGGAATATAACGGTTATGCGGCAGACCTGACGCGTACCTGGTCGGCGAAAAGCGACAACGACTACGCGCAGCTGGTGAAAGACGTGAACGACGAAGAGCTGGCGCTCATCGCGACGATGAAAGCGGGTGTCAGCTATGTGGACTATCACATTCAGTTCCATCAGCGTATTGCGAAGCTGCTGCGTAAACATCAAATCATCACCGACATGAGTGAAGAGGCGATGGTGGAAAATGATCTCACCGGACCGTTTATGCCGCACGGTATCGGTCACCCGCTGGGTCTGCAGGTACATGATGTTGCAGGTTTCATGCAGGATGACACGGGCACACACCTTGCCGCGCCGTCGAAGTACCCTTACCTGCGTTGCACCCGTGTGCTGCAGCCAGGCATGGTTCTGACCATCGAGCCGGGTATCTACTTCATTGAATCGCTGCTCGCCCCGTGGCGTGAAGGGAAATTCAGCAAGCACTTCAACTGGCAGAAAATTGAAGCGCTGAAGCCGTTCGGCGGGATTCGTATTGAAGACAACGTAGTTGTCCACGAGAGCAATATTGAAAACATGACGCGGGATTTGAAACTGGCGTAATGGACAGTTGGTTAATCCCTGCGGCGCCGGTTAGCGTCGTTGAAGAAATCAAAAAAAGCCGCTTCATTACGTTGCTCGCCCATACGGACGGTGTAGAAGCGGCGAAAGCGTTTGTTGAGTCAGTCAGAGCGGAACACCCGGATGCCCGTCATCATTGTGTGGCGTGGGTGGCGGGTGCGCCGAATGACTCGCAGCAGCTGGGGTTTTCAGACGATGGTGAACCGGCGGGTACGGCAGGCAAGCCGATGCTCGCACAACTGATGGGGAGCGGCGTCGGCGAGATTACCGCGGTGGTAGTGCGCTACTACGGCGGTGTTCTTCTCGGTACTGGTGGGCTGGTAAAAGCCTACGGTGGTGGTGTGAATCAGGCATTGCGGCAGTTAACAACGCTGCGCAAGACGCCGCTAACCGAATATACTTTGCAGTGTGAGTACGGCCAACTGGCAGGTATTGAAGCACTGTTGGGGCAGTTCGACGGTAAAATCGTTTCCAGTGATTACCAGGCATTCGTTCTGCTTCGGGTCGCGCTTCCTTATGCGAAAGTGGATGAATTTTCAGCAAAGCTGGCGGATTTTAGTCGTGGTTCATTGCAATTGTTAGCGATTGAAGAATAATCCCCACCTCATTTTAAAGAACTAAGGAAGCGGCAGAGATGCATTTTCGCGCCATCACCCGAATCGTTGGACTACTGGTCATCTTATTTTCGGGGACGATGATCATCCCCGGGCTGGTAGCACTTATCTACCGTGATGGTGCGGGTCGTGCATTTACGCAAACTTTCTTTGTTGCCCTGGCGATCGGCTCCATGTTGTGGTGGCCGAACCGTAAGGAGAAGGGCGAGCTGAAATCCCGGGAAGGGTTTCTGATAGTAGTCTTATTCTGGACTGTGCTGGGTAGCGTGGGTGCGCTACCGTTCATTTTCGCAGAAAGCCCGAACCTCACGATCACCGATGCTTTTTTTGAATCCTTCTCCGGGTTAACAACCACGGGGGCGACTACATTGGTGGGGTTGGATTCACTGCCGCATGCCATTCTCTTTTATCGTCAGATGTTGCAATGGTTTGGTGGTATGGGGATCATCGTCCTGGCGGTGGCTATCCTGCCTATCCTTGGCGTGGGGGGGATGCAGCTCTATCGTGCAGAAATGCCGGGGCCGCTGAAAGATAACAAAATGCGCCCACGTATTGCCGAAACGGCGAAAACCTTGTGGCTCATCTATGTGCTATTGACGGTTGCGTGTGCGCTGGCGCTGTGGTTTGCTGGCATGCCTGCCTTTGACGCTATTGGCCATAGCTTCGCCACCATTGCTATCGGCGGCTTTTCAACACACGACGCCAGTGTGGGCTATTTCGACAGCCCTACCATCAACACCATTATCGCTATCTTCTTGCTGATCTCCGGTTGTAACTACGGTCTGCACTTCTCTTTACTAAGTGGACGCAGCCTGAAGGTTTATTGGCGCGACCCTGAATTCCGCATGTTTATCGGGGTACAGTTAACGCTGGTGGCCGTTTGTACGCTGGTGCTGTGGATACACAATACATACGGTTCGGCGCTTACGACAATCAACCAGGCATTTTTCCAGGTTGTATCAATGGCGACCACTGCCGGATTTACCACCGACAGTATTGCTCGCTGGCCGTTGTTCCTGCCGGTGCTGCTACTGTGTTCTGCGTTTATTGGTGGCTGTGCCGGGTCAACGGGCGGTGGTTTGAAGGTGATTCGTATCCTGTTACTGTTTAAACAGGGTAACCGCGAACTGAAACGACTGGTTCACCCCAATGCAGTCTATAGCATTAAGTTGGGCAACCGTGCGTTGCCGGAACGAATCCTTGAAGCGGTATGGGGCTTCTTTTCTGCCTATGCGCTGGTCTTTATTATCAGTATGCTGGCAATTATTGCGACTGGTGTGGATGACTTCTCTGCGTTTGCCTCCGTAGTGGCGACGTTGAATAACCTCGGGCCTGGGCTGGGGGTTGTTGCCGACAATTTTGCCAGCATGAACCCGGTGGCGAAATGGATCCTGATTGCCAACATGCTGTTTGGTCGTCTGGAAGTCTTTACTCTGCTGGTGCTCTTTACCCCTACTTTCTGGCGTGAATAATGGAGTAACACGTGAAAACACTGATTCTTTTTTCTTCCCGGGACGGACAAACGCGCGAAATCGCTGAGTATCTGGCTTCTGAACTTAAAGAGCTGGGTGTCTGGGCGGATGTCATGAATTTGCATCGTACCGAAGAGCCTGAGTGGAAAAATTATGACAGCGTGGTGATTGGCGCATCAATTCGCTATGGTCATTACCATTCTGCATTTCAGGAATTTGTGAAAAAGCATGCCACGCAGCTGAATACGATGCCGAGTGCGTTTTACTCTGTTAACCTGGTTGCCCGTAAACCGGAAAAACGCACACCGCAAACTAATAGCTATGCGCGTAAGTTTCTGATGAATTCTCCGTGGCGACCAGATCGCAGTGCGGTGATCGCCGGTGCTTTGCTTTATCCTCGTTATCGTTGGTATGACCGTGTCATGATCCAACTGATTATGAAGATGTCAGGCGGTGAAACTAATACGAAGAAAGAAGTGATCTATACCGACTGGGAACAGGTAGCGGGTTTTGCACGGGAAATAGCCCAATTAACCAACAAAACGTTGCCAAAATAAACGGAAAGAATAAAAAATACGCACTCAGTAAATAATTTCAAATTTCCCCTTGTCAGCCTGAAATAACTCCCTATAATGCGCCTCCACTGACACGGAACAACGGATTACATGCCGCCGGGTCAGCGGGGTTCCACTGAGA
>NZ_JBKGLW010000017.1:0-79815 GCF_046555775.1 Citrobacter sp. U14242
CGGATATATGGTCGCAAACCGTATCGAACCAGTACTTGCATCACCCGGGGCGTCCATATATGGTCAACTAAAACTGGCCACCGTTTTAGAGTTTTTCCAGTATCGGTTTTCCGATTCGTTTGGTGATAATCCACCATTATATTCATGTGGCCTGAGCGAGCTGTAATACCCGACGATATAGCCTGTGATCGCATGAGCTGCTTCGCTAAAGTTTATATAACCTGTCACCGGCACCCACTCGTTTTTCAGGCTTCTGAAGAAGCGTTCCATCGGGCTGTTATCCCAATAGTTTCCGCGTCGGCTCATACTCTGCTTAATCCGGTAACGCCACAGTAACTGCCGGAACGACCTGCTTGTGTAATGGCTGCCCTGGTCGCTATGGAACATCACCCCGGCTGGTTTACCGCGAGTTTCCCACGCCATTTCCAGTGCTTTGATGGTCAGTCTGCTGTCCGGTGAGAACGACATTGCCCATCCCACCGGTTTCCTTGCGAACAGGTCGAGAACAACAGCGAGGTAAGCCCAACGCTTTCCTGTCCAGATATACGTCACGTCGCCGCACCACACCTGATTAGGCTTTGTCACTGCGAACTGTCGCTCAAGGTGATTCGGGATAGCGATGTGTTCATGACCACCACGTTTATACCGGTGGGTGGGCTGCTGACAACTCACCAGCCCCAGCTCTTTCATGAGCCTGCCGGCAAGCCAGCGCCCCATTCTGAAGCCTCTCAGGGTTGCCATAGTCGCGATACTTCTTGCGCCGGCAGAGCCATGGCTGATGTTATGCAGCTCCATAACCTGACTGCGTAATACAGCCCGCCTGCCGTCTGGCTTTTCAGGGCGGTTTTTCCAGTATTTGTAACTGCTGCGATGAATCCCGAACACGTGGCAGAGTGTGACCACAGGATAATGCGCTCTGAGTTTCCCGATTAACGAGAACTGTTCAGGGAGTCTGACATCAAGAGCGCGGTAGCCTTTTTTAATATTTCGTTTTCCATTTCAATGCGTTGTAGCTTTTTCTTCAGCTCGCGTATTTCGATCTGTTCCGGGGTTATGGGGGAGGTTTTTGGCATTTTGCCCTGTCGTTCATCCCGCAACTGCTTTACCCATCGCGTCATGGTAGAAAGACCAATATCCATAGCACTGGCCGCAGCTGCAACGGTGTAGTTCTGGTCAAGGACCAGTTGAGCGGATTCGCGTTTAAACTCAGCGCTGAAATTTCTTCTTTTCATTGGGGCACCTGTATTGTTCTGAGGTGAGCATATCACCTCTGTTCAGGTGGCCAAATTCAGTGTGCCATTACACCTTTAACTTTGCGTGCGCCACGGATCAACTTACCATCAGAGTCTTTACGGTCCTCAATCCTCTCCGTCAGATATAACTCAACTACATCTTTGACTGTTACAGGCTTCTGCTTAACTTTCTGCTTTTCGAGTTTCAGCAGCTTCTTTTCCTCATCCTGCTCAGTTCTGGGACATCGCCCCTGCTTTCTGATTATCTTCAGTTCGTGTAACCTTACGCGGGCATCAGCCAGAGTGGTCACAGGATAATGGCCTATCCTGTTTATCTTTACCTGTTATTGGACTGGTATAGCGGTAGAAAAATGTGCAGACTCCCATTTTTCCACGCGTAACACGAAGGCCTCTATTTTCGCCCGTATCTGCCAGAGTCATGCCGAGCTTCATGGTCTCTATACCGCGAGCGGTTAGAGGTTTATTAGGTTGTTTTTCAGGCACAGAAACCACATATAACTGATTGATATTAATGATGTAAATCTTATAAGTGTAGGTTGTTTTCGAATTCAGGTTATCACCAGACTCTTACATTGAAAACCTACACTTTGACCTACACTTTTTTTTGAGATTTGGTGATTTTTCATGAGACACGCGACACCACAAAAAATTGTAAATCTCTTAAAAAGTATTGTTTTTCAATGAAATGGAAATCATAAGTCCATGAGTACACCTGAAAATTTCGACGCTCATACACCCATGATGCAGCAGTATCTCAAGCTGAAGGCTCAGCACCCGGAAATACTGCTGTTTTACCGCATGGGCGACTTTTACGAACTGTTTTATGACGACGCAAAACGTGCGTCGCAGCTGCTCGATATCTCGCTGACCAAACGTGGCGCATCGGCAGGCGAACCCATCCCGATGGCGGGCATTCCCCACCATGCGGTGGAAAACTACCTCGCTAAGCTGGTCAATCAGGGGGAATCTGTCGCGATTTGTGAGCAGATTGGCGATCCGGCAACCAGCAAAGGTCCGGTTGAACGCAAAGTGGTACGCATCGTCACGCCGGGCACCATCAGCGATGAAGCACTTTTACAGGAACGTCAGGACAACCTGCTGGCCGCCGTCTGGCAGGACAGTAAAGGCTTTGGCTACGCCACACTGGATATCAGCTCCGGGCGTTTTCGCGTCAGTGAACCCGCAGACCGTGAGACGATGGCTGCGGAATTGCAGCGCACCAACCCTGCCGAATTGCTCTATGCCGAGGATTTCGCAGAAACATCGCTGATCGAGGGCCGTCGTGGCCTGCGTCGTCGTCCGCTGTGGGAGTTTGAAATTGATACCGCCCGCCAGCAGTTAAACCTGCAGTTTGGCACACGGGATCTGATCGGCTTTGGTGTAGAAAACGCGCCACGTGGATTATGCGCTGCCGGCTGCCTGCTGCAATATGTAAAAGATACCCAGCGCACCTCACTGCCACATATTCGCTCCATCACCATGGAACGCCAGCAGGACAGCATCATTATGGATGCCGCCACGCGTCGCAATCTGGAAATTACCCAGAACCTGGCCGGTGGCGTAGAAAACACGCTGGCATCGGTGCTCGATTGCACCGTGACGCCAATGGGTAGCCGTATGCTCAAACGCTGGCTTCATATGCCAGTCCGCGATACGCAGATACTGATCGAGCGCCAGCAGACGATCGGTGCACTGCAGGATGCGACCGGAGAGTTACAGCCGGTGTTACGTCAGGTGGGCGATCTGGAACGTATTCTGGCGCGCCTGGCACTGCGTACCGCGCGTCCACGCGATCTGGCGCGTATGCGTCACGCCTTCCAGCAATTACCGGAACTGCGCGCTCAACTGGAAAGCGTAAACAGCGCTCCCGTACAGATGCTGCGCGAAAAAATGGGCGAGTTCACGGAACTGCGTGAGCTGCTGGAGCGTGCCGTGGTTGATGCTCCGCCAGTGCTGGTACGCGATGGTGGCGTTATCGCACCGGGCTATAACGAAGAGCTGGACGAATGGCGAGCGCTGGCTGATGGCGCAACTGATTATCTGGACAGACTGGAGATCCGCGAGCGTGAGCGCACCGGCCTGGACACATTGAAAGTTGGATTTAACGCCGTCCACGGTTACTACATTCAGATCAGCCGTGGGCAGAGCCATCTGGCGCCGATTAACTATGTGCGCCGTCAGACGCTGAAAAATGCCGAGCGCTACATTATCCCTGAGCTGAAAGAGTACGAAGACAAAGTTCTGACCTCAAAAGGTAAAGCGCTGGCACTGGAAAAACAGCTGTATGACGAGCTGTTCGACATGCTGTTGCCGCATCTGGCAGATTTACAGCAGAGCGCCAGCGCACTGGCAGAACTGGACGTGCTGGTCAACCTGGCCGAACGCGCTTATACCCTGAACTATACCTGCCCGACATTCAGCGACAAGCCCGGTATCCGTATTGCAGAGGGGCGCCATCCGGTGGTGGAACAGGTGCTGAGTGAGCCGTTTATCGCCAACCCACTGAGCCTTTCCCCGCAGCGGCGGATGCTGATTATCACCGGGCCAAATATGGGCGGTAAAAGCACCTATATGCGCCAGACTGCGCTGATTGCGTTGCTGGCCTACATCGGCAGCTATGTTCCAGCACAGAAGGTAGAGATAGGTCCAATCGACCGTATCTTTACCCGTGTTGGTGCAGCGGATGACCTCGCATCCGGTCGTTCAACCTTCATGGTAGAAATGACCGAGACTGCCAATATTCTGCATAATGCCACTGAGAACAGCCTGGTGCTAATGGATGAGATTGGACGCGGAACCTCTACCTATGACGGTTTATCTCTGGCCTGGGCTTGCGCTGAAAATCTGGCGAATAGAATCAAAGCACTCACGCTGTTTGCTACCCACTACTTCGAGCTGACTCAATTACCGGAAAAAATGGAAGGCGTAGCGAACGTACATCTGGATGCGTTAGAGCACGGCGATACCATCGCCTTTATGCACAGCGTACAGGATGGCGCGGCGAGTAAGAGCTATGGTCTGGCGGTCGCGGCACTGGCTGGCGTGCCGAAAGAGGTTATCAAACGCGCACGGCAAAAACTGCGCGAGCTGGAAAGCATTACGCCAAACGCAGCGGCAACTCAGGTTGATGGTACGCAGATGTCGTTACTTTCTGCGCCGGAGGAAACCTCTCCCGCCGTTGAAGCGTTGGAAAACCTCGACCCGGATTCACTAACGCCGCGTCAGGCGCTGGAGTGGATTTATCGGTTGAAGAGTCTGGTGTAATGCTCGTTGTGCCGGATGGCAGCTACGCCTTACCCGACCTGCATATCCGCTAAAGAAAAAGGCCAGTCCCAATAAGACTGGCCTTTCTTGATAGAACTTGTGCTTACTCGCGGAACAGCGCTTCGATATTCAGCCCCTGCGTCTGCAGGATTTCACGCAGACGACGCAGGCCTTCAACCTGAATCTGGCGAACACGTTCACGGGTCAGGCCAATTTCACGGCCCACATCTTCCAGTGTCGCAGCTTCGTATCCCAGCAGACCAAAACGACGTGCCAGCACCTCACGCTGTTTGGCGTTCAGTTCGAACAGCCATTTGACGATGCTCTGTTTCATATCATCGTCTTGCGTGGTGTCTTCCGGACCATTTTCCTTTTCATCGGCCAGAATATCCAGCAACGCTTTTTCGGAATCGCCACCCAGCGGGGTGTCTACCGAGGTAATGCGCTCGTTGAGTCGGAGCATACGGCTGACGTCATCAACCGGTTTATCCAGTTGTTCAGCAATCTCTTCTGCGCTCGGTTCGTGGTCCAGTTTATGCGACAACTCACGCGCGGTACGCAGATAGACGTTCAGCTCTTTTACAATGTGGATCGGCAGTCGGATCGTACGGGTTTGGTTCATAATCGCCCGTTCGATCGTCTGGCGGATCCACCAGGTTGCGTATGTTGAGAAGCGGAACCCGCGTTCCGGGTCAAACTTCTCGACGGCACGGATAAGCCCCAGATTGCCCTCTTCAATCAGATCCAGCAACGCCAGACCACGATTGCCATAACGACGGGCAATTTTCACCACCAGACGCAGGTTACTTTCAATCATGCGGCGGCGAGAAGCGACATCTCCACGCAGTGCGCGACGCGCAAAATAAACCTCTTCTTCGGCTGTTAACAGTGGCGAATAACCAATCTCACCAAGGTAAAGCTGAGTCGCGTCCAACACACGCTGTGTGGCCCCCTGCGATAACAGCTCTTCTTCAGCCAGGTCGTTATCACTGGGTTCCTCTTCACTCAAGGCTTTCTCATCAAAAGCCTCTACTCCGTTCTCATCAAATTCCGCATCTTCATTTAAATCATGAACTTTCAGCGTATTCTGACTCATAAGGTGGCTCCTACCCGTGATCCCTAAACGGAACTAGCACGTGAAAGCCTGGTTCCGCCGAATTATCGCTGCGGTAAATAGCGCAGCGGGTTTACGGATTTCCCCTTGTAACGAATTTCAAAATGCAAGCGTGTAGAACTGGTTCCGGTGCTACCCATGGTAGCTATCTTCTGCCCCGCCTTGATTTCTTGTTGTTCCCGGACCAGCATTGTATCGTTATGGGCGTAGGCACTCAGGTAATCATCGTTGTGTTTGATGATAATAAGATTACCGTAACCACGCAGCGCGTTACCGGCATACACGACGCGTCCATCTGCGGTCGCGACAATAGCCTGTCCTTTGCTGCCTGCAATGTCGATCCCTTTATTGCCACCTTCGGTAGCCGCGAAGTTTTCGATCACTTTGCCGTCAGTCGGCCAGCGCCAGGTAGAGATTGGCGCACTGGTTGACGTGGAGCTTGCAGTCGATTCGGTTGCGCTAACTGCCGGAGCCGTTACAGGCGCTGTGACGACGGTCCCAGCAGGCTTGTTGTTCGGCAACATTTTGTTAGCACTTTGTTCACCTGAATCTTCAGAATACGTAATTGTTGGTTTCGAAGCAACAGCAACGGTGGAATTTTGTGCAGGGTTGGTCACAACTCCTTGCTGTGCTGCATCCGCCTGGGTGATGGCATTACCACCGGTAATCGGCGCACCCGACGCGTTGCCCACTTGCAGAGTTTGTCCGACATTCAGGCCATACGGGGCCGGAACGTTATTGCGTTGTGCGAGGTCACGGAAATCGTTCCCGGTAATCCAGGCAATATAGAAAAGCGTGTCGCCTTTCTTAACAGTATAGGTACTGCCACCCGTATAGCTACCTTTCGGAATATTCCCATACTGACGATTGTACACAATCCGCCCGTTTTCCATCTGGACAGGCTGTTCTGCAACCGGTTGAACCTGTGTTGGCTGAGTCGCCGGGCGTTGCACCGGTTGGATCTGTGGCGTTTGTTGTACTGTCGCCGTTGATCCCATTTTTGGTGGAGGCGTGATCAGCATGCCGGAGCTGGTGTTCGATGATGCATTGCCGCCAACAGAGCTGACCGGCGCTGGTGGATTCGAGGTGTTTGAACAACCTGCCAGCCATAACGAAACCAGTGACAATGCCGCAATACGGCGAACGGTAAATTTGTGGCTTCCCGCGCTCATTTATCCCCCAGGAAAATTTGGTTAATACCCAGTGACGTAATCACCGTGCAAGGCATCGGACTGGACACTGGAAAACGTGACCACGATACGCTTACTACTTCAGGAATATCCAGGAAAACTCCAGGTATTCAGCAGCGTTAGCTACGCTAACTCCCCTTTGACTAAGGGAACAAAGCGTACGGCCTCCACGGTGTCGATAATAAATTCGCCTCCCCGACGACGAACCCGTTTCAAAAACTGGTGCTCATCGCCCACGGGCAAGACGAGAATGCCGCCTTCATCCAACTGCATCATCAATGCCGTTGGGATCTCAGGCGGCGCTGCCGTCACAATGATAGCGTCAAACGGCGCTCGCGCCTGCCAGCCTTGCCATCCATCACCATGACGGGTCGAAACATTATGTAAATCAAGCTGTTTCAGGCGACGACGCGCCTGCCATTGCAAACCTTTAATGCGCTCAACAGAGCACACGTGATGCACCAGATGTGCCAGGATCGCCGTCTGGTAGCCAGAGCCGGTACCAATTTCCAGTACCCGCGATTGCGGCGTGAGCTCCAGCAGCTCGGTCATGCGAGCTACCATATAGGGCTGTGAGATGGTCTGCCCCTGGCCAATCGGCAGGGCGATATTATCCCAGGCCTTATGTTCAAACGCCTCATCAACGAACTTTTCACGCGGCACGGCGGCGAGCGCATCGAGGACATGCTCATCTCTGATGCCCTGCGCACGTAATTGTTCAAGGAGAGTGTGTACGCGTCTGCTTACCATTGCGTGTCGACTCCCACGCTGTCTAACCAGTCAGAAACAACCTCATGCGCACCGTATGCGGTTAAATCAACATGCAGCGGCGTGACAGAAACATAACCTTCATCAACGGCAGCAAAATCCGTATCCGGACCGGCATCGCACTTTTCGCCCGGCGGCCCGATCCAGTACAGCGTATTACCACGCGGGTCCTGCTGTGGGATCACCTGATCCGCCGGATGACGGCTGCCGCAGCGGGTGACCCGAATACCTTTAATCTGATCCAGTGGCAAGTCCGGTACGTTGATATTCAGAATGCGTCCGGTGCGCAGCGGTTCGCGGCTTAACGCGCGTAAAATCCGGCAGGTTATCGCCGCAGCGGTATCGTAGTGTTTATGACCATCAAGTGAGACCGCCAGCGCAGGGAATCCGAGATGACGACCTTCCATTGCTGCCGCCACGGTACCGGAGTAAATGACATCATCCCCCAGGTTCGGACCCGCATTAATCCCGGAAACGACAATGTCCGGGCGCGGACGCATTAATGCGTTCACACCAAGGTAGACGCAATCGGTGGGCGTCCCCATTTGCACGGCGATATCGCCATTATCAAAGGTGAAAGTGCGAAGCGAGGATTCCAGCGTCAGCGAGTTAGACGCGCCACTGCGGTTACGATCCGGGGCAACCACCTGTACGTCAGCAAACTCACGCAGCGCTTTCGCCAGCGTTTGTATACCGGGTGCGTGGACCCCATCATCGTTACTCAGCAATATACGCATAATCACCCATTGTGTTAATAAGTTCCCTTACAACACTGGTGGCGAAGCTACCTGCCGGTAGCCAGAAGCGCAACTCAACGGTTACGTCATCCCACCAGTTCCAGCTTAATTGTTGTGGATACAGCAACATAGCGCGACGCGATACCTCAACTCTCTCACGCATTAACAGAGACTGTAGTGCGGTTTCGTCAGCAATAGCAGCCTCTTCAAACGCCAGAGCATCGCGCTGAGTTCCCCACTCACCGCAGCCCGGTAGTGCCGCTGTTACCATCAATTCTTTTTCATCAACACGACGCTGTAATTCGGTCTGTTCGTCCTGTGTGGCGACAAACCAGCTTCCGCGTCCCGACAATTGTAGCGCATCGCCGTCAACAACTTGATTAAAGTCTGTTTTTTTCAAGCGTTCATTGACTATCTGATTAAACAACGCGCTACGGGCTGCCGACAACCAAAAACTGCGTTTATTGCGATCGCGCACCGGCGCATCGCTTTGTGCCCAGCGCAGCGCACCTTGCAGGTTGCTGCCACCGATACCAAAACGTTGGGCACCGAAATAGTTCGGGACGCCGCGCTTGCTAATCGCCTGTAAACGCGCTTCAACATCATCACGCTCGCTCACTTCACGCAACACCAGCGTAAAAGCGTTGCCTTTCAGGGCGCCTAAACGCAGCTTACGCTTGTGGCGGGCGTACTCCAGCACTTTACAACCTTCAAGCTCAAATTTGCTTAAATCGGGCATTGCATTGCCCGGCACGCGCGCGCACAGCCACTGCTCGGTGACAGCATGCTTATCTTTCTGTCCGGCAAAGCTGACTTCGCGGGCGTGGATTTTAAGGAATTTGGCCAGCGCGTCAGCCACAAAACGGGTGTTACAACCGTTCTTCAGAATACGCACCAGAACGTGCTCGCCTTCGCCATCCGGTTCGAAGCCTAAATCTTCGACGACGACAAAGTCTTCCGGATTTGCTTTCAGAACTCCGTGGCCGAGTGGTTTACCATGGAGATAGGTCAGATTTTCAAACGCAGTCATTTCGTTGCCTTAATGAGTAACGCCACCGCTTCACAGGCAATCCCTTCCCCACGCCCGGTAAAACCGAGTTTTTCCGTGGTGGTCGCTTTCACGTTAACATCATCCATATGGCAGCCGAGATCCTCGGCAATAAACACCCGCATTTGCGGAATGTGCGGCAGCATCTTCGGCGCCTGAGCAATAATAGTGACATCCACATTACCAAGCGTATAACCTTTAGCCTGAATACGCCGCCAGGCCTCACGCAATAACTCGCGGCTATCGGCACCTTTGAACGCTGCATCGGTATCCGGGAAAAGTTTTCCAATATCACCCAACGCCGCTGCACCCAGCAGGGCATCGGTTAGCGCATGTAATGCCACATCGCCATCAGAATGCGCCAGCAGTCCTTTTTCATACGGGATGCGCACACCACCAATGATAATTGGGCCAACGCCTCCAAAGGCATGTACGTCAAAACCGTGTCCAATTCGCATTATGCATTCTCCTGATAGACACATCATTCTTCAAGCCGCCTATATGTTGGCCGCCTCGGTACATCATGAATGATGCTGTGTAGGGGTTGTTCGGGTCAGATAAAATTCCGCCAGCGCCAGATCTTCCGGACGGGTGACTTTAATGTTGTCAGCGCGTCCTTCAACCAGCAGCGGATGAAAACCGCAATATTCCAGTGCCGAAGCCTCATCCGTAATGGTTGCGCCTTCGTTTAACGCTCGAGTCAGGCAATCGTGTAACAGCTCGCGTGGGAAATACTGCGGTGTCAACGCATGCCATAAATCGGTGCGTTCGACCGTATGAGCAATCTCGGTCTTACCAGGCTCCGCACGTTTCATGGTGTCGCGCACGGGAGCCGCCAGGATACCGCCGATACGGCTGGTTTCACTTATTGCCAGTAAGCGGGCTAAATCATCCTGATGCAGACATGGCCGCGCGGCATCATGCACCAGTACCCACTGAGCGTCCCCAGCAGCTTGCAAACCAGCAAGGACAGAATCGGCACGCTCATCGCCGCCATCCACCATGGTAATTTGCGGATGCGCTGCAAGTGGAAGTTGGGCAAAGCGGTTGTCGCCGGGACTGATAGCAATGACGACACGCGTCACCCGGGGATGCGCCAGTAGCGCATCAACCGAGTGTTCAAGGATGGTTTTATTGCCAATTGAGAGGTACTGCTTAGGACACTCCGTCTGCATTCGGCGGCCAAATCCGGCAGCCGGCACCACGGCGCAAACGTCCAATAAAGTGGCTGCCATGTTAAATCCCTGGATGGTTTATCGATTGTTTTGCCCTGCGGTCTGTGCGCGTTTAGACGCGTCAGGGACCAGGCGATAAAACGTTTCGCCCGGCTTAGTCATGCTGAGTTCGTTGCGTGCGCGTTCCTCGATAGCTTCCTGACCGCCATTGAGATCGTCAATTTCTGCAAAGAGCTGATCGTTACGCGCTTTAAGTTTCGCGTTTGTAGCTTGCTGCGCAGCAACATCATCGTTGACGCGACTATAGTCATGTATGCCGTTCTTACCGAACCACAGCGAATACTGTAGCCAGACCAATAAAGCCAGCAACAGCAGCGTTAGTTTACCCATCCTGCCCCCTGAAAAACGGCATTAACATCCCATAACTTCCGTCGACGATTTTACGTCTGCGGGCGGGAATGCCGCGACAACGCGGGCAAATGTACCACATTTGCCCGTTGTTACGTATACCCCGTGTAAGGAGAACATAATCTCATTGTTGGTTACGGTTTGAATTAGAGCTGCCGGTATGCAGCACCACTCGCCATGAAAAAAGGGAAGCGAAGCTAGCCCAGCAGCCACAGGAACAATGCGCCAAACATCGTCCCAACCACCAGCAGGGTAAACGTAACGCTTAGCAGCAGCCGTCCCTTCATAAGCGAATGCAGGGCAATACCCGCCACAATGGCGACAGGCAGCAACGCGAGGAAAAAAGGCCAGGTATAGAGGAAGAAAAACAGCGTATTAGGACCATACATCAGGCACGGGAACCCCAGCGCCAGCAACCACGCAGCAAAACCGACAACGGCACCCGGTAGTGACCAGGTGGTTTCGTCGCCGGCGGCGAAAGTCTCTGACTCTGTAATAGTAATGTTATGGCTGTTGCGCATATCTAATCCTGTGACCATGACTGACCGGGCATACCTGTTTTAAAACCGCGAGGAGTCCGGTGGTGTCTCAGGATCTGATAATATCTTCCTGCCTCAGCAGGTCTAATAATTGAGAGACCAAATTTGTTACTAATTGTTCACCATTCAGATGAATCTCTGGCGATTCAGGCGCTTCGTATACCGAGTCAATTCCAGTAAAATTACGCAACTCACCCGCCCGCGCTTTTTTATACAGCCCTTTTGGATCACGTGATTCACAGGTTGCCAGCGGCGTATCGACAAACACCTCTATAAAACGCCCATGACCCACACGTTCGCGAACCATCTGTCGTTCAGCACGATGAGGGGAAATAAAAGCAGTCAGTACCACCAGCCCCGCATCCACCATCAAGTTAGCCACTTCCCCAACCCGGCGAATATTCTCCTTACGATCGGCATCGCTAAATCCGAGATCGCTGCACAGACCGTGGCGCACGTTATCGCCATCCAGCAGATAAGTGCTCACCCCCTGCTTGTGCAGCGCTTCTTCCAGCGCTCCCGCTACCGTGGATTTACCCGAACCAGAGAGTCCGGTAAACCACAGCACAACACCACGATGGCCGTGGTGTTGCTCCCGCTGTTGCGGCGTAACAGGATGGGCATGCCAGACGACGTTTTCGTCATGCAGCGCCATTATTTTCCTCCCAGCAGATCGCGTGCACCCCAGTGTGGGAAGTGACGACGTACCAGCGCATTGAGCTCCAGTTCAAACGCGCTGAACTGGGATACCGTGGCCTGCTCCTGGACGATCGGCTCGCGTACCAGTCCAGCCCCGACGGTGACATTCGTCAGACGGTCAATGATAATCAGGCCGCCCGTGACCGGATTATGCTGATAGGTATCCAGCACCAGCGGTTCATCAAACGTCAAATTAACCAGGCCAATACCGTTCAGCGGTAAGGCTTCGACTTCACGCTGGGTCAGGTTATTGATATCAACCTGATACGCTACGCTATCAACACGCGCACGCGTCTTCTTGCCCGCGACTTTGATGTCATAGCTCTGCCCTGGCGACAGTGCCTGCTCCGCCATCCACACCACATCAACGGCAGCGCTTTGCACCGCTGGCAGCGTTTCCTGGGCATCAAGCAGCAGGTCACCACGGCTGATATCGATCTCATCTTTTAGCACAAGGGTAATGGCTTCACCGGCATGCGCTTCCTGCAAGTCGCCATCAAACGTGACAATCCGGGCAACGGTCGACTCAACGCCAGACGGCAACACTTTGACGCGTTGTCCCACCTTCACGCTACCGGAGGCCAGTGTTCCGGCATAACCACGAAAATCAAGGTTTGGGCGGTTCACATACTGCACCGGGAATCGCATCGGCTGAGTATCGACAACACGCTGGATTTCAACGGTTTCAAGCACTTCCAGCAGCGTCGGACCGCTGTACCACGGCATGCTGAAACTTTGTGACGCCACGTTGTCACCTTCCAGTGCTGAAAGCGGTACAAAACGGATATCCAGGTTGCCCGGCAACTGCTCTGCAAAGGTCAGATAATCTTCACGAATCCGGTTAAATGTCTCTTCGCTAAAATCCACCAGATCCATTTTGTTAATCGCAACAATCAGATGTTTTATTCCCAACAGCGTAGAAATAAAGCTGTGGCGGCGGGTCTGATCCAACACGCCTTTACGTGCATCGATAAGCAGGATCGCCAGATCGCAGGTCGACGCACCGGTTGCCATATTGCGTGTGTACTGCTCATGACCGGGAGTATCCGCAATGATAAATTTGCGTTTTTCGGTGGAGAAATAACGGTAGGCCACGTCAATAGTGATGCCCTGTTCGCGCTCGGCCTGCAAGCCATCAACCAACAGCGCCAGATCGAGCTTCTCACCCTGCGTGCCATGACGTTTACTATCATTGTGCAGCGATGAGAGCTGATCTTCGTAGATCTGCCGGGTATCATGCAACAGACGCCCAATCAGGGTGCTTTTCCCGTCATCCACGCTACCGCAGGTTAAAAAACGCAGCAGGCTTTTGTGTTGTTGGGCGATCATCCAGGCTTCAACGCCGCCTTCATTAGCAATTTGTTGTGCAAGTGTCGTGTTCATGGCGGCTCCTTAGAAATACCCCTGACGTTTCTTCAGCTCCATGGAGCCCGCCTGGTCGCGGTCAATCACGCGCCCCTGACGTTCACTGGTGGTTGAGACCAGCATCTCTTCGATGATTTCCGGTAGCGTCTGCGCGTCCGACTCCACCGCGCCAGTGAGTGGCCAGCAGCCGAGAGTACGGAAACGCACCATACGTTTTTTGATCACTTCACCAGGCTGCAGATCGATCCTGTCGTCATCAATCATCATCAACATGCCGTCGCGCTCAAGCACCGGACGCTCTGCGGCAAGGTACAGCGGAACAATGTCGATATTCTCCAGCCAGATGTACTGCCAGATATCCTGTTCCGTCCAGTTAGAGAGCGGAAATACGCGAATGCTTTCGCCTTTATTAATCTGGCCGTTATAGTTGTGCCACAGCTCCGGACGCTGGTTTTTCGGGTCCCAACGATGAAAACGATCGCGGAAGGAATAGATACGCTCTTTCGCGCGCGATTTCTCTTCATCACGGCGTGCGCCGCCGAATGCTGCGTCAAAACCGTATTTGTTCAGCGCCTGCTTCAACCCTTCGGTTTTCATAATATCGGTGTGCTTGGCGCTACCATGGACAAATGGGTTTATGCCCATCGCCACCCCTTCCGGGTTTTTATGCACCAGCAGTTCGCAGCCGTAGGCTTTTGCTGTTCGGTCACGAAACTCATACATCTCGCTGAATTTCCAGCCGGTATCAACGTGCAGCAGAGGAAACGGCAGTGAACCAGGATAAAACGCTTTGCGCGCCAGATGCAGCATTACGCTGGAATCTTTGCCGATGGAATACATCATCACCGGATTCGAAAACTCGGCGGCCACCTCACGAATGATATGGATGCTCTCCGCTTCCAGTTGCCGCAGGTGGGTAAGTCGTTTTTGATCCATAACCGTTCCTATGTATTGCCGTTATTTTGCTAACGAAGTTCAGATAACCTGACTATAGGGAGGGCAAGAGAGCGAATGAAATTACGAATTGGAATGAGTAGTTCCTCAAAGGAATAACGATCTGGAAAAGCAAATATCAAAAAGTGCTTAAGCCGCCGGATTTCGGGCATTTAGGAGCAAATGAAATTGTTTTACCTCGATCACGGTTTCATACTAGCGGCTGAAAATTTCTGCTTGGTATTTAAGGACTCATTATGTTTCTCGCATCGCGCCACATTCTTGCAGCCATGGCGTTCGGCGCGTGCTTTATCCTTCCCGCACAGGCAACCTCTTCGAAGCCCGGAGATATGGCAAATACTCAGGCCCGATATATCGCAACATTTTTTCCTGGCCGCGTGACGGGCTCTCCGGCAGAAATGCTATCTGCCGATTATTTACGTCAGCAATTTCAGCAGATGGGCTATCGCAGTGATATTCGGACGTTTAATAGCCGTTATATTTATACCGCCAAAGACAACCGTAAGAACTGGCATAACGTTACAGGCAGCACCGTCATTGCAGCGCATGAAGGCAAAGCGCCGCAGCAGATTATCATCATGGCGCATCTCGACACTTACGCCGCGCAGAGCGATGCCGATTCCGATGCCAATCTGGGCGGATTAACGCTGCAGGGTATCGACGATAATGCCGCCGGTCTGGGCGTAATGCTGGAGCTGGCTGAAAAACTGAAAAATGTGCCGACGCAGTACGGCATTCGGTTTATCGCCACCAGCGGCGAGGAAGAAGGCAAACTTGGCGCAGAAAATATCCTTAAACGCATGAGTGCAGCAGAGAAGAAAAATACGCTGCTGGTTATCAACCTCGATAACCTGATCGTCGGGGATAAGCTCTACTTCAATAGTGGGAAAAGAACCCCGGAAGCCGTACGAAAACTGACGCGCGACCGGGCGCTGGCAATTGCACACAGCCGCGGTATCGTCGCCAGTACCAACCCTGGCCTGAATAAAGGCTATCCGAAAGGAACCGGATGTTGTAACGATGCCGAAGTCTTCGACAAAGCGGGAATCGCCGTACTTTCGGTGGAAGCAACCAACTGGAACCTGGGTAAAAAAGACGGTTATCAGCAACGTGCCAAAACTGCCTCTTTCCCCGCTGGTAACAGCTGGCACGACGTGCGTCTGGACAACCTGCAGCATATCGATAAAGCGCTTCCAGGGCGGATTGAACACCGCAGCCGCGATGTCGTACGCATTATGCTGCCACTGGTCAAAGAGCTGGCGAAAGCAGGTTAATACTCAAGTACAATGCCCGGTAGCATTCCGATGCTTGCTGGGCATTGTCGCTCATTACCCCTCGTGCAATCCGCACTCACGCTTCAGCCCGAAGAAGCGCGTCTCTTCTTCTGCCATGCCTGGCTCCCATTTACGCGTCGTGTGGGTATCACCAACTGACAGGTAGCCTTGATCCCACAACGGATGATACTTCAGACCGTGTTTTTGCAGGTACTGGTAAACCGTACGGTTGTCCCAGTCGATAATCGGCAGCACTTTAAAGACGCCGCGCTGAATAGCCAATACCGGTAAATGTGCACGGCTACCGGACTGCTCGCGGCGCAGACCGGCAAACCAGGTTTGTGCATTCAGTTCTTGCAGTGCCCGATTCATCGGTTCGACTTTGTTGATGTCATTGTATTTTTCAATGCCTTCAACGCCCTGCTCCCACAATTTTCCGTAGCGCGCTTCCTGCCAGGCGGCACTCTCTTTTGCCCGGTAGACCTGCAGATTGAGTTTGAGCTTGTCCGTTAACTCGTCAATAAACTGGTAGGTTTCCGGGAACAGATAACCGGTATCAGTGAGGATCACCGGAATATCCGGACGGATCTGACTCACCAGATGCAGACTGACCGCCGCCTGAATACCAAAGCTTGATGAAAGCACATATTCGCCGGGCAGGTTTTCCAGCGCCCACGCCACGCGTTCTTCCGCACTCAGCTTTTCCAGTTGGCTGTTGGTTTCTGCCAGTGCCATAACACGCTCAACTTTTGGCAGTGCGTTCAGTGCGTTTAGATCGAGTACGGACATAGTTACCTCGTTTATTCCCAGAAATCCCGGGCGGGATCGAGCACCGGGCGAATAATGCCCGCACGCACTGTAAAGTCACCGAAGCCTTCACCCGCTTCGCGTTCTTTCGCCCAGCGCCCAATCAGTTCATCCAGCGAAGCCAGAATTTCCGGCTCGGTGATATTTTCTTTGAACATCCGTGGAATGCGCGTCCCGATACGGTTTCCGCCCAGATGCAGGTTATAGCGCCCAGGCGCTTTACCCACCAGCCCCACTTCCGCCAGCATGGCACGACCACAGCCGTTCGGGCAGCCCGTGACCCGCATGACAATGTTTTCATCACTCAAATCATGCTTCGCCATCAACGTATCAATGTTGTCGATAAACGTTGGCAGGAATCGTTCTGCCTCGGCCATTGCCAACGGACAGGTCGGGAACGATACACAGGCCATTGAGTTTTCACGCTGCGGGGTCACCACATTCATCAGGCCGCTTTTCTGCGCAATCTTCTCAATCTTCGCTTTATCACTCTCCGGGACACCGGCAATGATCAGGTTCTGGTTGGCCGTGATACGGAACTCGCCTTTGTGGATCTTCGCGATCTCCAGCAAGCCTGTTTTCAACGGGCGCCCCGGATAATCCAGAATACGACCGTTTTCAATAAACAGCGTCAGGTGCCATTTATTGTCAATCCCTTTCACCCAACCAATCCTGTCGCCACGACCGGTAAACTCATACGGACGAATCGGCTCGAATTTGATCCCCGCACGACGTTCAACTTCCTCTTTAAACGTCTCGACACCAACCCGCTCCAGCGTGTATTTGGTTTTAGCGTTTTTGCGGTCAGTACGATTACCCCAGTCGCGCTGCGTGGTCACCACCGCTTCCGCAACGGCCAGCGTGTGTTCCAGCGGCAGATAACCAAATTCACTTGCGGTGCGCGCGTAGGTTTTCTTGTTACCGTGTTCAATAGACAAGCCACCGCCCACCAGCAAGTTAAAGCCCACCAGCTTGCCGTTTTCGGCAATCGCTACGAAGTTCATGTCGTTGGCATGCAGATCGATGTCGTTCTGCGGCGGGATCACCACCGTCGTTTTAAACTTACGGGGCAGATAGGTCTGGCCGAGGATCGGCTCTTCATCCGTCGTCGCGACTTTTTCCTGATCCAGCCAAATCTCGGCATACGCACGGGTGCGCGGTAGAAGGTGTTCAGAGATCTTCTTCGCCCACTCGTAAGCTTCCGCGTGCAATTCGGACTCATACGGATTGGAGGTACACAACACGTTACGGTTCATATCGTTGGCGGTTGCCAGCGCGTCCAGCCCCACTGAATGCAGCATCTGGTGCACCGGTTTTACGTTCTTCTTCAGAATACCGTGAAACTGAAACGTCTGGCGGTTCGTCAGACGAATACTGCCGTAAATCGTGTTGTCGTGGGCGAATTTATCAATCGCCTGCCATTGTTTGGTGGTGATGACTCCCCCCGGCAGGCGGCAGCGCAGCAGCATCGCATGACGCGGCTCCAGCTTCTGTTCGGCACGTTCGGCGCGAATATCGCGGTCGTCCTGCTGGTACATACCGTGAAAACGGATCAGCAGAAAGTTATCACCTTTAAAACCGCCGGTGAGGCCATCATTCAAATCTTCGGCAATGGTACCGCGCAGGTAGTTGCTCTCTACCTTCATGCGCTCTGCGTCCGTCAGTTTGCCTTCGACCACCAGTGGGCCAGGATGTTTTTCGCTCATTAGTAGACATCTCGCTGATAACGGCGCTCTACGCGCAGCTCACTTAAAAATTCGTCCGCCGTTTCGACGTCCATACCGCCGAATTCGGCAATCACTTCCAGCAAAGCCTGCTCAACGTCTTTCGCCATGCGATTGGCGTCGCCGCAGACATAAATGTGCGCACCGTCATTAATCCAGCGCCACAGTTCTGCGCCCTGTTGGCGCAGTTTATCTTGTACGTAGACTTTATCTTTTTGATCACGGGACCAGGCAAGGTCGATACGGCTGAGTACGCCTTCTTTGACGTAGCGCTGCCATTCCACCTGATACAGGAAATCTTCAGTAAAGTGCGGATTACCAAAGAACAGCCAGTTTTTCCCTTCTGCACCGTCTGCCGCACGTTGCTGCATAAAGGCGCGGAACGGCGCAATCCCCGTTCCCGGCCCGATCATAATTACCGGTGTTTGCGGATTTTCTGGCAGGCGGAAGTTGTCGTTATGCTCAATGAACACACGCACTTCGCCCTCTTCCTCAACGCGATCGGCAAGGAAGCCGGAGGCCCCGCCTGCACGCGCACGGCCTTCAACCTCAAAACGCACGGCACCAACGGTGATATGGACTTCGCTTTCCACTTCAGCCTGGGATGAGGCAATGGAGTACAACCGTGGGGTCAGCGGACGCAGCAAGCCAATTAACGCGTCGGCATCGAGTTGTGCCGGGGAGAAACGCAGCATATCGACAATAGGGGTGGTAGTCGCATAGTGTTGCAACTGCGCTTTATCCCCCACCAGCGGCAGTAACGTTTCACTACGCGTTAAAGTGGCGTAATTCTCTACGATATTGGCAGTGTTCACCGTCAGCTCGAAGTGCCACTGTAGCGCTTCGGTAAGCGGCAATAATTTCCCGTCAACCGTGACCGGTTCATCGCCTTTCAGCCACAGCAGTTCCACAATTTCTTTGACCAGGGCCGGATCGTTCTGATACCAGACACCCAGTGCGTCGCCTGGCTGATAGCGCAGGCCAGAATCACCCAAATCAATTTCGATATGGCGTACATCTTTTTCAGAGTCGCGACCGGTAATTTTCTGGTTCACTGCAAGTGTTGCACTCAGCGGTGCTTCTTTGGTGTAAGGGCTGGTGTGCACCTCGTTAACCGCACCGCTCGCTGCCGCGTGTGCAGACGGCGCAACAGGCGCACGCGCCTTCAGTACATCAACCAGGCGGGCACGCCACTGGGCGGCTGCGGCCTGATATTCGACATCCGCATCCACGCGATCGAGCAGGCGTTCGCCACCCAACTCTGCCAGTTTCGCATCAAAGTCTTTACCTGACTGGCAGAAAAATTCGTAAGACGTATCGCCAAGGCCAAATACAGCAAAGGCCGTGTTTTCAAGCTTTGGCGCTTTTTTAGAGAACAAGTATTTATGCAACGCCACCGCTTCTTCCGCCGGTTCACCTTCTCCCTGCGTCGAGGCCACCACGACCAGCAATTTCTCGTTGGCAATGCTTTTAAATTTATAATCGCCAGCATTGATCAGGGTGACATTGAGCTGAGCAGCAATCAGATCGTCGCGTAAGGCTTCCGCCACGCGACGTGCATTGCCGGTTTGCGAAGCAGAGATGAGTGTAATCCCTGGCATTTCAGCAGCAGGCGCAGGCGCTGCAGCATTTGCTCCCGGCTGCTGATTTAGCACGCCCCAGAAATAGCCAGACACCCACGCAAGCTGTGTGGGAGTAAGATCGGTCGTGGCCGCCGTAAGGCGCGCCAGTTGCTCCGGGTTCAGCGGAAGCAAATTTGAAGGTGAGGCCTGTGTTGTCATGCGTCATTACATTCCAGTAGCAAAGCTGAATTTAATAAGAAAAGCCAAACTGAAGATAAGGTTAACGGTGGGGCTAATAACAATTAAAGAAGGGATGGAAATAATAAATAACCAAATGGACTAACCTGTTTTAGTTGTCGTTCTTAACGATAAAAACGATTACATAACAAATTGAAATATAAGAATAAAAATCACATCACCGGTCACTTTCCCTACTGACCTCTGGAATGGCCGTTTTAGTTAATGATAAAAAATGTGCTTTCCGGTACTATGCGGCGGTTTTTTCCGCATTACTTGAGAGTTCATGATGTCCACCACACTGTTTAAAGATTTCATCTTCGAAGCCGCACACCATCTTCCACATGTACCGCAAGGACATAAATGTGGCCGCCTGCACGGACACTCATTTATGGTGCGTCTTGAAATCACCGGTGAAGTCGATCCCCATACCGGCTGGATCATGGACTTTGCCGAACTGAAAGCCGCATTTAAGCCGACTTACGACAGGCTTGATCACTACTACCTGAATGATATTCCGGGCCTTGAGAACCCTACCAGTGAAGTGCTGGCAAAATGGATTTGGGATCAGGTAAAACCGGTTGTCCCGCTGCTGAGCGCGGTGATGATTAAAGAGACCTGCACAGCAGGCTGCGTGTATCGCGGAGAGTGATTTTATCGTCTGTGTCAGCGGTCAATATTCCTTAACTAACATTCTGTTAGGGTTATGTGCTCTGGATATCTGGAGCACAACATGGTTGACGATTTCGACATTATTATCATCGGTGCAGGGATAGCAGGCACCGCTTGTGCTTTACGTTGCGCACGTGCCGGGCTTTCAGTTCTGCTGCTTGAGCGCGGTGAACTTCCCGGCAGTAAAAATCTTTCCGGCGGGCGTCTGTACTGCCACGCACTCGGTGAACTCCTTCCCCGCTTCCAACAATCTGCGCCACTTGAACGCCGCATTACCCAGGAAAACCTCACGCTATTAACCCATGATGGTGCCACCACATACTCCAGCCTGCGGCCGGATGGAGACTCATGGAGCCTGCTGCGCGCCCGCTTCGATCCGTGGTTTGTCGCGCAGGCTGAAGCCGAAGGCGTACAGTTTATCTGCGGTGTTACGGTTGAAGCTCTCCATATTGAAGAGGGAAGAATATGCGGCGTCATTGCCGATAACGAGACGCTACGCGCCCGCTATGTGGTGCTGGCTGAGGGGGCGAACAGCGTGCTGGCAGAACGTTATGGTTTTCTGCCTCGCCCTTCAGCAAATGCCATGGCGTTGGGAATTAAAGAAACACTGGCGCTGGATAAATCACTGCTTGAAGAGCGTTTCCGCTTATCCAAAGACGAAGGTGCCGCAATGCTGTTCAGCGGAGAGATTTGCGGCAAACTGCCCGGTGGAGCATTTCTTTATACTAACCAGGAAACGCTCTCTTTAGGTATCGTTTGCCCGCTTTCTTCTGTTGCGCAAAGCGACCTTCCGGCAGGCATTTTACTGGAACGGCTCAAGACGCATCCGGCGCTACACCCGCTGCTCAGGGGCTGCGAAACGCTGGAGTATGGCGCACATCTGGTCCCCGAAGGCGGTTTGCACAGTCTGCCCGTGCAATACGCCGGAGAAGGTTGGCTGCTGGTGGGCGATGCGTTACGTAGCTGTGTTAATACCGGTTTCTCCATACGCGGCATGGATATGGCGCTTATTGGCGCTCAGGCTGCGGCCCAGACATTGATTAACGCCTGCCGGAAAAGCGAACCGCAAAACCTGTTTCCGACTTACCATCAGGACATTCAGTGCAGCCTGCTGTGGGAGGTTCTGCAACGCTACCAGCATGTTCCGGCGCTGCTCCAGCGTCCCGGATGGTATCATCAGTGGCCCGCGCTGATGGAGGATATTTCCCGCGAGATCTGGCATCAGGGTGGTCATCCGGTAGCGCCGTTGCGTCAGGTCGTCTGGCGTCAGTTTCGTCGTCACGGCCTGCGCCATCGGGCAGGTGATATTATCAGGAGCTTACGATGTCTGTAGCCCGCAACCTCTGGCGTCCCGCCGACATTTCACATATCGTTCCTGCTGCCGTTGTTGACAGCAAAATGGCAGAACTGTTGATCAAAGCTTGTCCTGCCGGGCTATTTTCCCGCACACAGCAAGGCGAATTGCAGATCGACTTTCACGGCTGCCTGGAGTGTGGCACCTGCCGACTGCTATGTGATGAAAAAACGCTGCAACAGTGGCGCTATCCAGCATCGGGATTTGGCATCACCTATCGATTTGGCTAATTTATAAGGATAATTTATGCCCCTGTTACACCTGCTCCGCCAGAATCCGGTAATTGCCGCCGTAAAAGATAACGCCAGTCTGCAATTAGCCATCGACTCTGAATGCCAGTTCATCTCTGTTTTGTACGGCAATATCTGCACCATCAGCAACATCGTGAAGAAAATAAAAAATGCAGGAAAATACGCGTTTATCCACGTAGATCTGCTGGAAGGCGCGTCCAATAAAGAGGTGGTGATTCAATTTCTGAAGCTGGTCACTGAGGCGGACGGCATCATCAGTACCAAAGCGTCAATGCTGAAAGCGGCACGAGCAGAAGGCTTTTTCTGTATCCATCGCTTGTTTATCGTCGACTCCATCTCTTTCCACAACATTGATAAACAGGTGGCTCAGTCAAACCCGGACTGCATTGAGATCCTGCCTGGCTGTATGCCGAAAGTGCTGGGATGGGTGACGGAAAAAATACACCAGCCACTGATTGCCGGAGGCCTGGTGTGTGATGAAGAGGATGCCCGCAATGCGATGAAAGCCGGTGTGGCTGCACTGTCTACCACCAACACCGACGTCTGGACGCTAGCCAAAAAGCTGAATTAAGTTTCCGCCCAGGCTGCCAATGCCTCCAGCACCGGCAGCCAGTCATCCACAATCCCAACATCTGCCTGCGAGAAAACAGGCGCACTGGCGTCATTATTTATCGCCACGACAAACCGGCTCTGGCGAACCCCGGCCATTAACGCCGCTGCACCAGAGGCCCCCGCAACAATGCAGACATCCGGCGAAACTAAATGACCGGAGATACCCATCACGCGTTCAGCGTCAAAGCCGCCGTTCATCACCCGTGCACGACTGTATCCCACTTCGACGTCAAGCGCCTGACCAAGCGCGGTAATTTTATCGGCATCGACATCGCTTCCCCCCTGCCCGACCACCAGCACGTGACTGGCCTGCAACAGAGGATGCGTACTGACGCTGCTTGCGCTTTCTACACAATCCAGCCAGTCCGGAGAGGCTATCGGCACAATCTGATGCTCTCTCATCATGGGCAATGTCTTGCCCACTGCGCTAACTTCAGGTTGCCTCGCCAATGACAGGCACAACGGATGCGCAGCGATGTGTAACGTTGCCGTCAACGCATTCCCCCAATGAGATTTCGTCACCAGACCCTGTTGTGCATCCAGAGTCTGTACCTGGCATACGCAACCGCCTTGCAGACGCCATGCGAGTCGCGTGGCAAGCTCATCGCCAAGTGGCCCAGCCGGAAAAATCAGGATATCAGCAGGCGTCAGCGACCACTGCGTTGCCAGTACATCCAGCACCTGCTCCGCGACATCTGGGACGGGGTCGATAACCCAGCGCTCCAGCTCAGCCATATTCAGATCATTCTGTGCAAGCCAGCCTGATATAGCATTACACTCGCGAGATTCTGTGATAATCGCTATCTTCATGGCTGCATCCTCTGGCGCAAATAGTCATTCCACAATATCCGGGCTTTAACCTGCGCCGAGGAACCGTCAATAATTGTGGCGCTGCGCCGCTGCTCAGGCCGCGCCAGCTTCTGACATTGAACGTTCGGGATTTCATCACGGGACACTGACTGGCGCACAATCTCCGCTTTTGCCGCCGCCAGACGCTGGCGCATCCCAGGAACCGGAAGCGCAACCTCCCCGCATTGTCTGACTGCAATCACCGCCGGAAGCCTTACCCGGCTGCGACGAAGCCCGGTTACCGTTCGCTGTTCAACAACGATAAAAGGCGGCTCAAGCGTAAAGCGCTCCACTTGGGTTAAACAGGGCCAGCTCAGCATTTCAGCCAGCAGAAACGGCGTCTGCCCGTTCTGCCCTTCACTACTCTGACAACCAGTGACAATCAAATCCGCGTCGTGATTGCGCTGCCAGTCAGCAATCTGACGGGCGATGAACGCCGAAGCGAAACGCAGATCCGCTGTCGTTTGTAGCAACACCGACTTATCAAAACCCAGCGCAGCAAAATAGCGCAACCAGTGAAGCGCTCGCTCGTCGCTAATGCTTAAAGCCGTCAATGTCATATCACAGCCGCCACCGCGTTGAGCCAGTAGCAATGCGGCAGCCGCCTGTTCATCTGCACCAGGAGAGCAGCGCAGCATCGCGGTATCAGGGCCGCAGGAATCTTGCGTTGCGGCCTGCCAGTCTTTTTCGGCCAGCATGCCGGGATCCGGTTCTGCTTTAAACGCTAACAGAATGTTCATTTACACCTCCCTGTTTTTTGTCCACGCTCCCGGCAGCCACCAGCGGCAATGCCTTCGTCTCCGGTGCCCATAGCCAGGTCACCACTAATCCAATCAGTAATACGCCCGTCAACAGCAGCAACGTGACCTGCATTCCCCATTGCGCCAGCGTCCATGGCAGCAGACCCGTGCTGATTGCCGCGCCAAGTCGGCTCATCGCCGTCGCAAACCCAACGCCCAGCGAGCGGATATCCGTCGGGAAACTTTCGGCAGGCAAGATCCCAACTAAATTACTGACGGCAGAAATCGTGGTACTGAACAGGACAAAAAACAGCAGCGTCAGAGGATTGCCGGGCGGTAAAAAAGCCATCACAAAAAGCGTTACAGCAAGCAGCAAAAAACTGCCGAGCAGAAACCGGCGATGCGTCAGCAGATGTGTCAATACCAGGCCCAATAATGCACCAACAATTAGCAGCGCATTCAGGAGTAGACTGGTGGTGAGCGCGTCTTCCAGACCAATAGTCTGCGCAATAGTCGGCAGCCAGGTGTAGATCACAAACCATGGGATCACCAGACAAACAAAGAACACGCTGTTAAACACGGTTCTTCGCCAATAGTGAGTGGAAAAGAGCGTTTTTATATGTTTATGGGAGGCCACAGCCACCTCATCGCCAAGCAAAACGTCCGGGCCAAAATAGCGATGCACCACGGCGTGGGCTTCAGCAAAGCGTCCCTGACGCATCAGCCAGCGTGGTGACTCCGGCGTCCCCCAGCGTAACAACGTAATCAGCAGTGCGGGAAGCGCCGCCGAGGCCAGCAGCCAGCGCCAGGCATCTGGGTTCTCCAGAATAAAATAGTGTCCCGCCAGGCTTGCCAGTACATAGCCGATGGTCCATACCACGCTAAATGCCCCCAGTAAAATCCCCCGATGACGGCGCGGCGAGAACTCGGCCAGCAACGTGTGACCCACGGCATAATCGCCCCCCAGCCCAATACCAACCAGGATGCGTAAACCAATTAGTTGTTCTGGTGTTGTCACAAAAAACTGTAAAAAAGAGGCGGCGGTTATCAATACAAAGCTGAAAGTGAAAATTTTCTGCCGACCGATATGATCGGACACCCATCCTAACACCAGGCTACCGAGAAAAAGCCCCAGCAACGCTGAGCCACCAATCATCCCCACCATAAAGGGCGTTAACTGCATGGCCGGCGTTAACGGGATAATGGCGTAGCCAATCACGCCAAGAACATAGCCATCAGTCAGATGCGCACCAAAGGTCAATGCAGCAATACGACAGTGGAAACTGTTTAGCGGTAAATCGTCCATTCGCACCGGTGAAGTGTTCATGTCTACCCCTTCATTGTCCGGTAAAGAAGCGACTTCCCAGCCGAGAAGCCGCTTGA
This sequence comes from Citrobacter sp. U14242, assembly GCF_046555775.1. NCBI lineage: Bacteria > Pseudomonadati > Pseudomonadota > Gammaproteobacteria > Enterobacterales > Enterobacteriaceae > Citrobacter > Citrobacter sp. U14242. Next base: position 25,980 of record NZ_JBKGLW010000017.1, read on the forward strand.
TTCTTTATTTCTCAATCGGGTAGATCGTCCCCGCGTTCATGATACCGTTTGGATCAAATTGGCGTTTGAGACCTTCCAGCAGCGGCCATGCGCTACCGTGTTCCAGTTTGCTCCAGTGAACGCGGTGCTTACCAATACCGTGGTGATGCACCATAGAGCCGCCAAGACGGATCGTCTCTTCGCAAATGATCTTGTTGAGCGGGTTGTGGTACTTATCAATCTCCTCTTCCGGCCTGCAGTCCATAACGTTGTAGTCATACACAAAGTACATGTTGGTACCGTTGATATAACTGTGGGATGAGTGACCACCCAGCATGGTAATGTCATTCGCATGCGGGAACTCGGCGCGGATACGGTTGATCACGTTTTCGTAGATTTGATGGATGCAGCTCCAGCAACCGGAGACCTCCGTCGTAAAGCCCATATTGCCGGTTTTCAGGATCTGCACACGTTCGGCAGCCACTTTTTCCGGGCCCCAGTTCAGATGGTTAAACCAGTTCTCGATAAGCTTGCTGTCCACACGCTTACATTGTGGATAACGCGCCACGATCTCCGCAATACCTTCGCCAGTCGCATATGCCAGCCGTGGATTGCCTTCAGCCATAAAGATCAACACACATTTACCGTCGGCAAAATGGGTGAAATGCTGGGTGCCATCCTCCGCATCGTACAGACGCGCAATGGAGGGACGGTAGCCTTCCACCATCACTTCTCGCAGGATGTCGAAACCGATTTTCATGTCATCCAGAATGTAGCCGTAAAAAAGGTTATTCTCCGGCGTAAACTTAAATATTTTCACTGTGACTTCAGTGATATAGCATAGTGCGCCTTCGTTGCCGATAGCGATGTGGCGAATATCCGGCCCGGCAGCCCGGCGCGGTACGTTCTTAATGCGAGTCACCGTACCGTCTGGCAATACAGCCTCCAGACCAACAACCATATCTTCAATTGCGCCATACAGCGTGGAGAACTGTCCGATACTACGCGTTGCAACCAAACCGCCCATCTGCGCCAACGGCTTAGACTGCGGCGAATGTCCGGTGGTATAGCCCTTTTCACGCAGCGCATTTTCCAGAATCTCTAGCGGAACGCCACACTGTGCCGTCGCCTGCATATTCTCAATATCAATACTCAGGATCTGGTTCATCCCGGCACCGTCCAGTACCACGGAGTCTTTGACAACGGTTTCCAGACCGCCCTCCGTCGCAGATGCGCCGGTCCGCGGTACGCCATTGATTTTATGCTGATTCATGAATGCCAGAACGCGGGAAACCTGTTCTGTCGAACCGAGTTTAACCACGGCCGCCGGGATGGGCAGCGTGTAAACGCCGTGAATATCCGCATATTTACGAAAACGGTCAATACTATTTTTCTTTAATACGGTTTCATCGGTAATTACGCGCTCAGACCCAATAATCTCTTTTAACTGGTCAATAATCGCTTCTCGAGATAAAGGCATAGCTATTCCTTCCTGATAATTAACAGAATAATGAAGTTAAAAACCACCAGACAAATACTAACGAACTAAATAACCACCATCGACGACCAGTAAATGACCGTTAACATAATTAGATGCCTGGCTGGCAAGGAATATTGCAGCGCCCATTAAGTCCTGGGTATCACCCCAACGATTGGCCGGAATGTGGTCCAGTACCCGCTGGTTTGTTTCTGGGTTGCTGCGCGTGGCCAGCGTAATATCGGTTGCATAATACCCCGGCGCAATACCGTTAACCTGAATATTATATTGTCCAAGCTCATCACAATATGCTTTAGTAAAACCAGCCAGCGCATGTTTGGTTGCTGAGTAAGCCGGAGACCACTGTCCACCAAGATAAGAAAACAGGGAACAAATATTAATAATTTTACCGCTATTTTGCGGAATCATAATTTTTGCCGCTTCGTAACTCAGTTCAAACGCCGCCGTCAGGTTGACATCAATCATCGGATCCCAGTCCGCACGACCGAAGTCAAGAACCTTATTCAGCTTACAAATTCCGGCGTTGTTAACCAGAATATCTACAGTGCCAAAGCGCTCACAACAGGCAGCGATAATCTTCTGCGGCGCACCTTTCTCGGTGATATCCACCTGCATAAACTCAACTTCAACACCCTGTTTCTCAATGATTTCCTTTGTTTCACCATTGTCTTTTACAAAGCTTGGGATAAACAGGTTAGCACCGGCTTTTGCCAACGCCATCGCGAAAGCCTGCCCCAGGCCACTGTTGCCCCCCGTCACAATTGCCGTTTTCCCTTTCAGGGAGAAAAAATTCATTGAGAATGCGTTGAGAGATTCAATCGACATAGTTAGCTCCAAATTCCTTTAGGCAAAAAAAAAAGAAAGGTGACTTCCCCTGCAAGAGGGAAGTCACCTTTCTCATTATCTCTGGTAACTGGAATAAATTTTTATCACAGCAGTAAATTATCTAACGTGATCAATATCACAGATACTTTACTCATTTATTAATAGTGAAGAAAAACAAGAAGCGTGATTATTCTCACACTCTAAATACCGCTTCCATGATATTCCTAATTGTAATTACTAGAGACCAGAGAAAAGTAATCCTCCTGAAAAGGCGGCTTACTTTTCTCTTTTTTTCGTCTATACAAATGGGAATTAGATATGCAACACCAATCATATCGCCGTTGGATTACTCTCGCTATTATTAGTTTTAGCGGTGGCGTAAGTTTTGACCTTGCCTATTTACGCTATATCTATCAAATCCCCATGGCAAAATTCATGGGATTTAGCAATACCGAAATAGGACTAATAATGAGTACTTTCGGTATTGCCGCTATTGTTCTTTATGCACCCAGCGGAGTTATTGCCGATAAATTTTCCCATCGTAAAATGATTACTTCAGCAATGATTATTACCGGGCTGCTTGGTCTACTGATGATGACCTATCCTCCATTATGGGTCATGCTTTGTATTCAAGTCGCGTTCGCTATTACGACGATTCTGATGCTGTGGTCGGTTTCAATTAAAGCCGCATCGCTGCTTGGTGACCACAGCGAACAAGGGAAAATCATGGGCTGGATGGAAGGACTGCGCGGCGTCGGCGTTATGTCGCTGGCGGTCTTTACCATGTGGGTCTTTTCTCGCTTCGCACCGGACGACAGCAATAGCCTGAAAGCCGTAATTCTGATTTACAGCGTGATCTACATCCTGCTGGGAATTTTGTGCTGGTTCTTCGTGAGCGACGGTAACGTTCATAGCAACAGTGCGAAAGAAGAAAAGCAATCCTTCCAGCTCAGCGATGTTCTCGCGGTACTGCGTATCAGTACCACCTGGTATTGCAGCATGGTCATTTTCGGCGTCTTTACGATCTACGCCATCCTGAGTTACTCCACTAACTATCTGACCGAAATGTACGGTATGTCTCTGGTGGCCGCGAGCTACATGGGCATTGTGATTAACAAAATTTTCCGCGCCATCTGCGGCCCTTTGGGCGGCATCATCACGACCTACAGCAAAATCAAATCGCCAACTCGCGTGGTTCAGTTGCTCTCAATTGTTGGAGTCATAACGCTGGTTGCGTTGCTAATAACCAACACAAATCCGCAATCTGTCGTTATGGGAATTGGCTTGATTCTGCTACTAGGCTTCACCTGCTACGCCTCACGCGGGTTGTATTGGGCATGCCCAGGCGAAGCCAGAACGCCGTCTTACATTATGGGTACCACCGTGGGGATCTGTTCGGTTATTGGTTTTTTGCCCGACGTTTTTGTCTACCCAATCGTCGGTCACTGGCAGGACACGCTTCCGCCAGCGGAAGCTTACCGCAACATGTGGCTAATGGGACTGGCGGCGCTATGCATGGTTGTCCTGTTTACCTTTCTACTGTCTCGCAAAATCCGTACCACCAACGCCACACCGGAAAAGATAACACCACTGGCCGCAGAAACCTCCGGCGAGTGAAGATGGATAATTAAAGGAGAATCACAATGTCGAAAAAATACATCATTGGAATTGATGGTGGAAGTCAGAGCACTAAGGTCGTGATGTACGATCTGGATGGTAACGTCGTTTGTGAAGGAAAAGGACTCCTGCAACCGATGCTCACCCCGGACGCCGATACGGCAGAGCATCCTGATGATGATTTGTGGACCTCATTATGCTTTGCAGGCAAAGACCTAATGAGCCAGTTCAGCGGAGACAAAAAAGACATCGTCGGCATTGGGCTAGGTTCAATTCGCTGTTGTCGCGCATTGCTCAAAGCCGACGGTACGCCCGCCGCCCCGCTGATTAGCTGGCAGGATGCACGCGTTACTCGTCCCTATGAACACACCCACGCTGATGTAGCTTACGTCACCTCGTTTTCGGGTTATCTGTCACATCGCTTAACCGGCGAATTTAAAGACAATATTGCTAACTACTTTGGTCAGTGGCCAGTGGATTACAAAACCTGGGCATGGAGCGATGATGCTGAGGTGATGAAGAAATTCAATATTCCGCGCAAGATGCTGTTTGATATCCAGATGCCAGGAACAGTTCTCGGACACCTCACCCAGGAAGCCGCAAAGGCAACACACTTCCCGGTGGGATTGCCGGTCGTTTGCACCACCAGCGACAAGCCGGTAGAAGCCCTGGGCGCAGGATTACTGGATAACGAAACTGCAGTGATCTCATTAGGAACCTATATCGCCCTGATGATGAACGGCAAAGCGTTGCCCAAAGATCCACTCGCTTACTGGCCGATTATGTCCTCTATTCCAGAAACCCTGCTTTATGAAGGCTATGGCATTCGCAAGGGCATGTGGACGGTTAGTTGGCTGCGGGATATGTTGGGGGAGTCGCTGCTCCAGGATGCGAAAGCGCAGGATTTATCGCCAGAGGATTTGCTGAACAAGAAAGCGGCCAATGTCCCTCCAGGTTGTAATGGCCTGATGACCGTACTCGACTGGCTGACAAATCCCTGGGAACCGTTTAAACGAGGGCTCATGATAGGCTTTGATTCCAGCATGGACTATGCCTGGATTTACCGTTCTATTCTGGAGAGCGTTGCGCTGACGCTGAAAAACAACTACGACAATATGTGCACTGAAATGAACCACTTTGCTAAACAGGTGATCATCACCGGCGGTGGTTCAAACAGCGATCTGTTTATGCAAATCTTCGCTGACGTATTCAACCTTCCGGCAAAACGTAATGCCATTAACGGTTGTGCAAGCCTGGGCGCGGCAATCAACACGGCTGTCGGGCTTGGCTTGTATCCGGACTATGAGACCGCAATTGAAAAAATGGTACGGGTGAAAGATGTGTTTATGCCGATTGAGAGTAATGCCAGACGCTATGAAGCATTGAATAGAGGGATTTTCCGGGATTTAACTCAACACACCGATGTGATTTTGAAAAAATCGTATGAAGTGCTGCATGGCAATCTGGATAGCGTCGAATCCATTCAAAGCTGGTCGAACGCATAGCGTGCATGCCGGGCGGAAAATGTCCACCCGGCAAAATATCAGGCAATATTCAGGTATTTATGCGTTTGCATCGACAAACGCCAGTTACGCGCAATACAGGTATCAATACACAAACGCGTAGCATCTTCTTTCTGACTGATTGGCTGCAGCGCAATAATTCGTGGTTTATCATCGGTTAACGTGGCCAGCAGTTCATCCAGCGCTTCAATATCGCGAACGCGACCCACCGGATGCTTGATTTCATTGGCGCGCTCCAGCGCCTGTGACAGTACGTCATACCCGCCACGCATATTCACCTTCGGCGATACCGTCACCCAGGTATTCGGCGTACAGCGAACTTCGTGTGTCCCGCTGGTCTCAATCTGGCAGCTAAAGCCGTTCTTTTCGAGCAAATCGGTCAGCGGCATCAGGTCATGAATGCAGGGTTCACCGCCGGTGATCACCACGTGTCGGGCGGTATAGCCCTGACGCTGAATAACAGCCAGCAGATCTTCACTGCTCGCCGCGCCCCATTTATCACTCTCTTTGGTCTTAGCCAGGATGCTATATAAGGAGACTTCCCGATCCTCAAGCTTATCCCATGTGTGTTTGGTATCGCACCAGGCACAGCCAACCGGGCATCCCTGTAAACGAATAAAAATGGCGGGGACGCCGGTAAAGTAACCCTCACCTTGCAGGGTCTGGAACATCTCGTTAATCGGGTACTGCATAGTCATCTCTGTTTAGGGTTATGAACGCGTATTATTGCAGATTTGCACGCTCAGGTCTTGCCCCCGACTGCGCTGTCCCCTGAGTTAAAAAATCATGAAACATTATCTCGTATTTACGCCTGCAATGTTCTAATAGCTGTGATTTAATTTCATCGCTGTTCAGGCAGCGTTTTGATGTAACAAAACATTTTTTATAACAACCTTATAAAAATAGTATAAATATTTTAAAAGTAAAATATTTCAAGCATGTACAAACGGATACATAAAATTATGAATTTATTATCATCACGTATAGTCAAATTTGATCCGCGGTATCTTTTTATATTAAAATAGGCTTAAGAAACTTAAAGTTACGCTAATTTTCCATTTAATCTCCGTTTAATTATCCGCGCCTAGAATCCAGTCACCTCCCTAATGAGACTACATTCATGAATACACTATTAATTACTGGCGCAACCGGTTTTTTGGGCGGAGCCGTTTTAGAAAACATTCTGAATCAGACAAATGGATTTAATCTGCTGCTTTTAGTTCGTGCCGATAATGATGTATCTGCGCTGGAACGGATAAAGGAAAATCTGCGAAAATTCAATATTGCAGAAAAAAAACTGGCCGCACTTAGCCCGCGGAATATTCTGTTGGGTGATTTGGTAGAACCCGAAGCGTTTCTTAACGACCCGCGTCTGGACCAGGTTACTCATGTCATCAACTGCGCCGCCGTCGCCTCATTTGGCAACAATCCGCTTATCTGGAAAGTAAATGTCGAAGGAACGCTGAAGTTCGCCCGGAGAATGGCCTGTGTCGGCAGTCTTCAGCGTTTTCTTCATGTTGGTACAGCGATGTCATGTTCCCCAGAACCCGATTCACTGGTGGCAGAAAGTGCAGAATTTCGCGAACGTGCTGAGCACCTGGTTGAATATACGCACTCTAAATCCACAATAGAGCGTCTGATGCAACAGGAATGCCCAACATTACCACTGGTTATCGCGCGGCCTTCTATCGTTGTTGGCCACACTCATCATGGCTGCCAACCCTCCAGCAGTATTTTCTGGGTATTCAGCATGGGTCTGATGCTGCAAAAATTTATGTGTTCGATGGAAGACCGTATTGACGTGATCCCGGTTGATTACTGCGCCGATGCATTGCTGATGTTGCTGAGCAGTCCGCTCGCTCGCGGTGAAGTGGTGCACATCTCAGCAGGAGAAGAAAATAGCGTGAGGTTTGCAGATATTGATAGCGCGATGGCATCTGCGCTGGAACAAGCTCCCGTCGGCAATAAATATGCACAGGTCAGCTATGAAACGCTGGTCCAGATGCGCCGTGAACTGAAGAATATTTTTGGCCCCTGCAACGAACGACTGATGCTTAAAGCCATGCGTCTGTACGGTGCGTTTGCCACGCTGAACGTGCGATTCAGCAATGATAAGCTGCTCAGCATGGGGATGCCGAAGCCGCCGCGTTTTACCGATTACATTGAGCGCTGTGTGCAGACGACACGTGGGCTGACTATTCCCGAACAGATGGCCGTTGATTTCAAATAGGCAAAAAAATGCCAGCCCGAAGGCTGGCATTTTTAAATCAGAGAAAGAACAGGATTAAGCCTGACCTTTGATCTCTTTACGACCGTTGTACGGAGCGTGTTCACCCAGAGCTTCTTCGATACGAATCAGCTGGTTGTACTTAGCAACACGGTCAGAACGGCTCATAGAACCTGTTTTGATCTGGCCTGCAGCGGTACCAACAGCCAGGTCAGCGATGGTAGCATCTTCAGTTTCGCCAGAACGGTGAGAGATGACAGCAGTGTAGCCAGCATCTTTCGCCATTTTGATCGCAGCCAGAGTTTCGGTCAGAGAACCGATCTGGTTGAATTTGATCAGGATGGAGTTAACGATGCCTTTTTCGATGCCTTCTTTCAGGATCTTGGTGTTGGTTACGAACAGATCGTCACCAACCAGCTGGATTTTGTCGCCCAGTACTTTTGTCTGGTATGCAAAACCGTCCCAGTCAGACTCGTCCAGACCATCTTCGATGGAGACGATCGGGTACTGTTTGGTCAGTTCTTCCAGGAAGTGAGTGAATTCTTCGGAGGTGAACGCTTTGTTGCCTTCGCCAGCCAGAACGTATTTACCGTCTTTGTAGAATTCAGACGCTGCACAGTCCATCGCCAGAGTGATGTCTTTGCCCAGCTCGTAGCCTGCTGCTTTAACCGCTTCAGCGATTACAGCCAGAGCTTCAGCGTTGGAACCCAGGTTCGGCGCATAGCCACCTTCGTCACCAACAGCAGTGTTCATACCTTTGGCTTTCAGAACTTTAGCCAGGTTGTGGAACACTTCAGAACCCATACGTACAGCTTCTTTCAGGGTTTTAGCGCCAACAGGCTGAATCATGAATTCCTGGATGTCGACGTTGTTGTCAGCGTGCTCACCACCGTTGATGATGTTCATCATCGGAACCGGCATAGAGTATTTGCCCGGAGTACCGTTCAGTTCAGCGATATGTGCATACAGCGGCAGGCCTTTAGCAGCAGCTGCTGCTTTGGCGTTCGCCAGGGACACAGCCAGGATGGCGTTTGCACCGAAGTTGGATTTGTTTTCAGTACCGTCCAGATCGATCATGATCTTGTCGATGCCAGCCTGATCTTTAGCATCTTTACCCAGCAGAGCCTGAGCAATCGGGCCGTTTACAGCTGCAACAGCTTTCAGTACGCCTTTACCCATGAAACGGGATTTGTCGCCATCGCGCAGTTCCAGTGCTTCGCGGGAACCAGTAGAAGCACCTGACGGAGCTGCTGCCATACCAACGAAACCACCTTCCAGGTGTACTTCGGCTTCAACAGTCGGGTTACCACGGGAGTCGATGATTTCACGACCGATGATTTTAACGATTTTGGACATTAGGTTTTCCTCAGTACAAGTTAAACTAAAACTCCAGACAAACAATGCACCCTGATGGGTGCATTGCCGTTCTAACTTTTTACTTCTTACTTCGCCTGACGCTTCTGATGTTCACTGGCGGCTTTCACAAAGCCGGCGAACAGTGGGTGCCCATCACGTGGCGTGGAAGTAAATTCCGGGTGGAACTGACAGGCCACGAACCACGGATGATTCGGTACCTCAATGATCTCGACCAACTGATCATCACCGGAACGGCCTGCAACACGCAGACCCGCAGCTTCAATCTGTTTCAACAGCATATTGTTGACTTCGTAGCGGTGGCGATGACGTTCAACAATTGTCGGCGTACCGTACAGTTGACGAACCAGACTCTCATCGCTCAGCTGACACTGTTGCGCACCAAGACGCATTGTGCCACCCAGATCGCTCTTCTCGGTACGGACTTCAACGTTGCCGTCTTCATCACGCCATTCAGTAATCAGGGCCACCACTGGGTACTTACAGTCTGGCACAAATTCTGTGGAGTTGGCGTTGTCCATTCCCACGACGTTACGAGCAAACTCAATCAACGCAACCTGCATACCCAGGCAAATGCCCAGATAAGGAATATTGTTTTCACGCGCAAAGCGCGCTGTCGCGATTTTCCCTTCAACACCACGGTAGCCGAAGCCGCCTGGGATTAGGATGGCATCAAGACCTTTCAGGATCTCAACGCCACGCGTTTCAACATCCTGCGAATCAATCAGCTTGATGTTGACGGTGACACGATTCTTCAAGCCACCGTGCTTCAGCGCTTCGATAACTGACTTATAGGCATCCGGCAGTTCAATGTACTTGCCGACCATACCAATAGTCACTTCGCCTGCCGGATTCGCTTCTTCGTAGATAACCTGTTCCCATTCTGACAGATTTGCTTCCGGACAGTTCAAGCTGAATCGTTTACAAATATAATCGTCAAGGCCCTGAGATTTCAACAGGCCCGGAATTTTATAGATGGAATCGACATCTTTCAGAGAAATCACCGCTTTTTCCGGAACGTTACAGAACAATGCAATTTTTGCACGTTCATTAGCCGGAACTGCGCGATCGGAGCGGCAAATCAGGATATCTGGCTGAATGCCGATAGAAAGCAGCTCTTTTACAGAATGCTGAGTCGGTTTGGTTTTGACTTCACCTGCCGCCGCCATATACGGAACCAGCGTCAGATGCATAAACAGCGTGTGCTCACGGCCAATTTCTACAGCCATCTGGCGAATCGCTTCAAGGAACGGCAGAGATTCGATATCCCCAACGGTTCCGCCGATTTCGACCAGAACAACATCATGACCTTCACCGCCTTCCAGAACGCGCTCTTTAATGGCATTCGTGATGTGCGGAATTACCTGAACAGTAGCGCCCAGATAGTCGCCACGGCGCTCTTTACGCAGAACGTCGGAGTAGATACGACCGGTGGTGAAGTTGTTACGGCGGCTCATTTTGGTGCGGATGAAACGCTCATAGTGACCCAGGTCCAGGTCGGTTTCAGCGCCGTCTTCGGTAACGAACACTTCCCCGTGTTGGATAGGGCTCATAGTACCTGGATCGACGTTGATGTACGGATCCAGTTTCATCATGGTCACATTGAGGCCACGGGCTTCAAGAATGGCTGCGAGGGAGGCTGCGGCAATGCCTTTTCCCAGAGAGGATACGACCCCGCCGGTCACAAAAATATAGTTCGTTGTCATGCTGGACCTGAGAAGTTAGGGTGAAACGATGGAATTACCAAGACGGGAAAGTAGTATACCCGAACATGACGAGCGCCACAAACTTTCATTATTCCTCCTCTTCACCAGGCTCACATTAACATCGGGAGTGAGAAAATAGCCCCTTTGGGGTAAATGTTTTTGACGTAAATCAATCGCTTGTTATTTAAAAAATCACACAAATCGCCCTTGACCGACGAAATCCCTTAGAGATCAATTTCCTGCCGTTTTACCTGTTGCCAGACGTCTTCCATTGTTTCCAGATCAACACCCGTCATTTCCAGACCGCGGGCTGCTACAATTCGCTCAACCTCACGAAAACGGCGCTCGAATTTTTTATTCGCTTTCTGCAATGCCGTCTCTGCTTTTGTCCCTAAATGACGGGCCATATTGACCGTGGCAAACAGCAGGTCGCCCATTTCCTCCTCCAGTTTAGCCTGGTCAACGACAGCCTGCTTCGCCTCGAACATGACTTCGTCAATCTCTTCATAAACTTTGTCGACCACCGGTCCTAATGTCTTCCAGTCAAAGCCAACATTGGAGCAGCGTTTCTGGATTTTCTGGGCGCGCATGAGCGCCGGTAAACTGCGGGGAATATCGTCCAGCGCGGAATGCTGTGCTTTCTCGGCACGTTCTTCGGTTTTGATTTGTTCCCAGCGGGTTAACACCTCGGTGCTGTTGCTGGCGGAAGCATCGGCAAATACATGCGGATGCCGACGTTCGAGCTTATCGCTAATTGCAGCGCAAATATCATTAAAATCGAAGCGCCCTTCTTCCTGCGCCATTTGTGCGTAAAACACCACCTGGAACAACAGATCGCCCAGTTCACCACGCAGATCGTCGAAGTCTTCGCGCGCAATTGCATCAAGTACTTCATAGGTTTCTTCGAGGGTGTAAGGGGCAATAGTAGTGAAAGTCTGCTCTTTATCCCACGGACAGCCGTTTTCCGGGTCGCGCAGGCGCTGCATAATACCGAGCAGTCGGTCGATTTGATTCATGTAAAAATCCTGAAATTTCAATACGGTAGGCCGGATAAGGCGACAGCCGACATCCGGCAACATAGCAATGCCTGATGCAACGCTAACGCGTTTTATCAGGCCTGCAAGATCATCCGGCCTACAAAATAATTAATTACCGTGCAAGCGACGCGCGTCGATCACATCCGGCACCTGGTTCAGTTTGCCGAGCACGCGTCCGAGCACCTGCAGGTTGTAGATTTCGATGGTCATATCAATGGTGGCCAACTGTTGTTTGGTATCACTACGGCTGGCGACCCCCAGCACGTTTACTTTCTCGTTAGCAAGAATCGTCGTGATATCACGTAATAAGCCGCTCCGATCGTTTGCCTGCACACGGACGACCAGCGAGTACCCTGCCGAGTAGCTTTCACCCCAAACCGCATCAACGATACGTTCCGGGGCATGTGAGCGCAGCTCTGTCAGTTGTTCACAATCAGCCCGGTGCACGGAAATACCACGTCCCTGGGTGATAAACCCGACAATCTCATCGCCAGGGATAGGCTGGCAACAGCGCGCGATATGGTGCATCAGGTTTCCAACCCCTTCGACCACCACACGGCCATCGTCTTTACGGCGAGTCTGCGGGGCCTGCGTTTTCTGCTGAAGTTGTTTCAGTGCAGCAGCATCCTGTTCAGCAGCGCTTGGTTTATTAAACTGCGCTTGCAGGAAGTTGACCATCTGGTTGAGGCGAATGTCACCGCCACCGATCGCCGCCAGCAGCTCTTCCAGCTCATTAAAGCTGTAACGCGGAAGCAGGTGTTTTTCAGCCTCTTTCAGGCTAATACCCAGGTGCGCCAGTTCATCATCGAGGATCTGACGACCAGCCAGAATATTCTTGTCCCGGTCCTGTTTACGGAACCAGGCATGGATCTTAGAGCGCCCCCTGCTGGTCGTCACGTAGCCCAGGTTAGGGTTTAGCCAGTCGCGGCTAGGGTTTGGCTGTTTCTGGGTGATGATTTCAATTTGATCGCCCATCTGCAGCTGATAGGTAAACGGTACGATGCGACCGCCAATTTTCGCGCCAATGCAACGATGCCCCACATCACTGTGGATGTGATAAGCAAAATCGAGCGGCGTCGAGCCCGCCGGTAAGTCCACGACATCGCCTTTTGGCGTAAAGACGTAAACTCTGTCGTCAAAGACCTGGCTACGCACTTCATCCAGCATTTCACCGGAATCAGCCATCTCTTCCTGCCAGGCTATCAGTTTACGCAGCCACGCAATGCGATCTTCATGACCAGAACGCGCAGCGCCTGAAGCGGTACCTTCTTTGTACTTCCAGTGCGCGGCAACGCCCAGCTCGGCATCTTCGTGCATCTGTTTGGTACGGATCTGGATTTCAATGGTTTTACCGCCGGGTCCCAGCACAACCGTATGGATTGACTGGTAACCGTTAGGCTTTGGATTGGCGACGTAGTCATCGAACTCATCAGGCAGATGGCGATAGTGAGTGTGCACGATCCCCAGCGCGGCATAGCAATCCTGTAAACGCTCTGCCACGATACGCACCGCGCGCACATCGAACAGTTCGTCAAAAGCCAACTGCTTTTTCTGCATTTTGCGCCAGATACTGTAAATATGCTTAGGACGCCCGTACACCTCGGCTTTTACACCTTCGGTTTTCATCTCTGAACGCAGATGCCCAACAAACTCGTCGATATAGTGTTCTCTGTCGATACGACGTTCATGCAGTAGTTTAGCAATGCGTTTGTATTCGGCTGGGTGCAGGTAGCGGAAGCAGTAATCTTCCAGCTCCCATTTTAATTGCCCGATACCTAATCGGTTAGCCAGCGGAGCATAAATATTGGTGCACTCTTTTGCCGCCAGCACGCGTTCATCTTCCGGCGCGTCTTTCACTTCTCGCAGATGGGCAATCCGTTCCGCCAGCTTGATGACCACACAGCGGAAGTCGTCGACCATTGCCAGCAGCATGCGACGAACGTTATCAACCTGCTCGGAAGAGACGGAGTCGGTATGCGTGGCTTTTAGCTGGCGTATTGCCGCCATATCACGCACACCATGGATAAGATTAACGATTGACGTGCCTACGCTCTCGCGCAGGATGTCTTCACTCACCACATTGGCATCCGCCAGAGGGAACAGCATCGCCGCTCGCAGCGTGTCGATATCCATACTCAACATGGAGAGTATTTCCACCATTTCGACGCCACGCCACAGCAGCAGATCCGCATCCGGATGCCCCTGTGTCTGCTGCAGGCAATACGCCCAGGTTTCGGCTAAGCGTTCACACGACTGCTGGCTGGAGATCCCCAGACTCGCGATCCATTTCTTAGGATCAAACTCACCAGCTTTATTTATATGTGCACTTCTTACCGCAACCATCGTCCTCTCCTTAAGGGGCCTGGCCTGTCGAAGTCGACAAGCCGTACCCATTTTCTTTCACGCTGCATTACAACCCGAAATCCAATGGGTATAAAATTCATTACAAACGCTCAAACAGGACCATCGATTCCAGATGTCCAGTGTGCGGGAACATATCGAGCATCGCCAGTCGCCGAACGGTATATCCTGCATTGAGTAACGCTTCGCTGTCACGAGCCAGCGTAGCAGGATTACAGGATACATAAACAACGCGGACAGGGTTTAATTTTATAATATGTTGCATCACGCCGGCAGCCCCCGCACGCGCAGGATCGAGCAAGACTTTGTCAAATCCGTTTTTTGCCCATGGTTGTTCGGTGACATCTTCTTCAAGGTTTTCATGAAAGAATGTCACATTGTGTAGTCCGTTATTCCGCGCATTTTCCCGGCCTTTTTCCACCAGCGCAGGGACACCTTCAACACCCACAACGCTCGCTGCCCGCACGGCCAACGGCAACGTAAAATTCCCCATACCACAGAACAAATCAAGCACGCGATCCTCTGGCTGCACATCCAGCCATTCCAGCGCACAGGAAACCATTTTTTGGTTTACCCCTTCATTGACCTGGATAAAATCACGCGGGCTAAAGGTTAAACGTAGTCCATTTGAATCATACCAGGGCGATTCTTCTGAATTTGATTCCAGTATCTCGCTTTGCGGAGCCAGAAACAAAGACAGTCCCTGAGAATGCGAAAAACATTCCAGTTTTTCTTTATCCGCGGTATTCAGTGGCGCAGTGTGGCGCAAAATCATCAGGGTTCCACTTCCAGCCTGCACCAATTCGACATGTCCCAAGTGACGCAACCCCTGCAGACTCTGCAGGCATGCCCGAATTTCAGGCAACAGCGCCTCAAGTTGGGGCACCAAAATAGGGCATTGCTTCACATCGATAATGTCGCTGGAGCCGGACTTGCGAAATCCCATCTGCAATTGCTGCTCTTTCGCGCGATAGTTCAGACTTAAACGCGCGCGGCGCCGATAACCCCACGGGGTATCGGCGATAACTTCCGTCACCTCACATTTCATTAAACGCGACAACGCCGCACTTTTGCTACGCTGCTGCAAAGGGATGCTGGCATGCTGCTGTTGACAGCCACCACAGACCCCAAAATGTGGGCAACGTGGCACTTCACGTTCCGAACTGTCGTTTAAACGACGTTTGACTTGCGCACGGGCAAACTGTTTTTTATCTTCAGTAATCACCACGTCTGCGCTTTCCTGGGGCAGCAATTCCGGTATAAACAGGGCTTTCCCGTTATGACGAGCAACGCCCTGACCAAAAGAATCAAGGTCATTGACGGTAACGGTTATGATCTGACGCGTCGTCACGCGTCGTTTTGCAGAGTAGAATTGCGCCATCGACGAGATATTTCTCTATTTAACAGTGTGACCCTAATTGTCCCATAACGGAACTCCATGACCAACTACAGCCTGCGCGCACGCATGATGATTCTGATCCTGGCCCCGACCGTCCTGATAGGTTTGCTGCTCAGTATCTTTTTTGTTGTGCATCGCTATAACGACTTGCAGCGTCAACTGGAAGATGCTGGTGCCAGCATCATTGAACCACTCGCGGTATCCAGCGAATACGGCATGAACTTGCAAAACAGGGAATCCATCGGCCAGCTTATCAGCGTGTTGCATCGTCGCCATTCCGATATTGTGCGGGCAATTTCCGTCTATGACGAAAATAACCGACTGTTCGTCACCTCCAACTTTCATCTTGATCCGTCAGAGATGCAATTGGCTACCGGATCGCCGTTTCCGCGAAAGCTGAGCGTAACCCGGCTCGGGGATATTATGATCCTGCGTACCCCTATTATATCGGAAAGCTATTCACCGGATGAATCTGCCGTTAGCGATGCGAAAAACACCAAAAATATGCTGGGATATGTGGCGCTTGAGCTGGACCTCAAGTCCGTGCGATTACAGCAGTACAAAGAGATCTTTATCTCCAGCGTCATGATGCTGTTTTGTATTGGTATTGCGTTAATTTTCGGCTGGCGTCTGATGCGTGACGTGACCGGCCCAATTCGCAACATGGTGAATACCGTAGACCGGATACGTAGAGGTCAGCTCGATAGCCGCGTGGAAGGTTTCATGTTGGGCGAACTGGATATGCTGAAGAATGGCATCAACTCGATGGCGATGTCTCTCGCCGCCTACCATGAAGAGATGCAGCACAATATCGATCAGGCGACGTCAGATCTGCGCGAAACGCTGGAGCAGATGGAGATCCAAAACATTGAGCTGGACCTGGCAAAGAAACGCGCTCAGGAAGCTGCACGTATTAAATCAGAGTTCCTGGCGAACATGTCTCACGAGCTACGTACACCGCTAAACGGTGTCATTGGCTTTACACGCCTGACACTAAAAACCGAGTTAAATACCACCCAGCGTGATCACCTGAATACGATTGAACGCTCTGCCAACAACCTGCTCGCTATCATCAATGATGTGCTCGACTTCTCTAAACTGGAAGCGGGTAAACTGATTCTGGAAAGCATACCGTTTCCGCTGCGCAGCACACTGGATGACGTCGTAACGCTGTTAGCGCACTCCTCCCATGACAAAGGGCTGGAGCTAACACTGAATATTAAAAATGATGTTCCGGACAATGTGATTGGCGACCCGCTGCGTTTGCAACAGGTCATCACCAACCTGGTCGGCAATGCCATCAAATTTACTGAGAGCGGCAATATCGACATTCTGGTTGAAAAACGCGCGCTCAGTAACACCAAAGTCCAGATTGAAGTTCAAATCCGCGATACCGGTATTGGTATTCCAGAGCGCGATCAGTCACGTCTGTTCCAGGCTTTCCGTCAGGCTGATGCCAGCATTTCGCGCCGTCACGGTGGTACCGGACTTGGCCTTGTGATCACGCAAAAACTGGTCAATGAAATGGGGGGGGATATCTCGTTTCATAGCCAACCAAATCGCGGTTCTACCTTCTGGTTCCATATCAGTCTTGATCTCAATCCTAATGTTCTCAGCGAACGTTCAACCACCCGCTGTCTGGCAGGTAAACGACTGGCTTACGTTGAACCAAATGCTACCGCCGCGCAATGCACGTTGGATATCTTGAGTGAAACGCCACTGGAGGTGATTTACAGCCCTTCATTCTCTGCATTACCGGCAGAACACTACGATATCCTGCTACTCGGTGTACCCGTCACTTTCCGCGAGCCGCTCACCATGCAGCATGAACGGCTGGCAAGCGCAGCCGCGATGACCGATTTCCTGTTACTGGCGTTGCCTTGTCATGCGCAGATTAACGCTGAAAAATTAAAGCAAGGCGGCGCGGCGGCATGTCTGTTAAAACCGCTCACCTCAACCCGATTGCTGCCTGTGTTAACCGAGTATTGCCACCTGAACCAAGGATCAGAACTCCCGTTGCCAGATGAAAGCAAGATTGCGATGACCGTGATGGCGGTGGACGACAACCCGGCGAACCTGAAGCTTATCGGCGCATTGCTTGAAGATAAGGTGCAGCACGTCGAGCTGTGCGACAGCGGGCATCAGGCGGTGGACAGAGCCAAACAAATGCAATTTGATCTGATCCTGATGGATATTCAGATGCCGGACATGGACGGTATTCGTGCCTGCGAACTGATCCATCAGCTTCCACACCAGCAGCAGACACCGGTTATTGCGGTAACGGCGCATGCCATGGCGGGACAAAAAGAGAAGTTACTCAGCGCCGGAATGAATGACTACCTGGCTAAGCCGATTGAAGAAGATAAATTGCACAGCTTGCTGTTGCGCTATAAGCCCGGTGCCGGCACATCAGCCCGGACTATCGTGGCGGCCCCCCCTGAACCCGTGGTCAACCCGAATACGACCCTCGACTGGCAACTGGCGTTGAGACAGGCTGCCGGTAAAAACGATCTGGCGCGGGATATGCTGCAAATGCTGATCGATTTCTTGCCTGAAGTCCGTAACAGAATTGAAGAGCAACTGGTGGGTGAAAACCCTGAAGGGTTGGTGGATTTGATTCATAAACTACACGGCAGCTGCGGTTACAGCGGGGTTCCCCGCATGAAAAACCTGTGCCAGCTCATTGAGCAGCAGTTACGTAGCGGGACCAAAGAAGAAGAGCTGGAACCAGAGTTTTTAGAGCTTCTTGATGAGATGGACAACGTGGCACGTGAAGCGAAGAAGCTGTTGGGGTAAAGGTCTGATTGCCGGATAAGGACGCTCACGCCTCTTATCCGGCCTATAGCCACTCTCATTTAACGTAATTGCTGCCCTGCTTTAAGCGTTGCGGCCACGTTTCGTGCCGTCATCCGCACATTTTCACTCGCATTATCCAGCGCCTCATCCAGCGTGCAAATGGTATAAATCACGCTAAAAACGGCATCAATTCCATGCTCATGCACCACGCCAACATCTGGCGTCAGGCTGCCTGCAATACCAATGACGGGCTTATTAAATCGCTTTGCAACGTTCGCTACGCCAACCGGGACTTTGCCATGGATCGTCTGACTGTCAATACGCCCTTCCCCGGTCACCACTAAATCTGCATCCGCAACGCAATCATCAAGGTGTAACGCATCCGTCACGATCTCGATACCACGGCGTAGCTGCGCACCACAAAACGCATACAGTGCAGCCCCCATGCCGCCGGCAGCGCCACCACCGGCCAGATCCAACACGTTAACGTCCAGATCGCGGGCAATCAGTTGCGCATAGTGCGTGAGCGCATTATCCAGACGGGTAATCATCTCTGGCGTTGCCCCTTTTTGCGGACCAAATACTGCAGAAGCGCCCTCTTTACCGGTCAGCGGATTCGTTACATCGCAGGCCACTTCAATACGACAGGTAACAAGGCGCTTATCTAACGCTGAAATATCTATCCTGGTGAGCGCTTCCAGACCGATTCCGCCTTGCGCAATCTGGTTATTCTGCGCGTCCAGCAATTTGGCGCCCAGAGCCTGCACCATACCGGCGCCACCATCATTAGTCGCGCTACCGCCAATCCCGATGATGATATGCTCCACCCCCGCATCCAGCGCATGGCGAATCAACTCTCCGGTTCCCCATGAGGTGGTTTTCAGCGGATCGCGTAAACCTGCCGGAACTCGCTCTAACCCACTGGCGGCCGCCATCTCGATAAACGCTGAGCGCTCATCTCCCGATACCCCATAAAATGCCCGTACCTTACTTCCCAATGGACCAGTAACATCAACATGCACAAGGTGGCCCGACGTAGCAGCAACCATCGCCTCAACCGTTCCTTCACCACCATCAGCGACCGGTATCTTTACATAATCCGCATCAGGCCAGATCTCACGAAAACCCTGCTCAATGGCCGTTGCCACCTCAAGCGCACTCAAACTCTCTTTATAAGAATCCGGTGCAATTACTATTTTCATAAGCCGTCCTTACGCATGTTGATTCTGTTAATCATACACCTGGAGATGTGCCGGTTCCTGTCAGAACCGGCATAACGTTTAGCGCACCATGCATGGGCGTTTATTATCAAAGGTCCAGTTCGGGATCAGGTACTGCATTCCCATCGCGTCATCACGCGCTCCCAGGCCATGTTGCTGGTACAGCTCGTGCGCTTTCATCACCTGGTCCATATCCAGTTCTACACCCAGACCCGGCTTCGCTGGTACCTGTACCATGCCGCCTTTAATTTCGAACGGTTCTTTGGTCAGGCGTTGGTTACCTTCCTGCCAGATCCAGTGGGTATCAATGGCCGTAATTTTACCCGGCGCTGCTGCCGCGACATGAGTGAACATCGCCAGCGAAATATCAAAGTGATTGTTTGAGTGTGAACCCCAGGTGAGGCCAAACTCATGACACATCTGCGCCACGCGAACAGACCCCTGCATAGTCCAGAAATGCGGGTCAGCCAGCGGAATATCCACAGACTGCAACGACAGCGTGTGCCCCATCTGACGCCAGTCGGTAGCGATCATATTGGTCGCCGTCGGCAGGCCAGTCGCGCGGCGGAATTCCGCCATCACTTCACGCCCAGAGAACCCCTGCTCCGCGCCACATGGATCTTCAGCATAAGCCAGTGATCCTTTCAGATACTTACCGATCTTGATCGCTTCATTCAACGACCAGGCGCCGTTAGGATCGAGCGTTACGCGGGCCTGCGGGAAACGCTTCGCCAACGCGACGATAGATTCCGCTTCCTCTTCCCCTGCCAGCACGCCGCCTTTGAGTTTAAAGTCGTTAAAACCATATTTCTCATACGCAGCTTCAGCCAGACGCACTACCGCATCCGGGGTCATGGCCTCTTCATGGCGCAGACGATACCAATCGCACTTCTCATCCGGCTGACTCTGATACGGCAACGGCGTCGCTTTACGGTTGCCGACGAAGAACAGATACCCCAACATCTCCACTTCACTACGCTGCTGACCATCACCCAGCAGAGACGCGACATTCACCCCCAGGTGCTGGCCTAACAGATCCAACATTGCCGCTTCGATCCCGGTAACCACATGAATAGTGGTACGTAAATCGAAGGTCTGCAAACCGCGCCCACCGGCATCCCGATCGGCAAAGGTATTGCGTACCGTATTCAGTACGTTTTTGTATTCACCTAACGTTTTGCCCACCACCAGCGGAATCGCATCTTCCAGAGTCTTACGAATTTTCTCGCCGCCGGGAATTTCGCCCACCCCGGCATTACCAGAATTATCTTTGATAATCACAATATTACGTGTAAAGAACGGAGCATGTGCGCCGCTCAGGTTCATCAGCATGCTGTCGTGGCCCGCAACTGGGATCACCTGCATAGAGGTCACTACTGGGGTAGAAAATTGTACGCTCATCATCGTGTCCTTATTCAAAATCAGTGACGGCCGAAAACAGGACGTTTACGGTCAAAAGTCCATCCGGGGATCAGATACTGCATCGGTCCTGCGTCATTACGCGCACCGCCGGGCAATGCCTTATAGGCTTCATGCGCTTTCTGCACCTGATCCCAGTCCAGTTCCACACCCAGACCAGGTGCATCTGGAACCGCAATTTTTCCGTTCTTTATTTCCAGCGGATTCTTCGTCAGACGGCAATCGCCCTCCTGCCAAATCCAGTGCGTGTCGATGGCTGTCGGATTACCCGGCGCTGCGGCACCGACGTGAGTAAACATTGCCAGCGAAATATCAAAGTGGTTATTGGAATGGCATCCCCAGGTCAGGCCCCAGTCATCGCACAACTGTGCCACGCGCACTGCACCAGAAAGCGTCCAGAAGTGCGGATCGGCCAGCGGAATATCGACTGCATTCAGCATTACCGCGTGGCCCATTTCGCGCCAGTTGGTAGCAATCATGTTGGTCGCCACCGGTAATCCCGTTGCGCGGCGGAACTCGGCCATCACTTCACGCCCGGAAAATCCCTGTTCAGCACCACACGGATCTTCTGCGTAAGTCAGTACATCATTTAGCCCTTTGCACAAGGAGATCGCTTCATCCAGCAACCAGGCACCGTTAGGGTCCACCGTAATACGCGCATCCGGGAAGCAAGATTTCAGCGCACGGGCGGTTTCAATTTCTTGCTCACCAGGCAGCACACCGCCCTTCAGTTTGAAATCTTTAAAACCATAACGATCCTGTGACGCCTGCGCCAGACGCACCACCGAGTCGCTGGTCATCGCTTGCTGGTGACGTAAGTGATACCACTCATGTTTACCCGGCGTACTTTCCAGATACGGCAGATCGGTTTTGGTGCGATCACCTACATAGAACAGATAACCGAGCACGGTCACTGCATCACGCTGCTTACCCGGACCTAATAGCTCGCAGACCGGTACATTCAGCGTTTTGCCCAGCAGATCCAGCAGCGCGGCTTCCAGCGCCGCCACAGCATTGACGCGCAGCTCAAATGTCCAGGCTCCATTGCCGAAGGTATCAAAGTCAGCAGCCTGATTGCCTTTATGCACCTGCTGGACCACCTTATTCAGGCGGGCCACTTCCTGGCCTAACACCTGCGGAATAGCGTCCACCAGCGTTTGATAGATCACTTCACCGCCTGGCGCTTCCCCCACACCGGTGTGCCCGGCGTTATCAGTAAGGACCACGAGATTGCGGGTAAACCAGGCGTTATGCGCGCCACCAATATTGAGCAGCATGCTGTCATGACCAGCCACCGGGATGACCTTCATGTCGGTAATAACGGGACTCGATTGTGTTGTCATCATCATTGTCCTGCGACAGGTTTCAGTTCGATACGTTTAATATCGCCAACCAGCACCAGATAGCTCACTACGGCAATCAGCGCATGCACTCCAACGTAAATCAAGGCACCATTAAACGACCCCGTCGTGCCCACAATGTAGCCGATAGCAATCGGTGTCACGATGCCGGAGATATTACCGAACATGTTGAACAGACCGCCGCTCAGGCCGCTAATCTCTTTGGGGGCCGTGTCTGCCATTACCGCCCAGCCCAGTGCACCGATACCTTTACCGAAGAAGGCCAGCGCCATAAAGCCGATAATCATCCATTCAACGTTGACGTAGTTACAGAACACCATCACCATTGACAGCAACATACCCAACACGATTGGCGTTTTACGGGCGATATTCAGCGAACCGGTACGACGCATCAGCCAGTCGGAAATAATGCCGCCGAGCACACCGCCTGCGAATCCGCAAATAGCCGGGACCGACGCGACAAATCCCGCTTTCAGAATCGACATACCGCGCGCCTGTACCAGATAGACCGGGAACCAGGTGATAAAGAAGTAGGTCAGCGCGTTAATACAGTACTGGCCGATGTAGATACCGATCATCATGCGGGAACCCAACAACTGTTTGATTTGCCCCCATTTCACGCTGAACGGAACTTTAGCTTTAGCTGCCGCCTGATCCATGTTGATCAGCGCCCCACCTTCGGCAATGTACTCCAGCTCTTTTTGGTTTACACCCGGATGCTGGTTCGGTTCGTGAATCACTTTCAGCCAGACAAAGCTGATGATGATCCCGAGTCCCCCCATAAAGAAGAACACGTGCGACCAGCCCACTTCGTGGGTCAGCCAGCCCATAATTGGCGCGAAGATAACGGTGGCAAAGTATTGCGCAGAGTTAAAGATAGCGACCGCCGTGCCCCTTTCCTGCGCCGGAAACCACGCCGCCACAATGCGACTGTTGCCAGGGAACGAGGGTGCTTCAGCTAGCCCCACGAGGAAGCGCAGGGTAAACAGCGCAACGATAATGCCGAAGCCGCTAAAGATATCGACGAAGCCTTGCAGCAAGGTAAACATGGACCAGATAAAGATGGACCAGAAATAAACGCGCTTTGAACCAAAGCGGTCAAGCAGCCAGCCGCCGGGGATCTGGCCGATAACATAGGCCCATGAAAAAGCGGAAAATACATATCCCATCCCGACCGCATCCAGACCAATGTCTTTGGCCATTTCTGAACCGGCAATGGATAAAGTGGCGCGGTCGCCGTAGTTGAAGGATGTGACGATAAACAACATCACCACTATCCAGTAGCGAGCGTTAGTGCGTTTTTCCGCGCTGCTCGCCGCCTGACTTAATGAACTCATTGTTGCACTCCTGAATCTTGGCTTTCGCCAGTTCATTCTGTACAGCACCTGTAGGGTGATCAGAATGAGAGGTTAGTGTGTGGCAGTTTTGGTACAGCTCGGGGCCGTTTTATTCTGACTCGCTGCCTTTCCGGGAACTGACGGGAAAAGTATATGAAGGAGTGCCTCTGTCCCTCACCGTGCAAAAACACAACATTGCAGGAGGTGAATGAGGTTGTTTATGGCATAAGCCTAAGGGAATGGAAGATGCTTCACGAAATTGGCGTTTGCAGGGGTTTTATTGCCGGGCGGCGGCGACGCCTTCCCCGGCTTATCATTCGAACCGTGCGGATTGTTGGGTAATATTCTATTTGAGGAGCGTCGCCCAGTGTTCTACCCAGGGATTGGATTCGCTTTCCGGTTCCGGATGTTCACCGGCATCAATCAGCAACATCTCACCCACACGCTGGGCGCTCTGTTCTTGCAAAAGCGCATCAAACTGCTTACCGCCGCCGCAGAAATTGGCATATGAACTGTCACCGAGTGCAATAATTCCGTAGTGGATGTCGGGCTGATAACCCAGTTGGTCTTTAATTCCCTGAAACAGCGGCACGATGCTGTCCGGCAGATCGCCTTGTCCCGTCGTCGACGTTACGACCAGGATGTACTTATCTTTGTACTTTTCCCAATCCGCCAGTTCCGGATCTTCATAAACCGTGGCTTTATGCCCCTGATTTGCGAGGATAGCTTCGGCCTCTTCGGCAACCAGCAGCGCGTTTCCATACATTGTGCCGACAAAAATACCAATTTCCGCCATAACCTTTATCTCCAGGGACTTAATAATCTGTCTGCTCATCCTGACCTGACAACCCGCTGAACTCAACCCTTTCATTCTCAGGGAGAAGCCCGAGCCAGCCAAACTGTGATAGCGCCTGCATCCAGACGTTATCCAACCCGGCACGAATAACCAGTGGTTCACCGGTGAAGGGGTGCGTAAGTTCAAGCTGGCTGGCATGCAACATCAGGCGCTGGCAGCCAAAATGCTCTGCGGCGCTGCGGTTTTGTCGCAAATCACCGTGCTTACTATCGCCAATAATCGGATGACGCAAATGCGCCAGGTGACGTCTGAGCTGATGTTTACGGCCGGTTTTAGGATCCAGCTCCACCAGCCCGTAACGGGTGGTTGGATAGCGACCGGTTGCCACGGGCATCTCTACCGTAGCCAGCCCGCGATAGTGGGTGACCGCAGGCTGTGGGCCTTTGTCGTCACGGGCAAATTTATCGGCAATCTTGTCCAGCTCTTCCACCAACGGATAATCCAGAATGGCGTCGTCCATCAGCCAGCCGCGCACAATGGCATGGTAGCGTTTTTGGATTTGATGCTGCTCAAACTGCTGTGCCAGCCGTCGTCCGGCCTCGCTGGACAGCCCCATCAACAGCACACCGGATGTCGGTCTGTCGAGTCGGTGGGCTGTAAAAACGTGCTGACCAATCTGGTCACGCACTGTTTGCATTACCACCACTTTCTCATCGCGGTCGAGCCAGCTACGATGAACCAGCCAGCCCGAAGGTTTGTTGACTGCAACCAGCCATTGGTCTTGATAGAGAATTTCCAGCATCAGGTGTCATCACGGGTAAATAGCGCATCCAGATCCTGCAATGCGATCAGGATCACATCGCGCTGCGGATGATCGGCTGCCAGCGCCATTTCATAATATGGCGCAATAGCGAACGCTTCCGGAAGTGGCTGCGCATTATCAAGCAGCGCATGCATGCGGGGAATCAACACCCACTGCAGCCATTCAACCGGTTCCATGGTATCCATACAAAAAGGCTGCGTGCTGGAAAACAGATGCGCTTCTGGCGCATCCATCCGCCAGTGATTATGTTCACGCAACAGTGCTTCAAGCGCATGCAACTGCTCACGCACACGGTCATGAGTCGTCATGAAATTAACCTCAATGATGAAAAATCTGGCGCGAAGAATAGCACTAGTCGAAGGGAAATAAAAAAAAGGGAGCACTGTAAAAACAGTGCTCCCGGTTCGTTTCGCAGCATTCCAGCTACTTTTTGTGCTCCCTGCTCATCCGTGACAACTTTTCCTGTGGTCTTGCGACCTCGTTCATCCTGAACATTTGCATCCTGCTCACACCGCCCCCGATGTGAAAACTTCATCCTGAAGTGTCCCTGGCCATCCTGACCCGCCGAACATCCTGACCGGCTCTCGTTCTCCATCCTGGAGGTGTCCTTTAACGCTTCCCGCGTTTTCCTCTTTGCTTCATCCTGAAACCTGTCCTTGCAGCACCGTCCTGGTGTGTCCTGCCGAAGTGTCATCATCCTGATGTTCACTTCGTTACGCGACTCCTTGTCGACAGAGATAGAATCGCCTGTTTCGCATTGTCTTACAAGACACTTACAGACATACCCTAATGATTATTTTCGTATGAAAGTTAACAATAAAACATTAACTAGTTGAATTATAAATATTTAATATTATATCGGTCGATGAAGTCTTTACTGTTCACCTGGCAATCTCCTACAGGGTTTGTAAGAGATCTCTCACACGCCCTGGGGCAAACTGGATTACAGAACAGGCTTAAGTTGAGTAAGAAATTCCGCAAGTGAAGCCGCCAGAACCGTTCGTTTACGGGTTCCCAGCGTTTCCTTACAGACTTCCCCAGACAAGTTGCACACTGAAATAACATCAAGTTCATTGTCCAGTGTGGCAATAAAAAGCGTAGGAGAGAGCTTAAGGCGTTTTTGCGTAACCAGGTGACCAATCAGGTTTTCCTGTACGCGTCTGAAGTCATCTTCAGACCAGGTTTGCAGAAGAGTCAGTTTCTCATCCGCAAATTGTGCGTGCATGTCCCCGGCAAATTGGGTGGTATAAAACGCATGAACAGCGGGTTGTACCACAATATCAAAGGCGCGTTCAACCGCGTTTACATTCTGCTCGCCCACAAAAGGCTGCGGTTGCCAGTACACCGCATCGTTCGTGGAGGAGATGATGCACGGGGACGGTACGCCATACAACTCGTCACTCAGCGGCCAGCTGCTGTTTTTTTCATGCCATGCATCGCAATAACGCGCCGTAAAGGCTGTCAACGCCTGTGCTGTCAATTCGTCCACTGATTTCTCTCTTCACAAAAGCCAGGATACACTTGTCGCATAGTGTATCTGGTTTATGACGGTGAAACATGTCTTCTTATGAAAATCATCGGGCGCTTGACGGCCTGACTCTCGGAAAATCAACGGATTACCGAGATATTTACGACGCCAGCCTGCTGCAGGGTGTTCCGCGCAGCCTGAACCGCGACCCGCTGGATCTAAAGGCCGATAATCTGCCTTTTCACGGCGCGGATATCTGGACGCTGTATGAACTGTCATGGCTGAATGCCAACGGCTTACCGCAGGTTGCGGTCGGCCATGTGGAGCTGGATTACACCAGCGTTAATCTGATTGAATCAAAAAGCTTTAAGCTGTATCTGAACAGTTTTAATCAGACGCGTTTTGACTCATGGGAACACGTCCGTCAGACACTGGAGCACGATCTACGCGCCTGCGCGCAGGGTGATGTCAGTGTGGCGCTCTATCGTCTTGATGAACAGGAAGGGCAGCCGATAGCCCACTTCAATGGCACCTGTATCGACAATCAGGATATCGTCATTGATAACTACCAGTTCAGCACCGACTATCTGGAAAACGCCGTGAGCGGCGACAAAGCAGTAGAAGAGACGCTAGTCAGTCATCTGCTGAAATCCAACTGCCTGATCACCCACCAGCCTGACTGGGGTTCCATACAAATTCAGTATCGTGGACGCAAAATCGACAGGGAAAAGTTGCTGCGCTATCTGGTCTCCTTCCGCCACCACAATGAATTTCACGAGCAGTGTGTGGAACGCATTTTCAATGACCTCCTGCGTTTCTGTCAGCCGGAGAAACTGAGCGTATACGCACGCTACACGCGACGCGGCGGCCTCGATATCAACCCATGGCGCACCAACACAGATTTCACCCCCGCAACAGGCAGACTGGTGCGTCAGTAATCTTTTTTCTCAATTTTGCGTGTCGGATTCCGCACGCAAGGTTGTGAAAGGTCATACGCCAGGGCTATTGTAATCAACAGAGGATGATATCTCTCGTCCCGTAAGGAGTTTACTTGATTACACATATTAGCCCGCTTGGCTCAATGGACATGTTGTCGCAGCTGGAAGTCGATATGCTTAAACGCACGGCCAGCAGCGACCTGTATCAACTGTTTCGTAACTGTTCGCTTGCCGTTCTGAACTCCGGCAGTTTGACAGACAACAGCAAAGAGCTGCTGTCTCGTTTTGAAAGTTTCGACATTAACGTGCTGCGCCGTGAACGCGGTGTGAAGCTGGAACTGATCAACCCACCTGAAGACGCGTTTGTCGATGGGCGCATCATTCGCGCGCTGCAGGCCAACCTGTTTGCCGTACTGCGCGACATTTTATTCGTCAATGGTCAGATCCATAACGCAGGTCGTTTTCAGCATCTGGATCTCGAAAGCTCGGTTCACATCACCAACCTGGTCTTCTCCATTCTGCGTAACGCCCGGGCACTTCACGTCGGTGAAGCGCCGAACATGGTCGTCTGCTGGGGCGGTCACTCAATCAACGAGAACGAGTACCTATATGCGCGTCGCGTGGGCACTCAGTTAGGCCTGCGTGAACTGAACATCTGCACCGGGTGTGGTCCGGGCGCGATGGAAGCGCCAATGAAAGGGGCCGCAGTCGGCCACGCTCAGCAGCGCTACAAAGACAGCCGCTTTATCGGTATGACCGAGCCGTCAATTATCGCTGCAGAACCACCAAACCCGCTGGTTAACGAGCTCATCATCATGCCGGACATTGAAAAACGTCTGGAAGCGTTCGTCCGTATCGCTCACGGCATTATCATCTTCCCCGGCGGCGTTGGAACTGCAGAAGAGCTGCTGTACCTGCTGGGTATACTGATGAATCCGGCGAACAAAGATCAGGTTCTGCCATTGATCCTGACCGGGCCAAAAGAGAGCGCAGATTACTTCCGCGTACTGGACGAGTTTATCGTGCACACGCTGGGAGAAGAGGCGCGCCGTCACTATCGCATTATCATTGACGATGCAGCGGAAGTCGCTCGTCTGATGAAAAAAGCGATGCCGCTGGTGAAAGAGAACCGCCGGGACACCGGTGATGCCTACAGCTTTAACTGGTCAATTCGCATCGCGCCTGATTTGCAGATGCCGTTCGAACCGTCCCACGAAAACATGGCGAATCTGAAACTGTATCCAGACCAGCCTGTTGAAGTGCTGGCGGCAGACCTGCGTCGCGCGTTCTCCGGTATTGTCGCGGGGAACGTGAAAGAAGTCGGCATTCGCGCCATTGAAGAGTTTGGCCCGTACAAAATCCACGGGGACCCTGAGATGATGCGCCGCATGGACGATCTCCTGCAGGGCTTTGTTGCACAACATCGTATGAAGTTGCCGGGCACTGCGTATATCCCTTGTTACGAGATCTGCGCATAACCTTCAAAACCAGGTAGCTGATGCTACCTCGGTGACAGTTTTGTCCATATCAAAGCCGGGTTTGGCGCATCAGCCTCCCGGCTTTTTTAGTGATACCAGTCACATAGCTCACGCCATAACATAAATATCGATTATCTTTCGCCTGAAGAGACCCAAAAAGCAAACGATTACCTTTCAAAGAAAACCGTGATTTATCGCCGCAAATTATAATTAGTCGCCAGAATTCACTAAAAACAACAGTTTTTATAGCGCAACCCTCGTATCTTCGCACCCTGCCTTTCATGCCATATGTCGTTAATGTTAGCCTTCACGCCCGTAAATTCGCTTTGACTATTTTTTAACAGATTAATGGTCCAAATTTATCCACATAAAAGGTGGATTATTGCATTTGAGATCGCGATCACTGATACATTCATTACTTAAATGTATCTTTCCGCCCGAAAATTATTACGGCGAAAAATTATATAAAAATCGCTAAACGAATTTCGTTTTACAGTCGGGTATTTTTTCATTGGATTGAACCCAAACCCGACTTTTTAAGCTTCCTCCAGGAGAAACAGATGGAAAACACGCAAACCAGCACTATCGTTACGGGCCAGACCCGCAGCGCATGGCGCAAGACAGACACCATGTGGATGCTGGGCCTTTACGGCACGGCGATTGGCGCGGGCGTATTATTCCTGCCAATTAACGCAGGCGTTGGCGGTATGATCCCGCTGATCATCATGGCCATTCTTGCCTTCCCAATGACCTTCTTTGCTCACCGTGGTCTGACCCGCTTCGTGTTGTCCGGTAAAAATCCGGGTGAAGACATCACTGAAGTTGTAGAAGAGCACTTTGGCGTTGGCGCAGGTAAACTGATTACTCTGCTCTACTTCTTCGCTATCTACCCAATTCTGCTGGTTTACAGCGTGGCAATCACCAACACCGTTGAAAGCTTCCTGACTCACCAGTTGGCGATTACTCCGCCGCCGCGTGCAATCCTCTCTCTGATTCTGATTGTCGGCATGATGACCATCGTGCGCTTCGGTGAGCAGATGATCGTAAAAGCGATGAGCATCCTGGTATTCCCGTTTGTTGCGGCACTGATGCTGCTGGCGCTATACCTGATCCCACAGTGGAGCGGTGCAGTTCTGGAAACGCTGTCTTTTGACTCTGCAGCAACCACCGGTAACGGCCTGTTGTTGACCCTGTGGCTGGCCATCCCGGTTATGGTGTTCTCCTTCAACCACTCACCGATCATCTCCTCCTTCGCCGTGGCGAAACGTGAAGAGTACGGTGATGAAGCTGAGAAGAAATGTTCCAAGATTCTGGCATTCGCTCACATCATGATGGTGCTGACCGTTATGTTCTTCGTCTTCAGCTGCGTATTCAGCCTGACTCCGGCGGATCTGGCTGCGGCAAAAGAGCAGAACATCTCTATCCTGTCTTATCTGGCGAACCACTTTAACGCACCGATCATTGCCTGGATGGCACCGATCATCGCGATTATCGCTATCACCAAATCCTTCCTCGGCCACTACCTGGGCGCGCGTGAAGGTTTCAACGGTATGGTAATTAAGTCTCTGCGTAGCAAAGGCAAGTCCATCGAAATCAACAAACTGAACAAAATCACTGCGCTGTTCATGCTGGTAACCACCTGGATTGTGGCAACGCTGAACCCGAGCATCCTCGGTATGATTGAGACCCTGGGTGGCCCAATCATCGCGATGATTCTGTTCCTGATGCCGATGTATGCGATTCAGAAAGTACCGGCAATGCGTAAATACAGTGGCCACATCAGCAACGTGTTCGTTGTGATTATGGGTCTGATTGCCATCTCCGCTATTTTCTACTCGCTGTTTAGTTAATCCCCTGCGCCGCCTTCCGGCGGCGCACCTCGTTACACAATGGACGCCTAATGATTAGCGTATTCGATATCTTCAAAATCGGCATTGGCCCTTCCAGCTCCCACACTGTGGGACCAATGAAAGCAGGCAAACAATTCACGGACGACCTGATTGCACGCGGAATATTGACTGACGTAACCCGCGTAGTGGTTGATGTCTATGGCTCTCTGTCCCTGACCGGGAAAGGACACCATACCGACATCGCGATTATTATGGGCCTGGCAGGTAATCTGCCGGATACCGTAGACATTGATGCTATCCCGGCCTTTATCCAGGATGTGAATACCCATGGACGTTTGCTGCTGGCAGACGGTCAACATGAGGTCGAATTCCCGGTTGATAAGTGCATGAATTTCCATACAGATAATCTGTCACTGCACGAGAACGGGATGCGTATTACCGCGCTGGCAGGCGAAAAAGCCATTTACAGCCAGACGTATTATTCCATCGGCGGTGGATTTATCGTTGATGAAGAACACTTTGGTTTGCCGAATAACAATCCGGTAAACGTACCGTATCCGTATAAATCTGCAGCCGATTTGCAACGACACTGTCAGGAAACCGGCCTGTCACTTTCCGGTCTGATGATGCAGAATGAGCTAGCCCTGCACAGCAAAGAAGAGCTGGAACAGCACTTTGCAAACGTCTGGGAAGTGATGCGTAGTGGAATTGAGCGCGGTATCACCACCGAAGGTGTTTTACCGGGCAAACTGCGCGTTCCGCGTCGTGCGGCAGCGCTGCGTCGTATGCTGGTTAGCAGTGACAAAACCACGACTGACCCGATGGCTGTTGTAGACTGGATCAACATGTTTGCGCTGGCCGTGAACGAAGAGAACGCTGCCGGTGGACGTGTAGTTACCGCCCCGACTAACGGCGCATGCGGGATTGTTCCTGCAGTGCTGGCGTACTATGACAAGTTTATCCGCGAAGTGAACGCTAACTCACTGGCACGCTATATGCTGGTCGCAAGCGCCATCGGTTCCCTGTACAAGATGAATGCCTCAATTTCAGGTGCTGAAGTCGGCTGTCAGGGTGAAGTCGGTGTAGCGTGTTCTATGGCGGCGGCAGGTCTGGCAGAGCTGCTGGGCGGTAGCCCGACGCAGGTATGTATCGCCGCAGAAATCGGTATGGAACACAACCTGGGTCTGACCTGCGATCCCGTAGCCGGACAAGTTCAGGTTCCGTGCATTGAGCGTAACGCCATTGCATCGGTGAAAGCGGTGAACGCTGCTCGTATGGCACTACGCCGTACCAGCGAGCCACGTGTATGCCTCGATAAAGTTATCGAGACCATGTACGAGACAGGTAAAGATATGAACGCCAAATACCGCGAAACCTCTCGCGGCGGCCTGGCGATGAAGATTGTCACCTGCGATTAACGGCACCTTAAGAGGTCTCTTTTACGAGGCCTCTTCCCATTTTGCGTCCAACTATTCGCCTCCCCCAACCATGAATGTTACCCTACAGCCTGATTTATCAGGGAGAACACCGTGGCCGTCCATCTGCTCATTGTCGATGCACTCAATCTCATCCGCCGCATTCACGCCGTTCAGGGATCGCCCTGTGTGGAAACCTGCCAGCATGCGCTCGATTTATTGATTGTGCACAGCCAGCCCACGCACGCCGTGGCGGTATTTGATGACGAAGCGCGTAACAGCGGATGGCGTCACCAGCGCCTGCCCGACTACAAAGCGGGTCGCCCGCCAATGCCTGACGAATTGCATCACGAAATGCCCGCCTTACGCGCGGCCTTCGAACAGCGCGGCGTCTGTTGTTGGGTTTCCAGTGGGAATGAAGCCGATGATTTAGCCGCAACGCTGGCGGTTAAAGTCACCCAGGCGGGGCATCAGGCCACCATCGTCTCAACCGATAAAGGCTACTGCCAGCTGCTCTCTCCTACCCTGCGTATTCGCGACTATTTCCAGAAGCGCTGGCTGGATGCGCCGTTCATTGAGAAAGAATTTGGCGTAATGCCTCAGCAGTTGCCAGATTATTGGGGACTGGCCGGGATCAGTAGCTCAAAAGTGCCGGGCGTTGCAGGTATTGGTCCCAAGAGCGCAACACAGCTACTCGTTCAGTTTCAGCATCTGGAAGGGATTTACGCACATCTGGAAGACGTGCCGGAAAAGTGGCGTAAGAAACTCGAAATACATAAAGAGATGGCGTTTCTGTGCCGTGATATCGCGCGCCTGCAAACGGACTTACATATTGACGGAAATCTCCAGCAGCTGCGGCTGGCACGGTAGTCTTATTGCCGGATGGCGCTGCGCTTATCCGGCCTACGCATCGTACCCCCTGTAGGCCGGATAAACGCCAGGCGATTACCAGGCGGTATGGTAAAGCTCGACAATATCGGCAATGCTTGCTTCACGCGGATTACCGCCAGTGCAAACATCGTCAAATGCCGCCTGCGCCAGCGCAGGAATATCTTCCTTACGTACCCCCACATCACGTAAGTGCGGCGGGATCCCCACATCGCGGTTAAGCGCAAACACTGCATCTACAGCAGCTTTACGCGCCTCATCCAGCGTCAACGCTTCCACCTTCACGCCCATTGCGCGAGCAATATCGCGGAATTTCTCTCCGGTGTATTCGGCGTTGTAGTGCATCACGTGCGGTAACAAAATGGCATTGGCAACGCCGTGCGGAGTGTTATAAAAGGCCCCTAGCGGATGCGCCATCCCATGCACGAGTCCCAGACCGACGTTGGAAAATCCCATCCCGGCAACGTACTGACCAAGCGCCATTGCCTCACCGGACTGGCTGTCACCATTAACAGAGCCGCGCAAGGCTCCGGCAATGATCTCAATGGCTTTGATGTGCAACGCGTCAGTGAGTGCCCACGCCGCCCGCGTAATATAACCTTCAATAGCATGGGTCAACGCATCGACCCCAGTCGCCGCTTTTAACGCGGCAGGCATACCGTCCATCATATCGGCATCAATAAACGCCACCTGCGGGATGTCATGCGGATCGACACAGACAAATTTACGCCGATTTTCTTCATCCGTGATCACATAGTTAATGGTCACTTCCGCTGCCGTCCCTGCCGTCGTAGGGATTGCCATCACCGGTACGCTCGCAGCACGTGTTGGCGATAACCCTTCAAGACTGCGTACATCGGCAAACTCAGGGTTATTGTGGATAATGCCAATCGCTTTGCAGGTATCCTGCGGGGAGCCGCCGCCTATCGCTATCAGATAATCAGCACCACTTTGCTGAAAGACGCCCAATCCCTCCTTCACCACTGCAATGGTGGGATTCGGGATCACGCCGGAATAGATTTCCCACGGTAAACCAGCGGCATCCATACGGGATGTCACCTTATCGACAACGCCGCACTGTACCAGGTTTGCATCGGTGACAATCAAAGCCTTGCGATAACCCCGGCGGATGACCTCGTCCGTTAATGCCCCAACAGCCCCCCGGCCAAACCATGCCGTTTCATTCAGAATCATTCTGTTCGCCATCGTATTTCTCCTTTTCGCTATGCGAAATTACTCTTCAATTCGTAATCCGTAAGATTTGAATTTCTCCAGCACAATGGCGATCTCTTCGTCATCCAGCACCGGCACCGGGTCGACAATCGCCAGGGTGCTCAGATAAAGGCGGGCCAGGACTTCCACTTCATGCGCCAGCCATAGTGCTTTTTCCAGATTCGCTTCACAGGCAATCAACCCATGGTGCTGCAACAACGTTGCCTTACGGCTTTTCAAAGCGACGCTCACATGCTCTGACAGCTCTCGTGTACCAAACGTCGCATACGGCGCACACGGGATAGAGTTCCCCCCAGCCGCGGCAATCATGTAATGGATTGCCGGAATCGGACGGTTCAGAATCGACACGGCGGTGCAATGAATCGCGTGGTTATGAACGACCGCATTGGCATCCGGGCGCGTCTGATAAGCCGCCAGGTGAAAACGCCATTCACTGGAAGGTAATTGTCCTTTATCATATTTGCCGTCGTTATCTACGAACACGATCATGTTTTCAGTGAGTCTTTCGTAAGGGATACCGCTGGGTGTGATCAGCATTCCATTTTCATATCGCGCACTCACATTTCCGGCGGTTCCCTGATTCAACCCAAGACGGGTCATTTCCAGGCAGGTTTCGATGATTTCACGTGATAAACGCATTCTTTCCATAATGATTCTCCGGGTACAGTTGCCCCTCGTCTTTATTGCGAAAAAATGCTGCCGCAGAGTAAGACGGGTCAGGTTTCAGGTATGAGCAGCCACTGAACATATTTATTCAGATTCAGTTGGCCGATTTAGTTAGTGCGACGAATTATTGTTGTCTTACACGCTTAATTAGCTTCATCTCAACTTTTACAGTTTCTTTAATTGGCTGGTCATCAATAGCACTCATCATCATAGCGAAGGCTTTTTCCGCCCAGACATTTTCATCCTGCTGCATTGACCAGACATTATTAGCGAGGAATCCCAGCATCGGATGTTCATCAAATGTGCCGATATTAATATCCGGTGGAATCACACCAAAACGATTGCGAATAGCAATGACGGCACCTTCCAGCACAGGTAATGATGAGGCAATAAACGCCTGCGGACAGCCCTGTTCATTGATCAATTTCTCCATCAACCGGTAGCCACCATCCGGCGTATTATCCGGACCTTCACGCACCCAGTCACGATGAGCAATCCCATTACTGTTCAATGCGTTAAGATAACCTTTCAAACGATCACCAATACTGGGCAATCCGGTATCCCCGACTAAAAACCAGATCGGAGATTTTCCTGCATCAAACAAACTTTGCGTCAGCTTTTCACCACCTAAAATGTTATGACTTTCAACCAGCGCGTTATCGGTATACTTAAAATCCCTGTCGAGTAGCACCATCGGTTTTCTGACCTGACGCAAATGGTGTTGCTGATTCTCTAATGTTGAGGGAACAATAAAAAGACCATCAACATTACGAGCTATTAGCGCTTTAGTTAATTTGTTTTCATAATCAACATCATCGTAGGTACAACTAATCGTTAATTGGTATCCAGAGCGACGGCAACGTTGTTCAAGTTTCTCGGCAAGTGTGGCAAAAAAGACGTTAGATATATTGGGCACAATCAGCCCCAACGTATCTGTTTTATTCAGTTTCAGGCTGCGGGCTGAATGGTTTATGACATAACCATACCGTTCAACGTATTCATTAATACGCGTTTGGGTTTTGACACTGATACGATATTGCTCAGCCTTCCCGTTCAGCACCAGTCGCACGGTCGTTACCGATAAATTCAGATCGCTGGCTATCTGTTCTACTGTTTTAGCCATTTATATGTCCCAGTTCACATCCAAAAACGTCAATTCACAATCATAAAAGTATTTTAAACTTTTGTCTTACTGCATAACCTGGTTAAGCGCCTGCTGTTGATCCCACATCATCAGATATGCCTGGTATTTACGGTCATAGAAGTCCTGTCGTGCCGGATTAGCTTTAATCACCCCGCCTGGGCGAACCATCGCCCGGCAGGCGGAGGGAACATTTGCCCACACCCCGCAGGCTACCGCACCGGTGATAGCCGCACCTAACGTCACAGCATCTTCTTCCTGCAAAAGATGGATATCGCATCCGGTGGCGTCTGCATACTCTCGCAACCACAGTGGATTATGTGTTGCGCCGCCACACAGTGTCAGTCGAGAAATGGTATGACCGTTTTCGCGCATCACTTCCATAATGTGTCGGGTGCCGCAGGCAATCGCCTGTAATGTTGCCAGATACAAGCGGGCAACCTGCCGCTCGCCGCGCTCAAGAGTCAAGCCACATACGCTGCCACGGGCATCGGGTCGCGCACGCGGGGAGCGGTTTCCGTGATGATCGGCCAGTACATGCAGATGACGACCAGGCTCTGGCTCCTGCTCTTCCAGTGCAGCCACCCATTCATTAACTAACACTATCGGATGACAACCCCGTGCCTCAGCCTTGTGATACAACTCAGCGCTGGCACCTGACTCCTGAAGCGTCCAGTCAACCAGCGCCCCAGCAGCGCTTTGTCCCCCTTCCGTCAGCCAGTAACCAGGCAGCATGGCGGACCAGTACGGCCCCCATACACCCGGTGTATGAATTTCCTGCTCGCTGCACAACATATGGCAGTTTGATGTTCCGCTGATCAACGCCAATGTTCCCGCAGGCTCGACACCGGCAAGCGCCACACCACCCGCATGCGCATCAATCATGCCACTGGCGACCACCACTGCTGTCGTCAGCCCCAGCGCATGCGCAGCTTCGGGGCTTAGCGTCCCAACCGCCGCGCCAGGAGGCAGGATCCGCGACGGAATTTTGTTCAGTAAATCCGTTAATTCAACCGCATCCAGCAGGGAGTGGCTAAAGCGTTGTTCATGTGCCAGATAGTTCCATTTACAGGTTAAAGTACACAGACCTGCAACATCACAAGCGGTGGCTTTCCAGACCAAAAAATCCGCCAGATCGTAGAAGCGGTGTGCACTCTGCCAGGTCGCAGGGAAATGGTTTTTTAGCCACAACACTTTGGGTAGTTCCATTTCGACACTGACTTCACCACCGACATAGCGCAACGCTGGGTCCTGTGTAGCGTTGATACGCTGTGTCTCCTGCACAGCACGATGATCCATCCACATGATGATGTTGTGGTCTGACGGTTCACCAGGTGAAACCGCCAGACCCTGCCCCTGTTCATCCAGAGCCACTAACGAACAGGTGGCATCAAACCCCAACGAGCGGATCTCCTCAACACAAACCCCGGCTGACGACACCGCCTCTTTCACGGCATGGCAAACCTGCTGCCAGATTTCGGCAGATGACTGCTCTACCCGCTCAGGGCCAGGTCGAAACTGCGAGATAGGGAATGTCGCAAAAGCCAGCCGTTTGCCACTGGCATCAAAAACACCAGCCCTGACACTGGCAGAACCGACATCCACTCCGAGGAAATATCCACTGCTCATAGTAGCTCCCTGATGCTGGCTAATAATGGGGCGAATGTACCGCCCCCGCGGTCTTATTTTTTACCGAATGGATGTAATAACTTGTCGATTTCCGGTGTATCAATGTTCTGCGCATTAACAAATTTCACCGGAATATCAATTTCTTTCGGTACTGACTGACCTGACACGGCCGCATTCAGCGTCTTAATACCCTGATAGCCAATCTGGTACGCGTCCTGTACAACAAAGCCCTGGATCACGCCTGATTTCAGGAAGGCAATGATTGCTTCGGTGCTATCAAAACCAATCACCTTCACTTTACCTTTCAGGTTTTGGCTATCAATGGCGTTCGCCACACCCAGCGTTGAGCCTTCATTGGTGCCGTAGATCCCGGCAATATCGGGATTCGCCTGGATCATATCGATGGTTTTATCCATCGCTTTTTGCGGATCGCCATCGCTGTACTGAACCGGCAGTACTTTGATATCCGGATATTTTTCCTTCATTCTGGCCACAAAACCTTCCGAACGTTCAATTGCGGAAGAGGTTCCGGCCACGTGCGCAATAATGCCGACTTTCCCTTTGCTACCCACTTGTGCAGCGAGAGCATCTGCCGCTTCAGCCCCTGCTTTACGGTTATTCGTTGCCACAAAGCTGACAGGAATGTCAGAATTTACGCCTGAGTCAAACGTTACAACCTTTATGCCGCGTGAATTCGCTGTTTCAACCAGTGGTGCAAGCGCATTGGCGTCTAATGCCGCCAACAGCAACCCATTAGGTTTTTGCGCCATTGCGTTTTCAACCAACTGAATCTGCTCAGCAATCTGAGTTTCATCGGCAGGCCCAACATAGCTGGTCTTATCGCCCAACTCTTTCGCTGCCGCTTCGGTACCCATTTTTACGGTCTGCCAGAATTCATGCTGGAAACCTTTACTGACCACAGGAAGGTTCATATCTTTAGCCAGTGCGCTGGATGTCATGCAGGCCAGCAGGGATAACGCATAGACAAAATTCCTGGTTCTCATTGTTTTACTCCGTTCTGAGTGAGTCACCCTAAACGTCAGGGTTATGTTGTCCCGTGACTTCCGGGTGCGTAAATCAACGAATTTTTTTGCGTAAAGTGTCGAGATAAACCGCGGCGATAACGACGACGCCCATAGCCACCATTTGCCAGAACTGCGAGACGCCCATCAGGTTCAGACCATTTTTCAACACGCTCATAATGAATGCGCCGATAATGGTGCCGCCAATAGTACCAATCCCCCCCATCAGGCTCGTGCCGCCAATGACCACCGCAGCAATGGCTTCCAGTTCATAGCCCACACCAACGGTCGGCTGGCCCGAGTTAAGACGAGAAGCCAGAATGACCCCAGCAATCCCGGTCAGCAGACCACAAAATGCGTAGACGAAAATTTTCACGCGCTGGACTTTAATCCCGGACAGGTGTGCCGCAACCTCATTACTCCCCACGGCATAAACATAACGGCCAATCACCGTTTTCTTGAGAATATATGCGGCGATCAGTGCGACGACCACGAGATAAAAAACGGGATAAGGCAGCACATCGAACAAGCGTCCCTGCGCCAGCATCTTGAAGGTGGGATAATCAGCAAAGTAAATCGCCCGGCCATCAGTCATCACCATATTGATCCCCCGGACGGACATCATCAGACCCAGGGTGGCAATAAAGGGTGGAATAGTCATTTTAGTGACCAGCAACCCATTGATATAGCCGCATAATCCACCAGCGAGTACACCAGCCAGAATGCATACCGGCAAAGGTAAACCCAGGGTGGCGCAAATGCCTACCGCTACGCCAGAAAAGGCCACTACCGAACCGAGAGAAAGGTCAATTCCTGAGGTGATAATGACGAAAGTCACACCAATTGCCATGATGCCAATCACCGAGGTTTGCAGGGCAATGGTCATAATGTTTTCAGTGTTAAAGAAGAAAGGTGATCCAAAACTAAAAAATATCACCAGAATAATCAGACTCAAAAGCGGCGCCAGGCGCATTAAAAGCTCTTTGTTAATTTTTATTTTCTTATTATTGCTGTCTGAAGAGGTTACAGAGATAGTCATAAATTAGTCCTCTAACGTCGCATATTGCATGATTTTTTCTTGTGTGGCGTCATCAGAAGCTAACTCTCCGGTAATACGCCCATTACGCATAACTAAAATGCGATCGCACATACCCAGCACTTCCGGTAATTCAGAGGAAATCATGATAATTGATTTCCCTTTTGCCACCAGTCGATTCATTAATTCATAAATTTCAAGTTTGGCTCCCACATCAATACCGCGCGTGGGTTCATCAAAGATGAGAATGTCGGTGTCCTTGCATACCCATCTGGCAATAATAATTTTTTGCTGATTACCGCCACTTAAATTCAACGCAGCCTGTTCAAGATGTGGCGTCTTAATACGCAGTGCTTTCACCTGCTCTTCGCTGGTTTGCTGACAGCGTTTGCTATCCACGTTGCCATATCGGTTGGAATACTCGGGGTAATTTCCTAGCATAATATTGCGTTCAACGGACAATCCTAATGCCAGGCCCTCTTTTTTTCTGTCCTCGGTTAAGTAGCTAATACCTTGCTGGATGGCATCAGGAATATCTTTGATTACCGTCTCTTTACCGTTCAGCTTGATGGTTCCGCTGTCGATGGGATCGGCACCAAAGATCGCCCGTGCCAGCTCTGTACGCCCGGCCCCCATCAGTCCGGCAAAGCCTAAGATTTCCCCCTGATGCAAGGTAAAATCGATATTGTTCAGTACGCCTTTGCGCGTCAGGCCACTGACTTCCAGCACAGGTTTACGCTGGGGTTGAGGCTCCCGGCGGGGATAGATATTACCAAGGTCACGCCCAACCATCATGGCAATCAGGTCGCTGATTTTGACCGAGTCATAATCCACTGTGGCAATAAACTGTCCATCCCGCATGACGGTAGCGCGATCGGCGATCAGCGCCAACTCCTCCAGTCGGTGCGAGATATAAACGATGCCCGTTCCCTGTTCTTTAAGTAAACGTGTAACCCGGAATAAACTGTCAATTTCGGTTTCCGTCAACGCCGCCGTTGGTTCATCCATAATAAGAATCTTGGCATTCACCGATATCGCTTTCGCAATCTCAACCATTTGTTGCTGAGCAACAGTAAGATCGGCAACCAGCGTGTCTGGGGAGATATTCAGGTTTAATTTTTGCAAAATATCGATAGCAGCCTGTCGCTGTTGTTTCTCATCCAGACGCCAGCGATTATTTTTGCAAAACTCCCTGCCAATAAATATATTGTCTTCGACCGTCAGCTCAGGAAAAAGGTTAAACTCCTGATGAATAATGGTTATACCGAGACTTTGTGCGCTCAATGGGTTTGCAAACGAAACGGGTTGGTCCTCAAAAATAATATCACCTTCATCAGGTTGATATACACCGGATAAAATTTTCATCAGGGTAGACTTTCCCGCGCCATTCTCCCCCAACAGCGCATGAACCTCACCTTTGCGTAAAGTAAAATCCACATTACTCAACGCTAATACGCCGGGAAAGCGTTTCGTAATATGACTCATCTGTAAAAATGTTTCAGACATTGCTGCTTTCCTCAATATACAGAAACTGTAATCAGTGAATCAGGCGAAAAACAGCGTTGCCGGGAAGCCATCGTCACCGTTAATGCGAATGTGCCTACAAGATCATATGCGTTTTATCAATGATGCTAACTCGAGTTAGCGATTGCCTTTTAAAGCTATTTTAGCTGCCAAAAATAGCCAAATCATTTGGTTTAAAACTGTGACACTGAACAGACAATTTATTTTATCTTATTAATTTAAAAAGAATTTAATGAGAAAGTCTGTATTTGTTTATTTGACGTAGATCGAATTTTAACCACTTCTCGTGAGGTTTCTCACAGTTCCATAACAAAAAAGTTGTGCAAAAAACTCTCTGATACCTAAGCTAACTCGAGTTAGCAAAAATGGGTAATTCAGCCAACTGCGACAGTGGTGTCCGACATCCGCTTTTGCAGCACGGCATAAAGTGAGATGAGGAACCTCGAATGAAAAAAAATAGTTTACCGAAAATCGGTATCCGTCCGGTGATTGATGGGCGTCGTATGGGTGTACGCGAGTCGCTCGAAGAACAAACCATGAACATGGCA
This sequence comes from Citrobacter sp. U14242, assembly GCF_046555775.1. Lineage (NCBI taxonomy): Bacteria > Pseudomonadati > Pseudomonadota > Gammaproteobacteria > Enterobacterales > Enterobacteriaceae > Citrobacter > Citrobacter sp. U14242. The sequence continues at coordinate 68,114 of NZ_JBKGLW010000017.1, forward strand.
AAAGCCACTGCAGCACTGATTTCCGAGAAACTTCGTTATGCCTGCGGGGCACAGATCGAGTGCGTTATCGCAGACACCTGTATTGCCGGATTAGCTGAATCTGCCGCCTGTGAAGAAAAATTCAGTCGCCTGAACGTCGGCGTGACAATTACCGTCACGCCGTGTTGGTGCTACGGCAGCGAAACTATCGATATGGACCCCATGCGCCCGAAGGCCATCTGGGGTTTCAACGGGACGGAACGTCCAGGTGCCGTGTATCTGGCTGCCGCACTGGCTGCACATAATCAAAAAGGGCTTCCCGCCTTCTCTATTTACGGTCATGACGTGCAGGATGCAGGTGATACCACTATCCCTGCCGATGTTGAAGAAAAACTGCTGCGTTTCACTCGGGCAGGTTTAGCCGTTGCCAGCATGAAAGGCAAAAGCTATCTGTCCGTCGGCGGCGTTTCAATGGGAATTGCAGGCTCTATTGTCGACCATAACTTCTTTGAATCCTGGCTGGGAATGAAGGTTCAACCTGTTGATATGACAGAATTGCGTCGTCGCATCGACCAGAAAATCTATGACGAAGCGGAGCTGGAAATTGCCCTGGCGTGGGCGGATAAACATTTCCGTTATGGTGAGGATCAGAACGCACAACAGTATAAGCGAAATGAAGAACAGAGCCGTGCAGTGCTGAAAGAGAGCCTGCTGATGGCAATGTGCATCCGCGACATGATGCAGGGTAACCAGAAACTGGCAGAGAAAGGCCGGGTTGAAGAGTCTATGGGGTACAACGCGATTGCCGCCGGTTTCCAGGGCCAGCGCCACTGGACGGATCAATATCCAAACGGCGACACCGCCGAAGCGTTGCTGAATAGCTCATTTGACTGGAATGGCGTGCGCGAACCGTATGTCGTCGCCACCGAGAACGACAGCCTGAACGGTGTCGCAATGTTGTTTGGCCACCAGCTCACTGGCACGGCGCAGGTTTTTGCTGATGTACGGACCTACTGGTCACCGGAAGCAGTAGAACGCGTCACAGGTAAACCGCTAACCGGTCTTGCTGAGCACGGCATTATTCACCTGATTAACTCCGGCTCTGCGGCACTGGATGGTTCCTGCAAACAGCGTGACAGCGAAGGCCAGCCAACCATGAAACCACATTGGGAGATCTCACAGCAGGAAGCCGATGATTGCCTGGCGGCGACCGAATGGTGTCCGGCGATCCACGAGTATTTCCGGGGCGGCGGCTACTCTTCCCGTTTTCTTACCGAAGGTGGCGTACCGTTCACCATGACCCGCATCAATATCATCAAAGGCCTGGGCCCAGTGCTACAAATTGCGGAAGGCTGGAGTGTGGAATTACCGAAGGAGGTGCATGCTCAGCTTGATGCTCGCACCAACTCTACCTGGCCAACAACCTGGTTTGCACCGCGCTTAACCGGCAAAGGTCCGTTCAACGATGTCTATTCCGTCATGGCTAACTGGGGTGCCAACCACGGTGTGCTGACGATTGGCCACGTTGGTGCGGACTTTATTACGCTCGCCGCCATGCTGCGTATCCCAGTGTGTATGCACAACGTGGAAGAAGAGAAGATCTATCGCCCTTCCGCATGGGCTGCCCACGGTATGGATAGCGAAGGCCAGGACTATCGCGCCTGCCAAAACTACGGCCCGCTGTATAAGCGTTAAGCATCTGCGATTGCCGGATAAGGCGTTTACGCCGCCATCCGGCAACATCTCGGGGGAGATTATGAATAATGACGTTATTTTGGTCCTCGACTGTGGTGCGACGAACGTGCGAGCCATTGCTGTTGACCGCCAGGGAAAAATTATCGCCCGCGCCTCAACCCCGAACGCCAGTGATACCGCCATAGAGAACGCTGGCTGGCATCAGTGGTCCCTCGACGCCATTGTGCAGCGCTTTGCCGATTGCTGCCAACAACTCACAACGGAACTGACCGCCTGTAATATTCGAGGGATAACGGTCACCACATTTGGCGTTGATGGCGCGCTGGTTGATGCGTATGGCAAACTGCTTTATCCGGTTATCAGTTGGAAATGTCCACGTACCGCCGCCATCATGGCCTCTATCAGCCAATGGATATCACCTCAGAAATTACAGGATATATCCGGCGTCGGCGCATTCAGCTTCAACACGCTGTACAAGCTGGTATGGCTTAAAGAGAATCACCCGCAATTGCTGGAACAGGCACACGCCTGGCTATTTATTTCATCACTGCTCAACCATCGCCTCACCGGTGAGTTCACCACAGATATCACCATGGCCGGTACCAGTCAGATGCTGGATATTCATCAGCGAGATTTCAGTGTTGATATTTTGCAGGCTACCGGGATTGCACGCCGACTGTTTCCACGTTTAGTTGAAGCGGGAGAGCAGATCGGAACGTTGAAAAATGACGCGGCAAAGCAACTTGGGCTCACAGCGGGCATTCCGGTTATTTCTGCCGGCCACGACACGCAGTTTGCGCTCTTTGGCGCAGGCGCACAACCAGATGAACCCGTGCTCTCTTCCGGTACATGGGAAATACTGATGGTACGCAGCGCACAGGTGAATACTCCACTGCTGAGCCATTATTCCGGCTCCACCTGCGAACTGGACTGTCAGGCCGGGTTGTACACCCCCGGAATGCAGTGGCTGGCTTCCGGCGTCCTCGAATGGGTACGCAAGCTACTGTGGACTGCCGATACACCATGGCAAACGCTTATCGATGAGGCACAGGCCATTCCGGCAGGGGCTGATGGCGTAAAAATGCAGTGCGATCTACTCAGCGGTGCAAGCGCGGGCTGGCAAGGCGTCACGCTCAATAGCACCCGTGGGCACTTTTATCGTGCGGCGCTGGAGGGCCTCACCCAACAGCTGCGGCAAAATCTGCACACGCTGGAAACCATCGGTCACTTCCAGGCGACAGAGCTGTTGCTGGTTGGCGGAGGAAGTCGCAACGCGCTGTGGAATCAGATTAAAGCGAACGTTCTGAGTATCCCCATCAAAGTGCTGGATGACGCCGAAACCACCGTCGCCGGCGCGGCGATGTTTGCCTGGTCAGGTATTGGCGAATTTGCCTCTCCGGAGCTGGCTCGTGCGCAGGTGGACTATCAATATCGTTACTTCTATCCACAAACAGAATCCGTATTCACAGGAGTCGAGTGACATGCTCAAAACGATTTCCCCCTTAATTTCCCCTGATCTGCTGAAGGTGCTGGCTGAAATGGGTCACGGTGATGAGATTATCTTTTCCGACGCCCACTTTCCGGCCCACAGCATGGGACCACAGGTGATCCGGGCCGATGGTCTGCAGGTCGGCGACCTGTTGCGGGCGATTATTCCGCTGTTTGAACTGGACAGTTACGCCCCACCACTGGTGATGATGGCCGCCGTCGAAGGAGACTCGCTCGACCCCGACGTAGAAGCGCGATATCGGCAGGCCCTGTCATTACAAACACCTTGCCCGGACATCACTCGCATTGACCGTTATGCATTTTATGAACGAGCACAAAAAGTATTCGCAATCGTTATTACAGGGGAGCGGGCAAAGTACGGAAATATCCTGTTAAAAAAAGGGGTAACGCCATAATCTCTTACCTGAATGCCCGGCAGGTACGGGCATTCACCGCATGATGGGGTGAGAAAACATGAAAGCAGCACGCCTGCAAGCGCTCCTGGATCTGTTGAGCAACCATAAAAGTCTGACGACTGAAACCTTATCCTCACAGCTCAATGTCAGTAAAGAAACTATCCGTCGCGATCTTACGCAACTGCAGGCGCAGGGTAAGGTTCTGCGTAATCACGGGCGAGCCAAAGTGATACATCGGGTAAACCAGGACTGCGGCGAGCCGTTTCATATCAGACTGAAAAGCCATTATTCCCACAAAGCCGATATCGCCAGAGACGCGTTAACGTGGATAGAGGAAGGCATGGTGATCGCTCTGGATGCCAGTTCTACCTGCTGGTACCTGGCTCGCCTGTTGCCAGACATTAACATTCACGTATTTACGAATAGCCAACCGATTTGCCTCGAATTGGGAAAACGTGAAAATATTCAGCTGATCAGTTCTGGTGGTCGACTTGAGCGTAAATACGGTTGCTACGTTAATCCATCGCTCATCTCACAACTAAAGTCACTTGATATCGACCTGTTTATCTTTTCCTGCGAGGGGATCGACCGCGGCGGTACACTCTGGGATTCAAATGCTACCAACGCCGATTTTAAATCCATCCTGCTTAAACGTGCGGCGCAGTCATTATTATTGATTGATAAGAGTAAATTTAATCGCTCGGGTGAGGCGCAGATTGGGCATCTGGAAAATGTGACGCATATTATTTCAGATACAGAAATGATTGAAACAATCCAGGCCGGATGAGGCGGTCACGCCGCCATCCGGCAAATAAGTATTATCGTTCGTCGCGGCGACCACCGACGGCAGCCCACAGACGGCGCACGTGCACGGTGACTTCTTCACGGTCGTGATAAAGCTGACGCGCCTGAATCTGCGCATTCACGCCATGCTCATCAAGCTGTGCCTGAATATACGCCAGGTTTTGCGACACTTCCTCGTAGCGCTTTTTCATCGGCAGCTTAAGGTTAAAAATCGTCTCGCGGCACCAGCCGTTCACCAGCCATTGCGCCATCAGCGCAGCAACTTTGGCCGGTTTCTCCACCATATCGCAGACCATCCACGAAATGTTGTTACGATTCGGGCGATACTTAAATCCATCTTCCCGCAGCCAGGTGACCTGCCCGGTATCCATCAGGCTTTGCGCCATCGGACCATTATCCACCGAGTACACCCACATATTGCGTTTAACCAGTTGATAGGTCCAACCGCCAGGACATGCTCCTAAATCAACGGCATACATTCCATTGGCCAGACGCTCATCCCACTCATCGGCAGGAATAAACACATGCAGCGCCTCTTCCAGCTTCAGCGTTGAACGGCTCGGCGCATCAGCCGGGAATTTCAGTCGCGGAATCCCCATATAGAACGGCGAGTTATTATCAGGCCAGGAGTAGCCAGTGTAGCAACAGCCAGGTGCAATAAAGAAGACGTGCACTACCGGACGTTTTGGCGTTTCATACTTTGCCAGCACACCCGCTTCACGCAGCGCGGCGCGAAGCGGTACGGTAAATTTGCGGCAAAATTTAACCAGCTCTTTGCTTTCATTCGTGTCGGCAACTTCGACACGCAAATCGCCGCCTTTCTCCACCACACCCTGCAGCATACCGACGATCGGTGTGATGCGGTCTTCCGGCGGCAAATATTGCAGTAGCTCGCCGACAACAAACATTTGGCGGGCAAAAATCAGTGAACTGAACGGCAACTCTTTAACCAGCTTTTCCGCATCTTCCTGCTGATAGCATTCAAAGATGACATAACCCGCATTTTCTTTGACGCGGGCGAAACCAAAGATTTCGCGACGCCCTGCTTTATCCGTAATTTCTGCGGCGCACTCTTTTTCAAAACCCGGGCGACACAACAATACAACCTTATTCATGGCTTACGCCCTTACGTTTCAATCGAATAGCGCCCACTAACATCAGTGCCCAGCCTACAAGGAAGCTAAAACCACCGACGGGGGTAACAAACGCCCACAGGCGTAAATGAGAAAGCGCGAGGCAATACAGACTGCCGCTAAACAGCACGGTCCCTAATGCCAGAAACACGCTACTCCAGTAAAACCAAATGCTAATACGTCGCTGCATGGCGACGGCCAGACCAAAAATAGCCAGCGTATGAAATGCCTGATACTCAAGGCCAGTCTGGATCCACCCCATTTCAACAACGCCGAGGGTTTTACTCAGAACATGTGCCCCAAAGGCTCCCAGAGCGACAAAGATAAAGCCACTGATGGCGGCAAAAATCAGCATAAAACGGCTGGTCATGTTAATACCCTACGTAAATTATTGTTCATAACGAAAGCGGAATTTTTCTTGTTCCGTGGCCGCTTTCGCCAGTATCCACTGACGGAAGGCGGCTATTTTACCCAGTTCTGCCTGACTGTCATGACAAACCAGATAAAATGCGTTTTTGCTGACCAGAACATCATTAAAAGGACAAACCAGACGTCCGGCTTCAATTTCGGACTGCGCCATAACGTTATTGGCCAACGCAACGCCCTGTCCATGGATAGCGGCCTGTAGCACCATGGCGCTATGGCTGAAGATAGGTCCCTGCTGTACGTTGATATGATTCAGCCCGAGCTGGCGCGTATAAGCTTGCCAGTCACGACGTGACGCATCGTGCAATAACGTATGTTTTGCCAGATCTTCAGGCGTCTTCAGCGGTTTATCGCCAGTCAGCAATAAAGGAGAGCAAACTGGTAGCAAGTATTCTGCGTACAATTTCTCTACGCGTAAGCCAGGCCAGTTGCCTCGTCCGTAGAAAATAGCCACATCGACGTCGTCGGCCAGTTTATCTTCCTGACGGTCCACGGCCTGGATCCTGACATCGATTCCCGGATAAGCTGAGTTAAAGCTAGAGAGTCTGGGCACCAGCCATTGAATCGCAAAACTGGGCAATAAACTGACGGTAAGCGCGCCTTTTGCACTGCGTGCCTGAAGTTTACGCGTCGCATCGGTTAATTGCGAAAAAATCTCTTTGATGTCGAGGAAATAGCTTTGCCCCTCTTCCGTCAACAACAGCGATCGATTGCGCCGACGAAACAGCTTCAGCCCCAAAAAATCCTCAAGTGACTTGATTTGGTGACTTACTGCGGCCTGCGTCACAAAAAGTTCTTCTGCTGCGCGCGTAAAGCTTAAATGGCGCGCGGCAGCATCAAAAACACGTAACGCATTTAAGGGTGGTAATCGTTTTGACATGACTTTTAGGCTTTGATGTTAAATGAATTTAACAATTACCTAACAGGCTGTAACCTATTAGTTTTTTTAATCTGAGCCATTATAAATTGTCCGTTGAGGTTCTACCAGCAAATACCTATAGTGGCGGCACTTCCTGAAGCCGGAACGAAAAGTTTTATCGGAATGCGTGTTCTGGTGGGCTTTTGGCTTACGGTTGTGATGTTGTGTTGTTGTGTTTGCAATTGGTCTGCGATTCAGACCATGGTAGCAAAGCTACCCTTTTTCACTTCCTGTACATTTACCCTGTCTGTCCATAGTGATTAATGTAGCACCGCCAAATTGCGGTGCTTTTTTTTGTCCGTGTGTCTGCCAATGACGACCGGCTATTTCTCCAGTTCTACCATCTCTTTCACATCGGTACGGTTAATCTGCTGTTTGTTGCCGTTAGCGTCTTTATACGAAATCATTCCTGTCTCATTATCGGTCTTTGGCTTACCGTCAGACACGATTGTCCGGCCATCGTTGGTGTGCATCACGTAATTCGGACCGGAACAGGCGCTCAGGGCAAAAGTCAGCATACAGGCAGAGATTATGGCAGTAGTCTTTTTCATATTCTTCTCCTCACAGCAATTTATGCCAGATAAAACGAATTCCATAACAGGCAAAATTATTCGCCTAACACTATTTAGCATAAGACACTGCACAGACCTCGCCGGGATATCCAGAGGATTCCGATGGTTAGCGCAACCCTTGTGTCTGCGCCCTTTTTGCGCCACGATCGGTTTACTGAACTGAGGAATACCATGAACGCTTTTAACCCCACGCAGTTTCGCGCACAATTTCCCGCACTCAACGATGCAGGTGTCTATCTCGACAGCGCCGCGACGGCATTGAAGCCGCAGGCGGTGATTGAGGCGACCCATCAGTTTTATAGTCTGAGCGCCGGAAACGTCCATCGCAGCCAGTTTGCACAAGCCCAGCGTCTGACCGCACGCTATGAGGCCGCGCGGGAAAAAGTCGCGCGTCTCATCAATGCTCCCGATGACAAGACGGTGGTCTGGACCCGTGGTACGACGGAAGCGATCAACATGGTTGCCCAAAGTTACGCGCGTCCGCGCTTACAGCCGGGCGACGAGATTATCGTTAGCGTGGCAGAACATCACGCCAACCTGGTTCCCTGGCTGATGGTGGCGGAGCAAACGGGTGCTAAGGTCGTCAAACTGCCGCTCAATGCCCAGTTACTCCCTGACGTTGGGCGTTTACCTGAACTCATCACCTCGCGCAGTCGCATACTGGCGCTGGGACAGATGTCTAACGTCACCGGTGGCTGCCCGGATTTAGCGCACGCCATTACGCTTGCCCATGCGGCAGGTATGGTAGTGATGGTGGACGGCGCCCAGGGCGTGGTGCATTTCCCTGCAGATGTGCAGCAGTTGGATATTGATTTCTATGCTTTTTCTGGTCATAAGCTGTACGGACCGACCGGAATCGGCGTTTTGTATGGTAAGCCAGAGCTGCTGGAAGCCATGTCGCCATGGCTCGGCGGCGGTAAAATGATTAGCGAAGTCAGCTTTGACGGTTTCACCACACAAGCGGCACCGTGGAAGCTTGAGGCAGGCACGCCTAACGTGGCTGGGGTCATCGGCCTGAGCTCGGCGCTGGAATGGCTGGCGGATATCGACATCGTACAGGCCGAAAACTGGAGCCGCAGTTTGGCTACGCTGGCAGAAGATGCGCTGGCGAAACGGCCGGGATTTCGCTCCTTCCGCTGCCAGGACTCCAGCCTGTTAGCCTTTGATTTTATGGGTGTGCACCACAGCGATATGGTCACGCTGCTGGCAGAATATGGCATCGCTTTGCGCGCAGGACAGCACTGCGCGCAACCGCTGTTGGCAGAACTTGGCGTATCAGGCACCCTGCGCGCTTCATTTGCACCTTATAATACCCGAAGCGATGTTGACGCGTTGGTCACGGCTGTTGACCGCGCACTGGAAATATTGGTGGACTAATGACAAGCCCTCTGTTTGCCGGACACCCGTTTGGCACAATCGTAACTGAAGAGACGTTACGCAATACTTTTATCCCGCTCACCCAGTGGGAAGATAAATATCGTCAACTTATTCTACTGGGTAAGCAACTTCCGGCCCTTTCGGATGATCTGAAGGCGCAGGCAAAAGAGATTGCCGGATGTGAAAACCGCGTTTGGCTGGGGTACAGCCTGCATGAGAATGGCACACTTCACTTCTTCGGTGATAGTGAAGGCCGAATTGTGCGCGGCCTGCTGGCGGTTTTACTCACCACCGTCGAAGGCAAAACTGTCGCGGAGTTACAGGGGTGCTCGCCGATGGCGTTTTTTGATGAGTTAGGTCTGCGGGCGCAGCTCAGCGCCTCACGCAGTCAGGGACTGAATGCGCTGAACGAGGCGATTCTTGAGGCGGCACAGCAAGCTGTATAAGCATTTTGCCGGATAAGCATAAGCGCCATCCGGCTAACTAACTTATCCCTGACGCGCTGCCTTCGCCATCATCTTCTTTAACGCGTGGGACACGGCAACGAAGCCAAAAGTCGCCGTCACCATGGTGGCAGCGCCAAACCCGGACGCACAATCCATACGCTTCGGCCCTTCCGCCGTGGCCTTCATTGCACACACAGACCCATCGGCCTGCGGGTAAACTAACGCCTCGGTCGAGAACACGCAGTCCACGCCCAGCTTGCCTTTGCTGTTTTTCACCACCCCAAAATCGCTTTTCAGCCGCTCACGCAGCTTCGCCGCCAGCGGATCCTGGATGGTTTTTGCCAAATCAACCACCTGAATCTGCGTGGGATCAATCTGTCCCCCCGCGCCTCCGGTTGTCACCAGCGGAACTTTATTACGTCGGCAATATGCGATCAGTGCCGCTTTTGGGCGTACACTATCAATTGCATCAATAACATACGAGAATCCTGCGCTCATATATTCGGCAACGTTATCCGGCGTGACAAAATCATCAACCACGGTCACCCGACACTCCGGGTTAATCTGACGTATACGTTCGGCCATCACCTCAGCTTTCGCCAGGCCGACGTTATCACGCAAAGCATGGATTTGACGGTTAGTATTCGTGACGCACACATCATCCATATCGATGAGTGTAATAGCGCCAATACCGGTACGCGCCAGTGCTTCCGCCGCCCACGACCCCACGCCGCCAATCCCAACGACACAAACGTGCGATTGGGCAAAGAGCTGCAGCGCATGTTCACCATATAAACGCGCAGTGCCGCCAAAACGCTGACGCCAGGCATCACTTATTACCACTGACATAGAACCTCAGATAGAGAAAACAAAAAGAGCGGAACATTCCGCTCTGGCGCTTTGCTTATCCGGCCTACACGCTAAATTTGTAGGCCAGATAAGATACCGCAGCCATCAGGCAATTAACCGCTAAACACGTTTCCCGCGTTGCCGGCAGATTTCAGTACCCACACGCGACCATAGTGATTATACCACCCTGCCCGGTGTCCAGCGTCGGCACCAATACCCTGATAGATATCAAAGTGCTGGCCTTTGATGGCCCCACCGACATCCAGTGCCACCATCAGGCGCAGTTCATACTGACCGGTGAATTTCCCGTTATTGTCCAGAAGCGGGACTTCCGCCAGTAACGTCGTACCTGCAGGGATAATACTGCGGTCAGACGCAACAGATGCACGACCAATCAACGGTACAGCGCTGGCCCCTTTGACCGGCGCAAAAGATTGCGGCTTAAAGAAAACGAATGATGGGTTTTGCTCCAGAAGCTCACGCACTTCGGCTTCACTGTGCGTCTCGCCCCAATGGCGAATAGCCTGCATCGACATATCTTCTTTCTTCACTTCACCGCGATCGATCAGCACCTTACCGATACTGCGATAAGCGTGGCCATTTTTCCCGGAATAGCTAAAGAAGTTAAGCGGACTACCATCACCAAAATCAATGTAGCCGCTGCCCTGAACATCCATGATGAAGTTATCCATCAGAGAGTTGCTGTACGCCAGAATGTAATTGTCGCTTAACGCACCTGCGTAGATCTCGGCACGAGAGGGTAAGCGCCCACGTTTTGGCGGCATGCGATAGATAGGATACTGAAACTCGCCCTGGCGTGTATGTCGCGCCTGGATAACCGGCGTGTAGTAACCGGTAAACTGGACGTTACCGTAATTGTCCGCCCCTTCCATTTGCCAGGCATCAATACCAAACTGGCGCATACTGCGCGTATCACCGCCCGCACGTAGCCACTGCTGGATAGCATTGTAGACGTTGCTCTGGTTACCGTACAAACGCGGGGAAGCGCTGCGAATTTGATTAACCTGCTCGGCGAAATCACCGGCGTTAATTGGCGCGCCAACCGCATCAGGTTGGTTCACCAGTGAGAAAGGCTGGGTAAATTTCCCGTCTTTATACTGCTGCCCACGATCGGTGGGTTTAGAGGAACACGCGGCGAGCATCGCGACTACCGCCCCCGCCAGAAGATATTTTGCCCAACGTCCTTTCATTGTTCTCGTCTTATGTTGCCTGAATGCGAGACGAAGATAACAAACCCCCGAACCTAATGAAATGCGTATACATACCCCAACGCAAATTTTGAGCAAAAAATAATCCAGAATGCGTTGTTTTTGTTCATTTTCAGCCTTAAAACGTGATCAAGGTGAAAAAAGGGTTGCATGAAAATGCGAGCAGAGTATAGTGCGCATCCACGGACGCGGGGTGGAGCAGCCTGGTAGCTCGTCGGGCTCATAACCCGAAGGTCGTCAGTTCAAATCTGGCCCCCGCAACCAATTAAAATTTGATGAAGTACAAGCAGTACGGTGACGCGGGGTGGAGCAGCCTGGTAGCTCGTCGGGCTCATAACCCGAAGGTCGTCGGTTCAAATCCGGCCCCCG
>NZ_JBKGLW010000018.1:0-78201 GCF_046555775.1 Citrobacter sp. U14242
ATGGTGCATCCGGGAGGATTCGAACCTCCGACCGCTCGGTTCGTAGCCGAGTACTCTATCCAGCTGAGCTACGGATGCATCAGGGAAACTACTTTACTGCAGATTTGATATCGCTGCTAAAGCTCTATCAATTTTCCGTAATAACGCTAATACGCAATTACAGAGAAGATGGTGCATCCGGGAGGATTCGAACCTCCGACCGCTCGGTTCGTAGCCGAGTACTCTATCCAGCTGAGCTACGGATGCAAATGGCGGTGAGGCGGGGATTCGAACCCCGGATGCAGCTTTTGACCGCATACTCCCTTAGCAGGGGAGCGCCTTCAGCCTCTCGGCCACCTCACCAACACGCCTCTTACGAGTGCTTCGAAGAACTTGTTTCTGCTCATCGTCGCTGCGTGGCGCACATATTACTTTCTGGGACTTATAAGTCAAACAATTTTTCCAGAGCTTTTATCGTTTGCACATTTCACGCGCAATTAGTCTGCAAAAACGGCAAAAAGAGTGTTTTATCAACAGATAAATTGGCGTTTACGGAGACGATGTATGAACAGAAAAATCACCGGGAAAGACAACAACAGCATCACAGCAGAGAAAACGACGTGGAATGACAAGAATCAGAGAGAAGTCAGAGCCGTATAGAAAGAGATAAGAGAGCAATGAGAAGGTAAAAAGTAAGAAAAGAAGGTACTCAATCAGGTTGCGCCTCACCAGAAAGGTGAGACGCGAAAACCTTAGTAACTGGACTGCTGGGATTTTTCAGCCTGGATACGCTGGTAGATCTCTTCACGATGGACAGAAACTTCTTTCGGGGCGTTGACGCCAATGCGCACCTGGTTGCCCTTCACCCCTAAAACTGTCACGGTGACCTCATCGCCTATCATGAGGGTCTCACCAACTCGACGAGTCAGAATCAGCATTCTTTGCTCCTTGAAAGATTAAAAGAGTCGGGTCTCTCTGTATCCCGGCATTATCCATCATATAACGCCAAAAAGTAAGCGATGACAAACACCTAAGTGTAAGCAGTCACGGCATCACATTCTGTTAAACCTAAGTTTAGCCGATATACACAACTTCAACCTGACTTTATCGTTGTCGATAGCGTTGATGTAAACGCTGCGGATTGAAGCCCGCAGCGTCGACTTACGCTTATAATTTTTACAGTTTTGCGCTAACCCAGCCTTTCACACTGGCTAACGCTGCCGGCAGAGCCGCAGCATCCGTACCACCGGCTTGCGCCATGTCCGGACGACCACCACCCTTGCCGCCTACCTGCTGAGCGACCATCCCAATCAGTTCCCCTGCTTTCACGCGGTCTGTCACATCCTTAGACACGCCCGCAATCAGAGAAACCTTACCTTCAGCAACTGTTGCCAGTACGACAACAGTAGAACCCAGCTGATTTTTCAGATCATCAACCATGGTACGCAGCATTTTCGGTTCAACGTCCGCAAGCTCGCTGACCAACAGCTTCACGCCGTTGATATCAACTGCTTTGCTGGAAAGGTTCGCACTTTCCTGCGCTGCGGCCTGTTCCTTCAATTGCTGCAATTCTTTTTCGAGCTGACGCGTACGTTCCAGTACGGAACGAACTTTATCACCGATATTCTGGCTATCGCCTTTCAGCAGTTGCGCAATATCGCTTAAGCGATCGCTTTCAGCATGCACGGTATTCAGAGCGCCTTCACCGGTCACGGCTTCGATACGACGAACGCCCGCAGCGGTACCAGACTCGGAGACAATACGGAACAGACCGATATCGCCCGTACGACTGGCGTGAGTACCACCACACAGTTCGGTAGAGAAGTCCCCCATGCTCAGAACACGCACGTGATCATCGTATTTCTCACCAAACAGCGCCATTGCACCTTTGGCTTTCGCTGCCTCGAGATCCATGATGTTCGTTTCAATCGGCAGGTTGCGACGAATTTGCGCATTCACCAGATCTTCAACAGCACGAATTTCAGCAGGCTTCATCGCTTCGGTATGCGAGAAGTCGAAACGCAGCACTTTATCGTTTACCAGTGAACCTTTCTGCGCCACATGCGTGCCCAGAACCTGACGCAACGCAGCGTGCATCAGGTGCGTTGCAGAGTGATTGAGACGGATCCGCGCACGACGCGCTTCATCCACATCAGCCTGTACCGCATCGCCCACTTTCAGAGACCCCGTAGACAGCTTGCCAATATGACCAATTGCCTGACCATATTTTTGCGTGTCGTTCACGGCAAATGCAAAACCTGCGCCTTTCAGTTCACCTTTATCGCCAACCTGACCACCGGATTCTGCATAGAACGGCGTCTGGTCCAGAACAACGACAGCGTCCTGACCTGCACTAATGGCATCTACCGCTTTACCATCAACAAACAGCGCGGTCACTTTGCCGTTCAGTTCCAGGTTCTCATAGCCTTTAAATTCAGAGGCACCATCAACACGAATCATCGCATTGTAGTCTGCGCCAAAACCGCTGGCTTCACGCGCACGACGGCGCTGTTCTTCCATTGCGGCTTCGAAACCCGCTTCATCAACCTTAATGTTGCGCTCACGACAAACGTCTGCCGTCAGATCAACCGGGAAACCGTAAGTGTCATACAGGCGGAATGCTGTTTCGCCATCCAGCGTATCGCCAGACAGTTTCGCCAGCTCTTCATCCAGCAGCGCCAGCCCACGCTCCAGCGTACGCGCAAACTGCTCTTCTTCGGTTTTCAGAACCTGCTCAACCATGGTTTGTTGACGCTTCAGTTCTTCACCCGCAGACCCCATCACGTCTACCAGTGGACCAACCAACTTGTAGAAGAAGGTATCTTTCGCGCCCAGCATGTTGCCATGACGTACCGCGCGACGAATGATACGGCGCAGCACATAGCCACGGTTTTCATTCGACGGGACAACACCATCAGCGACCAGGAATGCGCAGGAACGAATATGGTCGGCGATAACGCGCAGTGATTTATTGCTCAGATCGGTCGCACCGGTCACTTTCGCTACGGCTTCGATCAGCGAGCGGAACAGGTCAATTTCATAGTTAGAGTTAACGTGTTGCAGCACGGCCGCAATACGCTCCAGACCCATACCGGTGTCCACGGACGGCTTCGGTAGCGGTTCCATGGTGCCGTCGGCTTGACGGTTGAACTGCATGAAGACGATGTTCCAGATCTCAATGTAGCGATCGCCATCTTCTTCTGCACTTCCCGGAGGGCCACCCCAAATGTGGTCACCGTGGTCGTAGAAAATCTCGGTGCACGGACCGCAAGGACCGGTATCACCCATCTGCCAGAAGTTGTCGGATGCATAAGCAGCGCCTTTGTTATCACCAATACGGATGATACGTTCGCGCGGAATACCGACTTCTTTTTCCCAGATTTCATAGGCTTCGTCGTCAGTTTCGTAGACGGTAACCCACAGACGCTCTTTTGGCAGAGCAAACCAGTTTTCACCGGTCAGCAGTTCCCATGCGTATTGAATGGCATCGTGTTTGAAGTAGTCGCCGAAGCTGAAGTTGCCCAGCATTTCGAAGAAGGTGTGGTGACGTGCAGTGTAACCGACGTTTTCCAGATCGTTGTGCTTACCGCCCGCGCGTACGCAACGCTGCGAAGTGGTTGCGCGGGAATAATTACGCTTGTCGAGGCCAAGGAATACATCCTTGAACTGGTTCATCCCGGCGTTGGTAAACAACAAAGTAGGGTCATTGTTGGGTACCAGGGAGCTGCTGGCAACTACCTGATGTCCTTTACTATGGAAAAAATCGAGAAACGCCTGACGGATCTCAGCGGTGCTCTTGCTCATAATTATCCTGAAGAAATCAAGCTAACGAAATGTCATTACCAGCATCGGCATGCAAACTGCGCCTCTGGCAATCGAAAAGTGGGAATAAGATAAGTTTTCTTTACTGGGAAGTAAAATCCCGTATGCGCTCAATCGTCAAAATTTCGCCATATTGCCTGAATATCTTCCATCAGATAGCCGCGATAGAGCAAAAAACGCTGGACCTTAACCTTTTCTGAAAAATCGACAGGTAAGGGGTCGCCATATTTTCTGATTGCCTGCTCACGCGCAAGCAACGCCCAGTCAATCTCACATTCCCGCATTGCCCGCTCAATGGCTTCACGAGCTATCCCTTTGTGACCTAATTCCTGGCGCACACGCGCAGGCCCATAACCTTTACGGCTACGGCTGGTGATGAATTGCTGAACAAATCGGTCATCATCAAGATAACGGCTTTCGATACACCAGGCGATAACCTTGTCGTAATCCTCCGGCGTGGCATCAATTTCTTCTGGTCCAGTTTTCCCCATCACCGGAGCAGCCAGTTTACGCCGCAGTTCCTGCTCACTGTGATCGCGCATCGCAAGTATTCGCACCGCGCGGTCAAGTAATCGGGAGTAAGCAGAGCGGCGGGAAGTTGAATCTGTCATATTGAGCCTTCAGGAATGGAAAAGGGCTGCATGATATGCAGCCCTTTTATATGCGATTACGTCAGACTATCAGAAATCTTCGTTAGTTTCTGCTACGTCTTCACCACCGTCATCAACGGAGAAATCTGGTGTTGAATCCTGGTTATTGAGCAGTAACTCGCGTAGTTTTTTCTCAATTTCTTTTGCGGCAGCCGGGTTTTCTTTCAGCCAGTTGGTCGCATTCGCTTTACCCTGACCAATTTTATCACCGTTGTAGCTATACCATGCGCCAGCTTTTTCAATCAGCTTCTCTTTCACGCCCAGGTCAACCAGTTCGCCGTAGAAGTTGATACCTTCACCGTACAGAATCTGGAATTCAGCCTGTTTAAACGGTGCTGCAATTTTGTTTTTCACGACCTTAACGCGGGTTTCGCTACCGACCACGTTATCGCCCTCTTTCACCGCGCCAATACGACGGATATCCAGACGGACGGAGGCGTAAAATTTCAGGGCGTTACCACCGGTAGTCGTTTCCGGGTTACCGAACATAACGCCAATTTTCATACGGATCTGGTTGATGAAAATCAGCAATGTGTTGGACTGCTTCAGGTTACCCGCCAGCTTACGCATTGCCTGGCTCATCATACGTGCCGCAAGGCCCATATGAGAGTCACCGATCTCACCTTCGATTTCAGCCTTCGGCGTCAGTGCAGCAACGGAGTCAACAACGATAACGTCGACTGCGCCAGAACGCGCCAGTGCGTCACAGATTTCCAGCGCTTGTTCACCCGTATCCGGCTGAGAACACAGCAGGTTATCAATATCAACACCAAGCTTACGCGCATAGACAGGATCCAACGCGTGCTCTGCATCGATGAATGCACAGGTTTTACCTTCGCGCTGTGCGGCCGCAATAACTTGCAGCGTCAGCGTTGTTTTACCGGAGGATTCAGGCCCATAAATTTCGACGATGCGTCCCATCGGCAAACCGCCCGCGCCCAATGCGATATCCAGAGAAAGCGAACCGGTGGAGATGGTTTCCACGTCCATGGAACGGTCTTCACCCAGGCGCATGATGGAGCCTTTACCGAATTGCTTTTCGATCTGACCCAGCGCTGCCGCCAACGCTTTCTGTTTGTTTTCGTCGATAGCCATTAATTACTCCTGTCATGCCGCTTTCGGATTAAACCGTGAAACGTGAAAGATAATGTTCTGTTGAGGCAATTATACTGTATGCTCATACAGTATCAAGTATTTTGTAGAAATTGTTGCCACAGGGTTTGTAACGCATACGCGGTCGCCTGGCGACGTACCGACTCACGGTCGCCGCTGAAGCATTCCCGTCGGGTAATCCCCTCCCCACTGACGCTGGCGAAGGCAAACCATACCGTACCAACGGGTTTGTCTTCACTACCACCATCGGGTCCTGCGATACCGCTAATCGAGACGGCGAAGTCTGCACGGGCGGCTTTTAGCGCGCCAATCGCCATTTCAACGACCACCGGTTCACTCACCGCCCCATGCTGCGCCAGCGTTTCTTCGCGCACGCCGATCATCTGCGCTTTGGCTTGGTTACTGTACGTGACAAACCCGCGCTCAAACCAGGCTGAGCTACCAGCAATATCGGTAATGGCTTTTGCCACCCAACCGCCAGTGCAGGATTCCGCTGTTGTCACCGTTGCTCCGCGTGCTTTTAACGCCAGCCCCACCTGCTCACTTAACTGCATCAGTTCACTGTCGGTCATTTCAGCCTCTGTCAGTTAAAAAAATATGCCGGACAAGATAGCACTTTCACAACCAAGATGGGGATGAGGAGAACGTTTTACGAGGGGGATTCCAAAAATTGATCCGTTGCATAAATAAGACCTGCCGGATAGCGATGCCAGAGCATCTTATCCGGCCTACAAGCGAAATCTTCCTGTAGGCCGGTAACGAGCGATTACTGCACGCGAGCCAGTGCTACCGCCTGCCCCAACTGCCAAACCGCCATCGCGTAATGCGTGCTGTGGTTATAGCGGGTGATAGTGTAGAAGTTCGGCAGTCCATACCAGTACTGGTAGCCGGTGCCAACATCCAGACGCAGTAGGCTAGCCTGCTGATGATTCCCCAACGACTGCTGCGGTGTCAGACCCGCAGCGGCAAGCTGAGAAATGCTGTATTGGGTTTTAAAGCCATTCGCAAGACCCGGTGCCTGTCCATTTGCAGGGACCGCCACGGTGTCGCCTTTCACCCAGCCGTGCCCTTTGAAATAGTTCGCCACGCTGCCGATAGCATCGACGGGATCCCACAGGTTAATGTGCCCATCACCATTGAAATCAACGGCATATTGTTTATAGGAGGATGGCATAAACTGACCGTAACCCATCGCACCAGCAAAGGAACCTTTTAGATCGAGCGGATCATCGCTTTCATCTCGCGCCATCAGTAGGAATGTTTCCAACTCGCCAGAGAAGTATTCCGCACGGCGCGGATAGTTGAAGGAGAGCGTCGCCAGCGCATCCAGAATACGCGTTTTGCCCATCACGCGGCCCCAGCGCGTTTCAACGCCGATAATGCCGACGATAATTTCTGGTGGTACGCCGTATACCTGCCACGCGCGGTTCAGCGCATCTTCATATTGATTCCAGAACGCCACACCATTTTGCACGTTGTCCGGGGTGATGAACTGCTTGCGATAGCGCAGCCATGCACCGTTAGGTCCGGCTGGCGGCTGTGTCGTTGGTGCCTGGCGGTCCATCAGACGCAATACTGAGTCCAGCCGCTTAGCCTGCGACAGGATTTCCTGCAATTGCTGACGGTCAAAACCATGCTTGTTCACCATTTTCTCGATGAACTGCTGTGCATTCGGATTATTGGCGAAATCACCACTGGTTTGCATGACGTTGTGCTGTGGCTCAAGCAGGAAGCCGCCGGATGGCGAACCCGTAGTCGTTTGAGTCTCTGAAGGTTTGGGTTTGCTGCTACAGGCAGCGAGCAGTACGAAAAGGGGGAGTAACGCTACATAACGACGCTTGAACATGAGACATCCATTAAACAAATTCAGCCTGGGGGAAGTATGGTAAAGCATCCTCCGTCGTACAAGGAAGCGGTAGTCGCTCTCCTGCACAGAATTTACATCCCCTTTCATCTCTGACCAGCACATTTGCGAGCATTCACGCAATAACTTTCAAATTAAAATATTTATCTTTCATTTTGAGATCAAAATAACACTTTTAAAACTTTCGATCTGATTAAAATTAATTACCGTTTGGCAAGGTAACTAAAATCCCTACAGGAGAAAATAATGATCGACACCATCACACTCGGTGCTGAGTGGTTTATCGGGCTGTTCCAGAAAGGCGGAGAAGTGTTTACCGGCATGGTGACCGGTATTCTTCCACTGCTGATTAGCCTGCTGGTCATCATGAATGCGCTGATTAACTTTATTGGCCAGCAGCGTATTGAACGTTTTGCCCAGCGCTGTGCCGGAAACCCATTGTCCCGCTATCTGCTGCTGCCGTGCATCGGTACATTCGTTTTTTGTAACCCCATGACCCTGAGCCTGGGCCGTTTTATGCCAGAGAGATATAAGCCCAGCTATTACGCAGCAGCGTCCTATAGCTGCCACTCAATGAACGGCTTGTTCCCACACATTAACCCCGGAGAACTGTTTGTCTATCTGGGGATCGCCAGCGGCTTGACGACGCTGGGCCTCCCGCTCGGCCCGCTCGCCGTGAGCTATTTACTGGTCGGTCTGGTCACCAACTTCTTCCGTGGCTGGGTGACCGATTTCACCACCGCCATCTTTGAGAAAAAAATGGGCATTCAACTTGAGCAGAAAGTGCATCTGGCGGGAGCAACATCATGACGCGTATTCGTATTGAAAAAGGCACAGGCGGCTGGGGTGGTCCACTCGAACTGGACGCCATTTCCGGAAAGAAAATTGTCTATATCACTGCCGGGACACGTCCTGCAATCGTCGACAAACTGGCCAGTTTGACCGGCTGGCAGGCCGTTGATGGCTTCAAAGAAGGTGAACCACCAGAGAATGAAATCGGTGTAGCAATCATCGACTGCGGCGGCACATTGCGCTGCGGGATCTATCCGAAACGTCGTATACCGACGGTAAATATTCACGCGACCGGGAAATCCGGCCCGCTGGCACAATACATTGTTGAAGATATCTATGTCTCTGGTGTGAAAGAAGAAAATATCACCGTTGTCGGTGCAGCATCCGCTACGCCGCAGCCTGCAAGCAGCACTATCGGTCGCGATTACGACACCAGCAAAAAGATTACCGAACAAAGTGATGGCCTGCTGGCAAAAGTCGGTATGGGCATGGGCTCTGCCGTTGCGGTGCTGTTCCAGTCCGGACGCGACACGATTGATACCGTGCTGAAAACCATTCTGCCATTTATGGCGTTCGTCTCGGCACTGATTGGCATCATTATGGCTTCCGGTTTAGGTGACTGGATAGCCCATGGTCTTGCACCGCTGGCCAGCCACCCTCTGGGATTGGTGACCCTGGCGCTAATTTGCTCGTTCCCATTGTTATCGCCTTTCCTCGGCCCTGGGGCGGTGATTGCACAAGTTATCGGCGTGCTGATCGGTGTACAGATTGGTCTGGGAAATATCCCGCCGCATCTGGCACTACCTGCCCTGTTTGCTATTAACGCACAGGCAGCGTGCGATTTTATTCCTGTGGGATTGTCGTTGGCCGAAGCCCGTCAGGACACCGTGCGCGTCGGTGTGCCATCTGTTCTGGTAAGCCGCTTCCTCACCGGTGCGCCAACTGTTCTCATCGCCTGGTTTGTTTCCGGCTTTATTTACCAATAAGAGGCACTCAGAAATGACCGTGATTTATCAGACCACCATCACCCGTATCGGCCAAAGCGCAGCAGATGCACTTTGCGACCAGATGCTGATTACCTTTCGTGAAGGCGCCCCTGCAGATATCGAAGAGTTTTGCTTCATTCATTGCCATGGCGTACTGAACGGTTCTCTACAAGCCGGTATCCGTTTAGAACTGGGCCAGCATCACTACCCGGTTACGGCTGTCGGCAGCGTGGCAGAACAAAACTTACGTGAACTCGGACATATCACCCTGCGCTTCGACGGACTAAGCGAAGCGGAATTTCCCGGCACCGTGCACATAGCGGGGCCCGTACCGGACGATATCGCACCGGGCTGTATTTTGAAGTTTGTTGCTTAAGATTGAAGGAGAAAAAAATGAATCAGGTTGCCGTTGTCATTGGTGGAGGCCAGACCCTGGGAGCATTCCTTTGCCGTGGGCTTGCGACAGAAGGATACCGCGTTGCGGTCGTCGATATTCAAAGCGATAAAGCGGCGAATGTGGCACAGGAAATTAACGCCGAGTTCGGCGAAGGTACCGCTTACGGTTTTGGTGCCGATGCCACCAGCGAACAGAGCGTGCTGGCGCTGTCTCGCGGAGTCGATGAAATATTCGGTCGCGTTGACCTGCTGGTTTACAGCGCGGGCATTGCCAAAGCGGCATTTATCAGCGACTTTCAGCTGGGGGATTTCGACCGCTCGCTGCAGGTGAATCTGGTCGGCTATTTCCTCTGCGCGCGTGAATTCTCGCGCCTGATGATCCGTGATGGCGTTCAGGGCCGCATTATCCAAATCAACTCCAAATCGGGGAAAGTGGGTAGCAAGCATAACTCGGGTTACAGCGCGGCGAAATTTGGCGGCGTGGGCTTGACTCAATCGCTGGCGCTGGACCTGGCGGAATACGGCATTACGGTACACTCATTGATGCTGGGTAACTTACTGAAATCTCCAATGTTCCAGTCATTATTGCCGCAATATGCCACTAAACTTGGCCTCAAACCGGACGAAGTGGAGCAGTACTACATTGATAAAGTGCCACTCAAGCGCGGCTGCGATTATCAGGACGTACTGAATATGCTGCTGTTTTACGCCAGTCCAAAAGCCTCTTACTGTACCGGGCAGTCCATCAACGTGACCGGCGGTCAGGTGATGTTCTGATTTTTACTGCCGGGTGGCGCACTCGCGACGTCATCCGGCAACATCAAAGGAGAACAATATGGTTTCCGCACTGATTACCGTCGCCGCCATTGCGTGGTGTCTGCAACTGGCATTGGGAGGCTGGCAAATATCCCGTTTTAATCGGGCTTTCGATAAACTGTGCCAGCGGGGTCGGGTCGGCGTGGGTCGCTCCGGTGGGCGCTTTAAACCCCGTGTTGTGGTCGCTATCGCACTGGATGAGCAACAGCGGGTTGCCGATACGTTATTTATGAAAGGTCTTACCGTTTTTGCAAAACCTGGCAAAATTGCCACAATAATGGGCAAACATCTTGATGAATTACAGCCTGATGTGATCTTTCCCCATGATCCGCTTTCGCAGAATGCACTATCATTGGCGCTTAAACTGAAACATGGGTAATTTCGTTGTGAATGCTAATAGCTTGCGAAATTATCATTTTGCAACCTACACCCTCAATAATTCGAGCTGCAGGACGGCCAACGCACATGCAGCTTGAAGTATGACGGGTATATACATAAGTCAGGGTAATCACGCCTATGAAACCTCGTCAGCGTCAGGCTGCCATACTGGAGCACTTGCAAAAGCAGGGAAAATGCTCAGTTGAAGAACTGGCCCACTACTTTGACACCACCGGTACGACCATTCGCAAAGATCTGGTCACTCTGGAAAATGCCGGAACCGTCATTCGCACCTATGGCGGTGTAGTATTGAATAAAGACGAATCTGACCCGCCCATCGATCACAAAACGCTGATCAATACGCATAAAAAAGAGCAAATTGCTGAGGCCGCCGTTCGCTATATTCACGATGGCGACTCCATTATTCTGGATGCGGGCAGTACGGTACTGCAGATGGTGCCGATGCTCAGCCGCTTTAGCAACATCACCGTCATGACCAACAGCCTGCACATTGTTAATGCGCTTTCGGAGCTGGACAACGAGCAAACCATCCTGATGCCTGGCGGAACATTCCGCAAAAAATCTGCGTCATTTCACGGACAGCTGGCAGAAAATGCCTTTGAGCAGTTCAGCTTTGATAAACTCTTCATGGGCACCGACGGCATCGATCTCAATGCCGGCGTAACCACATTTAATGAGGTGTTTAGCGTCAGTAAAGCGATGTGCAATGCCGCTCGCGAAGTGATTCTGATGGCTGACTCGTCAAAATTTGGGCGCAAAAGTCCCAATGTTGTGTGCAGTCTGGAAAGCGTCGATAAATTGATCACCGATGCGGGTATTAACCCTGCGTTTCGTCAGGCGCTGGAAGCAAAAGGGATTGAAGTGATTATAACCGGAGAGACCAATGAGTGATGCACTACTGAACGCGGGCCGTCAGACGTTAATGCTGGAATTACAGGAAGCCAGCCGACTGCCAGAGCGACTGGGCGATGATTTTGTCCGTGCCGCCAATACTATCATCCACTGTGAAGGCAAAGTGATTGTTTCCGGGATTGGCAAATCCGGCCATATTGGCAAAAAAATCGCAGCAACCCTCGCCAGTACCGGCACACCCGCCTTTTTTGTACATCCGGCAGAAGCGTTGCACGGCGACTTAGGTATGATTGAAAGCCGCGATGTCATGCTCTTCATCTCCTACTCTGGCGGAGCTAAAGAGCTGGATCTCATCATTCCGCGTCTGGAAGACAAATCCGTCACCCTGCTGGCAATGACCGGAAAACCAACCTCGCCACTGGGCCTGGCGGCAAAAGCCGTGCTGGATATTTCAGTAGAGCGTGAAGCCTGCCCGATGCGCCTGGCGCCAACCTCCAGCACCGTTAACACCCTGATGATGGGCGACGCGCTGGCAATCGCCGTCATGCAGGCTCGTGGGTTTAATGAAGAAGATTTTGCCCGTTCACATCCTGCTGGCGCGTTGGGCGCGCGTCTGTTAAATAAAGTGCACCATCTGATGCGCCGTGACGACGCCGTACCACAGGTGACGCTCACCACCAGCGTCATGAATGCCATGCTGGAACTCAGCCGTACAGGTCTGGGTCTGGTAGCAGTCTGCGACGATCAATCGCTGGTGAAAGGCGTCTTTACCGACGGCGACCTGCGCCGCTGGCTGGTCGGTGGCGGGTCGCTTAGCACTGAGGTTCGCGAGGCGATGACCCATAATGGCATCACATTGCAGTCCGAAAGCCGTGCCATTGATGCCAAAGAAGTCCTGATGAAGCGCAAAATCACCGCCGCACCGGTGGTGGATGAAAACGGCAAACTCACCGGCGCGATTAACCTGCAGGATTTCTATCAGGCGGGCATCCTCTAATCCTTCAAGCCCAGACGCTTCGCCAGCCGGTGCAGGTTGGCGACGTCTGTTTCCAGCGCCCGCGCGCTTGCCGCCCAGCTATGATTGTTCTGCGCCAGCGCACGGCGGATCATCTCCCGCTGGAAAGATTCCGTGGCTTCGCGCAGATTGTGATTCAGTGGGATCTCAGCAATGACTTCGGCTTCATCTTGCGGCGTATACACCTCTTCCTGTAAGGCAAAATGTTGCGGCTCCAGCACCACTTCATCCCCTGCCCTTGCCGCCCTCGCCAGCACAACCGCACGATGAATGGCATGTTCCAGCTCACGCACGTTCCCCGGCCAGCCGTAGCTCAACAGATGACGACGTGCACCGGGACTCAGCACCACGCGGGAAAGCCCCAGCCGCAGCCGACACTGTTCGCAGAAATACCCTGCCAGCAACACGACATCGTCACCGCGCTCACGCAACGGTGGCACCGAAAGCGGAAAGACGCTCAGACGGTGGAAAAGGTCGGCACGAAAATTCCCTGCCAGCACCTCTTCACGCAAATCACGGTTGGTGGCCGCCAGCACACGTACGTCAACGCGCAGACTGCGATCGTCGCCCACACGCTGAATATCGCCGTACTGCAACACACGCAGCAGCTTGGCCTGTAGCGCCAGCGACAGTTCACCAATCTCATCCAGGAACAGCGTGCCATTATCCGCCATTTCAAACTTGCCGCTACGATTGCTAATAGCACCGGTAAACGCCCCTTTCACGTGGCCAAACAGTTCGCTTTCCGCCACGCTTTCCGGCAACGCTGCGCAGTTCAGATACACCAGCGGATTCACCGCACGCGGCGAACCTTCATGAATCGCTTTCGCCACCAGCTCCTTCCCGGTTCCCGTTTCGCCGCTGATTAGGACGTTAAGATCGGACCCTGCCACAATCTCAATCTCTTTTTTCAGCTGCATCATATTGGGTGACAGGCCGATCATCTTCGTTTCCGTCACCTGCTCAAAAGCTGTGGACGAGCCCGGCAGCATATTCTGGCTTTCCAGTTGCTCAATCAGCAGCGCATTACTGAGCGCACCCGCCGCCAGTGCGGCAATCAAACGCAGTTCTTCATCGCTAAAGACATCGAACTGGTCCGGCTCCATGCCATCCAGCGTTAACGCGCCAATCAAGTTTTGCCCGGCGAACAGCGGCAACCCGATACATGCATGCACCTTCAGGCTCTCCTGACCGGGGATCAGCCCATCGTAAGGATCGGGCAAATCGCTGTCGGCGGGGAAACGCACCACATCCCCGGCACGGGCAATCGCTTCCAGACGCGGATGCCCCTCCAGCGTAAAGCGTCGGCCGAGAACGTCCTGCGCGAGGCCATCTATGGCCAGCGGAATAAACTGTCGGGATTCGTAGCGCAGCAGCGCCGAAGCATCACACTCCAGCACCTGACGTAACGTCGTGATCAGGCGTTGAAAACGGTCCTGATGCCCAATACCGCGTTGTAATTCAATGGCGATGCCCGCCAGCACATCAACTGAAAAGCTCATGAAGACCTCATTGTCATTTTGACAATTCATACTGTCATATTGACAATAAATAACATAGTCATTTTGACTACCATTTTGTGGGTATAAAAATTAAATTGTTATAAATCAATTAAATAAAAAACTGGCACGCAACCTGCAATAAGCAAAACATCTTTTTTGAAAAACGCTGAATTAATTGAGGTTGCTATGTCTATTCTGGTTAAAAATAACATTCATTGGGTTGGCCAACGTGACTGGGAAGTGCGTGATTTCCACGGAACCGAATACAAAACGCTGCGCGGCAGCAGCTACAATAGCTATCTTATCCGTGAAGAAAAAAATGTCCTGATCGATACAGTAGACCACAAGTTTAGCCGTGAATTCGTGCAGAATCTGCGCAGTGAAATTGACCTGGCGGATATTGACTACATCGTCATTAACCATGCGGAAGAAGACCACGCCGGGGCGCTGACCGAGCTGATGTCCTGTATCCCGGATACCCCGATTTACTGCACAGCCAACGCCATTGACTCCATCAACGGTCACCACCATCACCCGGAATGGAACTTTAACGTGGTGAAAACCGGCGACTCGCTGGATATTGGTAACGGCAAACAGCTGATCTTCGTGGAAACCCCCATGCTGCACTGGCCGGACAGCATGATGACCTACATGACCGGTGATGCGGTACTGTTCAGTAACGACGCCTTTGGTCAGCACTATTGTGACGAACGCTTATTCAACGACGAAGTGGATCAGACTGAGTTGTTCGAACAGTGCCAGCGCTACTACGCCAATATTCTGACCCCGTTCAGCCGTCTGGTCACACCTAAAATCACTGAGATCCTCGGCTTCAACCTGCCGGTCGATATGATTGCCACTTCCCACGGTGTGGTATGGCGCGACAACCCAACACAAATCGTGGAGATGTACCTGAAATGGGCGGCGGATTACCAGGAAGACCGCATCACCATTTTCTACGACACCATGTCGAACAACACCCGCATGATGGCCGATGCGATTGCCCAGGGCATCAACGAAGTTGACCCGAACGTGGCGGTGAAAATCTTTAACGTTGCCCGCAGCGATAAGAACGAAATCCTGACTAACGTCTTCCGCTCTAAAGGCGTGCTGGTCGGGACTTCCACGATGAACAACGTGATGATGCCGAAAATTGCTGGTCTGGTGGAAGAGATGACCGGCCTGCGTTTTCGTAACAAACGCGCCAGTGCCTTCGGTTCACACGGCTGGAGCGGCGGTGCGGTAGACCGTTTATCTACCCGTCTGCAGGATGCCGGTTTTGAAATGTCGCTGAGTCTGAAAGCGAAATGGCGCCCGGATCTGGACGCGCTGGAATTGTGCCGTCAGCATGGCCGCGAAATTGCACGTCAGTGGGCACTTGCTCCGCTGCCGGAAACGACCGTGAAAGCAGCAACCAAAGAAGAGGAGTGCGCCTGTGCCGCGGCGGCTGCCGCTGACCTCGGCCCAAGCATGCAGTGCAGCGTGTGTCAGTGGATCTACGATCCAGCAAAAGGTGAGCCGCTGCAGGATGTCGCACCGGGTACACCATGGAGCGAAGTTCCTGACAACTTCCTGTGCCCGGAATGTTCATTAGGTAAAGACGTCTTCGACGTACTGGCAACGGAGGCAAAATGAGCCGCGGAATTGTCATTATTGGTTCGGGCTTTGCCGCCCGCCAGTTAGTCAAAAATATCCGTAAACAGGATGCAACGATTCCGTTGACCCTGATTGCCGCTGACAGCATGGATGAGTACAACAAGCCCGATCTCAGCCACGTGATCAGTCAGGCCCAGCGTGCAGACGACCTCACCCGCCAGTCGGCGGGTGAGTTTGCCGAACAGTTTAACTTACGCCTGTTTCCGCATACCTGGGTTACTGATATCGACGCGGATGCTCATGTGGTGAAAAGCAAGGAGCAGCAGTGGGGGTACGACAAGCTGGTACTGGCAACGGGCGCATCAGCTTTTGTGCCGCCGGTTTCCGGGCGTGAGTTAATGCTTACTCTGAATAGCCAGCAAGAGTACCGCGCTTGTGAAACTCAACTGCGTGATGCCCGGCGCGTACTGATTGTCGGTGGTGGTCTGATTGGCAGTGAACTGGCGATGGATTTCTGTCGTGCCGGTAAAGCGGTGACGCTAATCGATAACGCAGCCAGCATTCTGGCCTCGTTAATGCCGCCGGAAGTGAGCAGCCGCCTGCAGCATCGTCTGACCGACATGGGTGTGCATCTGCTGTTGAAATCACAACTGCAGAGCCTGGAGAAAACCAGCACGGGTATTTGCGCCACGCTCGATCGTCACCGTAGTGTAGAAGTTGATGCGGTGATCGCTGCAACCGGTCTGCGTCCGGAAACCGCACTGGCGCGTCGCGCCGGATTGAACATCAATCGGGGCGTTTGCGTCGACAGCTACCTGCAAACCAGCCACCCGGACATTTATGCGCTCGGCGACTGTGCGGAAATTAATGGTCAGGTCCTGCCGTTCCTGCAGCCGATTCAACTGAGCGCGATGTATCTGGCGAAGAACCTGCTCGGCGGTAACGCGCCACTGAAGCTACCGGCCATGCTGGTAAAAATCAAAACGCCTGAACTGCCATTACACCTGGCGGGGGAAACCCAGCGCCGCGATCTGAACTGGCATATTGCCGCCGA
Source organism: Citrobacter sp. U14242 (assembly GCF_046555775.1). Lineage (NCBI taxonomy): Bacteria > Pseudomonadati > Pseudomonadota > Gammaproteobacteria > Enterobacterales > Enterobacteriaceae > Citrobacter > Citrobacter sp. U14242. Next base: position 16,837 of record NZ_JBKGLW010000018.1, read on the forward strand.
AGCGCAAGGTATGGTCGCCAGAGGAATGAACAGCGAAGGCCAACTGTGTGCCTTCGTAGTAAGCGAAGATCGGATGAAAGAGGCCTTTGCGCTACTGAAAACGTTGCCCGTGTAAGTCCATTGTACCGTTGCTTGATTTATTAACCTCACGCACACGGATGTGCGTTGCCATTTGTCGGTATGCCCCGACTTGCTTTTCTTGCCCCGCCAGTCCCGGGGCTTTTTTTATTTTTGCGCCCGCGCCGCGGCGATCACGCCCTGCCCCAGCGACAATCCACCATCTCCTGCCGGTAAACGCTGCGGGAACAGTAAGGTAAAATCATGCAGATAAAACGCCAGCCGGGCTGACAGCAAGCGGTTGTGCATCACGCCGCCGCTGAACACCAGCGTCTTGATCCCGCGCGTGGATGCGTGTTCGCGCATCAGGGTGGCAAAACCTCGCGCCAGCGCGTCGTGAAACGCCCATGCGCGTTCAGGGCCCGTTACCTGCCAGTTCAGCCACTGCTGCCAGAAAACCGCTAAATCCAGTTGGTTATTGTTAAGCGGTATCGTCACCGGGTGTTCAACACCCGCGCACTGTGAAGCCAGCGCCTCCAGCGCACAGGCCGCTTCCCCCTCGTAGCTCAGTGATTGCGGCGCGCAAAGCAGCGCGGCAGCAACCGCATCAAACAAGCGCCCGCACGACGATGCCAGCGGAGCATTGATCCCCCGCTCGATGGCGCGTGCCAGTACATTCCAGTTTTGCTGTTGCAACATTGCTGTTTCCGGGTAACGCTGCCAGTCAGGAACAAAACGCAGGCACTGCGCCAGCAGATTGCGCCACGGCTGTTTTGCCGCCAGATCGCCGCCGACCAACGCCACGGCAGGTAAGCCACCGAGGTGTTCGCATTCACGATAATTGACCCGCAAACACTCGCCGCCCCACAGTGCGCCATTTTCGCCCATGCCGATGCCGTCCAGCGTCAGGGCAATCACATCCCCACCATTCAGCGGCCAGCCGTGCTCGGCCAGGCACGCAGCAGCATGTGCATGATGATGCAGCACCGTTTCAGTCGGCAGATTCATCTCGCTGGCCCACTGGCTGGAAACATAACCAGGGTGCGCATCATGGACGATACGCTGCGGCGTAAAGTCATAAATATTCTGGATCAGGCGCAACGCGTCACGCCACTGATGTTGAATACCATCATCGCTAAGATCGCCCAAATGCTGGCTGATAACCGCCTGCTCACCACGCACCAGGCAGAAAGTATTTTTTAAATCTGCGCCTAAACACAACATCGGCAGCACATCGCGAAAACCCGGCGGTAGCGCAACCGCATCCGGCACGTAGCCCCGGGAGCGGCGCAGCATTTCCCCACTTTCCCGCACCACAGAGTCATCCATACGCTGCACAATTTCACGGTTGTGTAGCAGGAATCCATCGGCAATCTCACACAAATCATCCAGCGCCTGCGCATTGGTAATGGCCGGTGGCCTGCCGCTGAGGTTGCCGGAGGTCATCACCAGTGGGCCATTCATCTCCTGTAAGAGCAAGTGCTGTAACGGATTCGCTGGCAGCATGACGCCAACTTCCGTCAGCCCTGGCGCAATTCCCTCACTGAGCGAAACCACATCGTGTTTATTCACCAACACGATCGGCGCGGCGGGCGTTGTCAACAGACGACGAGCGGCCTCTGGCAATCCGTTACTATCAGGCAACATCACCGCCAGAGGCTTAGCCGGACGGTGTTTACGCTGCCTGAGTCGGGCCACGGCATTATCATTACGGGCATCGCAGACCAGATGAAATCCGCCAATGCCTTTCACGGCCACAATACCGCCCGCTTTCAGCTGTGACACCGCCGCCTGCAGTGCGTCTTCTTTTTCAGCACGTACGTCAGTACTGATCCATTCCAGATGCGGGCCGCATGCCGGGCAAGCAACGGGCTGGGCATGGAAGCGACGGTCATACGGATCGCGATACTCTTTGTCGCACTGCGGGCAGAGCGGGAAAGACGCCATGACAGTCAACGGACGGTCATACGGCATCGCGCGGATAATCGTAAAGCGTGGGCCACAGTGGGTACAATTGATAAAGGGATAGCGATAACGACGTTCGCCGGGGGTGTTCATTTCAACAAGGCATTCAGGGCAGGTCGCGGCATCGGGGACAATTTGCGTATTCATCGTTCCGCCCGCGCTTTGGCGAATCGAGAAATCGGCAGGCTGCTGCGTCCAGACAAACGGTTCGCTCTCGACGCTATCGATACGTGCCAGCGGCGGGCAGTGCTGATGCAACTGGGTAATAAACGCCGCGGGTTCTTCCAGCAATCGCACAACCACGCCATCACCGTCGTTACACACGTCGCCGTGTAGCTGCAGGCGCTGCGCCAGTTGCCAGACAAAGGGGCGAAATCCGACGCCCTGAACCTTGCCGCGAATACGTAGCTGTACGCCGGAGTGGTGGTTTATTGTCATTAAGTCGTTTCCGCAGTCATCTATCCCGGTTTACCTGATGGCGCTACGCTAATCTGGCCTACGTAGATGCGAACAGTAGGCCGGATAAGGCGAAGCCGCCATCCGGCATAAGTACTACCGTATTTTACGCGGATTTGTAACGATCAGAACAGCAAAGATGCGGTAGAGTCCAGCGCGGCGCGGCGACGTTTTTCGGCGCTCAGTTGCTCGAGTTTATTGCGATCGACATAAATCAGGGCGTGCGTCGGGCAGACTTCCATACAGGCAGGTCCCGCTTCGCGGTGGTGGCACAGGTCGCATTTATTGGCTTCGGCTTTTTCTGCACGGACATTCAGACCCGCACCGCTGTTACGCACAACCGGACGTACAACCACTTCCATCGCACCGTAAGGGCAAGCCACAACGCAGGTTTTGCAACCAATGCAGCGTTCCTGCATCACGTGGACAAAGCCTTTATCACGGCTGATTGCACCATTCGGACAGACGTTAGCGCACGGTGCATCTTCACACTGACGACACAGCGTCGCCGTGGAGACATTCACACCTTTGATCACGTGAATGCGGGGTAAAAAGGTTTCAGGGGTCAGCGATGCGCAGTCCTGGTTATCCTGATGGGATACCACGCAGGCCACTTCACAGGTACGGCAACCAATGCATTTATTGGCGTCTGCAATGATGAAACGGTTCATCAAATTCTCCAGCAATGACAGATTATCTGCCGAAACATACACAAATCGTGCCAGAATTTAATTAACTGTTATTTAAGATTTTTTATTTTATTCTGGCGCGGCAAGGGGTGTCATCGTCACTAGTGACGATGACTAATGACAGCAGTCAACGTGAAACTGACGGAGCAATCGCGACGCAAATCGCCCATGAAATCAACCCGCAAAACCAGGTTGGCTGCAGGCTGGCGGGCGGGAAATTTCTACCCGTATTCGTGCAAACCTGAAGATGTGTGAACCGCACTGAAAAAAGACCGCGAAACCTGTTTTTCATTGATGTACAGGCCCGACCGGGAGGTTTCTCCCTTCCGGCAACTCCGCTCATTTTTCATTTCATGAATTGCATTCTCAATGTGGAATCCCCCTTCCAGTTTCAGGTTTGCCCTCATGCTTTTTTACTGGCATTTTATTCAGTAGTTTTCGTCTTAACCATTCAGCACAAGGACGCGTTTATGTCGGATAAAAATGGCAAAACAACCGTGGAAATCACCAAGCCCGTACGCCGTTTAACCGTGGGGTATGTCAGAAAACGCCATGAAGATCGTAAGACAGGTTTCACGCTACGTATCAGCCGACACGCCTCGTTGACGCTGAATGGCGACTGGCTGGAACAGGCCGGGTTCCCTACCGGTACGGCAGTGAAGGTGTCAGTGATGCAGGGAAGATTAATTATTGAGCATGCGACGGAATAGCAGAGGGTATGAGGAGCAAAACAGGCCGGACGCACAACGCATCCGGCACAGGTACAGTTTATTCTTCCGGGGCTTCTAACTCAGAGAATCCACCGTGGCCTTCCCACCCAGCTAATCGCTGATACACGGTTTCAACCGCCTCTTTGATTGGCTGTGTCATAGGGTAGTAAAAGCCGACGATATCCGGCTGAATACCGAGGAAAATAACCTCACCAACATCGTCTCTCAGCTGATCGACCAGGTAGTTCAGTGGCATGTTGTGCGTGGTCATCATGAACATCTCGGCAATATCACCAGGATCGATGATACGGATTTCGCCGGGGTTTAACCCCATATCGGTGGCATCCACAATCAACAGACGCTCAGGGCGCAGTTCACGGATCGCGACGATATCGTTCTCCGGCGCGCTGCCGCCATCAATGACAACCCAGTTGCCCTGAGGATTTTCAGCACACATTTCAGCCAACAGCGGACCCGCGCCGTCATCGCCCATCATGCTGTTACCCACACATAATAAAACGTCAGTCACGGTGTCTCCTCACCATCAGATAGATAGCGCTTTCCTGGTGAATGTCATGAAGCATACTCAGCATCAGTTTGCTCCATTCCTGTTGCTGCGGCGTCTGCACGGCGCGTGCATCGTCAAACGCGCGCGCCAGCATTTGCACATGGTTAAAATCGATGACGATCTCGCCATACTTCGGCACACCTTCCATTTTACGTCGGGCTTCGCTGCCTTCGGCAAGTGTGGCAATCCACGCCAGATACTCATCCCATGGACAGGTTAACGCCGCCTCCAGGCAATCGATGACCCCCAGGTGGTGACCAATCGCCAGGCTGTAATAGACAACCTGCTGCGCCTCAGCGGGCGTTGCATCGTTCTCATCAATAAACTTACGGCTCAGTTGACTGAACACCACCGTTTCACTCATCGGATACGCGCCTCTTCTACGACATGATTAAGGTGCGTGACGATCTCGGTCAGACGCGGGTCGTTTTCCGCTTCCAGCCAGCGCGCCACCTGCTGCTCACCCTGACCTAACTGCAGCATATAATCATCTGCAATCTGGCGGCCATAGCGATAGCCCGCCAGACGGCGCGCTTCGCGATCCACCTTCACGCGCAGCGGCTGAACCATATCCGGGTGCAGAATTTCAGCGGGCTGTGCATCCAGTTCACCTGGCGCACGCGCGTGGATTTTCTGCTCCAGCAGGCCAAGCGCCATCGCAAAACCATACAGTGTTGCCGCAGGCGTCGGAGGACAGCCCGGAATATACACATCCACCGGTACGATTTTGTCGGTACCGCCCCATACGCAGTATAGGTCGTGGAAAATACCACCGCTGTTACCGCAGGCTCCGTAGGAGATGCAAATCTTCGGGTCCGGGGCAGACTGCCAGGCACGCAGTGCCGGAGAACGCATCGCACGGGTTACCGCGCCAGTGAACAACAGAATATCCGCATGACGCGGTGATGGGACGACTTTGATACCGAAACGTTCAGCATCAAACAGTGGGGAAAGCGTCGCAAAGATTTCGATTTCACAACCGTTGCAGCCACCGCAGTCGACGCGGTAAACGTATGCTGAACGCTTGATGCTTTTCAGCAATGACGCTTTCATGCTGGCAATGGATTCATCCACCGTCATCGGTACCGGAATACCGTTGGCATCACGTGGGCCTAATAAATTGCTCATCAGCTGGCCTCTTTCATATGGCGAGTCAGTTCAATACGGTCAGACGGCACCAGACATTTCTGGCGCTTACAGTCCGGGCAGGTCTCAAAGCTTTCACGGTGGTTTTCCGCACGGGTGTCACCGTTGTGCTTCAGCAGCGCAATGGCGTAATCGATCTCTTTTTGCACCGCAAATGGACGGTTACATACGCGACAATTGCACAGCGCAAAGCGAGACTGCTGCAGGAAATCCTCTTTCTTCCACACTGCCAGCTCATACTCCTGCGACAGCTTGATTGCCGCCGTCGGGCAAACTTCTTCACAGCGGGCACAGAAAATGCAGCGTCCGAGATTGAACTGCCACGCCAGCTCATGGGTGACCAGATCGGTTTCGACCGTCAGCGCATTGGACGGGCAGGCATTAACGCAAGCTGCGCAGCCAATGCATTGCTGTGGATTGTGTTCCGGCTTACCACGGAAGTTTTTATCGACCGCAATCGGCTCCAGTGGATACGACGACGTCGGCGCCCCGGTTTTGATGACTTTTTTGATAAAGGTAAACATGGCGATTCCTTATTTCAGCGGCGAGTTTTTACGCTCGATGCTGTAGCGCTCAAGTTCTTTGTACGGCACGACTTTGCTTTTCTTCTTACGCACATCGACCACGGTCATGCGGTCAGTACAGGAGTAGCAAGGATCGAGGCTACCGATAATCAGCGGAGCATCGGAAACGGTGTTACCGCGCAGCATGTAACGCAGCGTCGGCCAGTTCGCATAGGTGGCTGCACGGCAGCGCCAGCGGTACAGTTTCTGGTTGTCGCCGGTCATGCTCCAGTGGATGTCATCGCCACGCGGTGCTTCGGCAAAGCCCAGTGCGAAACGGTGTGGAATATAAGTGAAGCCTTCCACCGCCAGCGGGCCGCCAGGTAAGTTATCGAGGCCGAAGTCGATCATGTTCAGCGCGGTGTAAACTTCATTGATACGCACTTTCAGGCGCGAAATCACGTCACAGCCTTGTTCACTGTGCACTTCCATCGGCAGCAGACCGTAGCCGACAAACGGGTGATCGGCGCGGGTGTCACGGGCATGGCCGCTGGCGCGAACCATTGGACCAACGTTACTGAAGTCACGGGCAATTTCCGGGTCCAGACGACCAATGCCAACAGTACGCTGTTCCATGTTCGGCGTGCTGAGCAGCATGTCGACCAGCTCCTGAACATCACGACGCATTTGCTGTGCCAGTTGACGGGTCTGGATCATATCCTCTTTCAGCAGGTCACGACGGATGCCGCCGATCAGGTTCAGACCGTAGGTTTTACGCGCCCCGGTGAGGATCTCCGCCATTTTCATGGACGTTTCACGCACGCGGAAGAACTGCATAAAGCCCGAATCGAAACCGGTAAAGTGACAGGCAAGACCGAGGTTCAGCAGGTGCGAGTGCAGACGTTCCACTTCCAGCAGAATGGCGCGGATCATTTGTGCACGTTCCGGCACCACAATCCCCATCGCGTTTTCAACGGAGGTGGTGTACGCAGTGCTGTGAGCAAAACCGCAAATGCCACACACGCGATCCGACAGGAACGTCACTTCGTTATAACCCATACGGGTTTCTGCCAGCTTTTCCATGCCACGGTGGACATAGAACAGGCGGTAGTCGGCGTCTATGATATTTTCGCCATCAACAAACAGACGGAAGTGGCCCGGTTCATCGGAGGTCACGTGCAGCGGGCCAATCGGCACCACGTTATTTTTCTTGTCACCCAGTTCGTTGATGAACTCGTAGGTTTCGGCATCGGTGGTCGGCGCGGGGCGCTGACGGTAATCCATGCTGTCTTTACGCAGCGGATAGAGTTCGTCCGGCCAGTCATCCGGCAGGACCAGACGACGTTCATCTGGCAGACCCACTGGGATCAAACCGTACATATCACGCACTTCACGCTCACCCCAGACGGCGGCGGGTACGCGCGGCGTAACGGACGGGAATTCCAGTTTATTGGCATCGACTTCAACTCGGACGGTTATCCAGCACTTGGTACCCTGCTCCATCGACATCACGTAGTAAACGGCGTAATGACCGCACAACTGGCGTTCGTCGTTACCAAACAGTACGGACAACCAGCCGCCCTGTTTGTAGTAAAGGAACTCCACCACTTCTGGCAGATAGTTCACCTTCACGGTGATGGTCAGCTGATCTTTGGTCTGCCAGGCTTCGTCCAGTACAACGCCAGGGAATGCCTGGTGCAGTGCCGCAAGGTATTGTTGACCTACTTTTTCTTCAGACATGCTCAAACTCTCTTAAATCACGCCACCAGCAAGGAGACGAACGCTAAAAACGCAAACCCAAAACCGGCCCAGGTCACGCGTGAAGTGGCGCAAAAACGCAGACGCGCCATGCTGTTTTCGAACAGGGCAATCACCAGTACGCCGACAACCAGCTTGACGATGGCGATCACCAGCGCCAGCAGCAATCCACCCGCGGTGAAGGTTTCCATCTGTCCCCACGGCAGGAATACGCCGACGAACATTTGCAAAACGACCAGTTGCTTGAGGCTAATGCCCCACTTGAGCACCGCAAAACCGCTGCCGCTGTATTCGGTCAATGGACCTTCCTGCAGTTCCTGCTCGGCTTCCGCCAGGTCGAACGGCAGTTTGCCCATTTCGATAAAGGTGGCGAAGGCACAGGCGCACAGCGCCAGAATCAGCGGGATACTGCGAGCCGCAGGCCAGTGATAAATGGTGTCAGCGATGTTGCTGATATGGGTTGAACCGGCAACCTGCGCCGCGACCCACAGCCCCAGCAGCAGGATGGGCTCAACCAGTACGCCAAGCATCGCTTCACGGCTGGCGCCGATTGCGGTGAATGGGCTACCGGTATCCAGCCCCGCGATTGAAAAGAAGAAACGGGCAATGGCGAACAGGTAGATTAAGGTTATCAAATCACCCAGCTGCGGCAGCGGCGAACCCACGGTCACAACCGGCAACGCGGTGGCGATAGTGAGCATCACGCCAACCATCACAAACGGCGTCAGGCGGAAAACCCAGCTGGAATCAGCAGGCGCAATGCTCTGGCGGCCCAGCAGTTTGATAATGTCGCGGTATTCCTGCAAAACGCCTGGACCGCGGCGGTTGTGCAAACGCGCACGCGCCACGCGGGTAATACCGGACAGCAGCGGCGCCGCGGCAAACAGCACCAGCGCCTGAATTAACGGATACAAAACATTCATTCTCAGGCTCCTCGTGAAACCACAATCACCACCAGCACCGCCAGCTCAATCAGCGCCAGACGGCGGAACAGCACCGGTGCAGTCGCATTCTGCCAGCCAGGAACCAGTGAGACCGGGTTAAGCCATTTACGCAGTTTAAGCACCGGCGCAAAAGCGTCTTTCACCGGCATAGCAAAGCCGTGCGCGGTGATCACCATTGACTGCTCGTGATCGTAGCCACACACCCATGCCGCACCACGTGAACGCGACGGCAGACGGTTGCCTTTGAAAATAGCCATAATGATGAACGGCAGCAGCGGACACGCGATCAGTAGCAGTGTGATCATCGGCTGAGAAACCGTCGTATTCGCCGTTTCCAGCGGCAGTGGAACCGCCGAGGAGAGAAGCGGCAGCAGCCACGGAGCGGCAACGCCGCCAATCACACAGCAGATAGCCAGCGCAACCACGCTCACGCCCATCAGGATGGGTGCGCAGCAGGCGTTTTCCGCTTCCTTTGTACGCGGAGCGCCAAGGAAGGTAACGCCATAGACTTTCGCCATACACATCACCGCCAGTGCGCCGGTAATCGCCAGCCCGACCGCCAGCAACGGGCCTAACAGACGACCAATAAATGCACCGCTGTTACCCAGTTTGAAGAAGGATTGATAGATAACCCACTCACCGGCAAAGCCGTTCAGCGGCGGCAGTGCAGCCATCGCCATCAGCCCAACCAGCATCGCCAGAGAAATCACCGGCATGCGTTTACCGATGCCGCCCAGTTTTTCGATATCACGATGACCGGTACGGAACCAGATGCTGCCTGCGCCCAGGAACAAGACGCTTTTGAACAAACTGTGGTTAACCAGATGATACAGACCGCCGGTCAGGCCGAGTGCTATCAGCGCCGGTTGATTGAGGGAAATCCCGGTCACGCCAGCCCCCAGCCCCAGCAGAATAATGCCGATGTTTTCCAGCGTGTGGTACGCCAGCAGACGCTGGATGTTATGTTCCATCAGCGCATACAAACCACCAACAAACGCGGTGATCATGCCTAACACCAGCAGCGTAACGCCCCACCACAGCGGCGCGTTACCGCCCAGCAGCGACAGGGAGAGAATACCCAGTAAACCGACCTTCATGACCACGGTAGAGAACAATGCCGCAGCCGGCGCGCTGGCGTTGGCGTGTGCCTGTGGCACCCAACCGTGCAGCGGGATAATCCCGGCCAGCAAGCCAAAGCCCGCCACGCCCAGCAGCCAGATGTCAGCGCCGAGCGGCAATTGCTGGGTGCGCAGATCAAGCAGACGCAGCTCCAGGGTACCGTAGCGTTGCCACACCAGATAACAGGCGAGCGCCAACATCAGCGTACCGATACGCCCCAGCGCAAACCACAGCTTGCCTTCTTTGCTGCAGCCCGTCAGGAACACCGCACACAGCGCCATGATTTCTGCCATCACCACCAGCGTACCGAGGTTGCTGGCAACCACTGCGCACACTGCCGCGGCCATCAGCAGATTCACCAGCAGGCCGTTAGCCTTCACCTGAGGATGACGATGCCAGTCAATGTTGTACAGGCTGACAAACAGACCGCACAGGCCAAGCGTAATCAGCCAGATAGCATTCAGCGGCGTCATTTGCAGACTGTGGCCAATAAACGGCATCACGCCGCTCACCGCCAGCGCATTGGTCAGAACGGTAAAACCGGCGGCTGCGGTACACAGGCTGCCTACTGCACCGCCAACCCCAGCAATCCAGCCGCTCAGCGATTTATGAAATGAAAACAGAAATGCCAGAATCGCAGCCGCTGTAAACCAGGCCACGCCGCTGTTAATCAGTGAAATTGCGCTCATTTTGCATCTCCACTCTGAGCCTGCTGAAACAAGGTGAGATCGCCGAAATCGGTATTGAACGTCAGCTCACGCTTGCGTTTGCTGGCGCGGGCGATGTCCATATTGCTCACCAGATGCAGGGCTTTGGTCGGGCACATACGCACGCAGGCCGGGCCTTGTTCATCAAAGCTACACAGATCGCATTTCACCGCGATAGCACGAACACCCGGAACCCAGTCCAGCAGTGTGCTCACACGAGCAGGAGCCGGCGGAGCCGGAGGCGCTTTTGGCGTATTGGCGTTCGCCGGGATGTGCAGCGGGCGGCTGCCGGAAAACTCAATCGCGCCGAACGGACAGGCGATCCCGCACAATTTGCAGCTGACGCACAGGCTTTCATTCAGCTGTACGGCGCCGTCAACACGGTTAATCGCATTAACCGGGCAAACTGTGGCACAAGGCGCATCTTCACACTGGTGGCAAAGCTGCGGTGCAGATTCTTTTTCATTTAACATCACTTTCAGGCGCGGCATTGACTGCAGGCCATGCTGGCGATGTGTCTCTGAGCAGGCGGCCTCACAGGTGTGGCAGCCAATGCAAAGAGTGGAGTCAGCAATTACAAAACGATTCACCAGGCATTCCTCAGGTGATAGTCATTTTTGACGAAAACATGTCTGGAAAATGTCATTTCGACATTTTTCGACATGCCCATTCCCTAAACCGTCGTGATGCAGAGCAAACCGCATCATGACTCAAGTGGGCAACACCCGAGGCTTAAGCCGGGTTATGTCCTTCAACCAGCTGGCTTAAATTCACCGGCATATTGTTTTCAACTGCGGTGTACAGGCTGTCGTAGACGCTGGCGATTTTTTCGAGATAGTGCTCCAGCACTTGATCGCGATCGCGGTTGCTAATGCGATCATCGACCTGTCCGTCGAGAGTCAACTCTGCCTGTGCAATCAGTTGCTTATCATCACCATCTTTCGTTTCAACGTAGTACTCGATGGTGTGGCTGTTAAAGCCGTCCGCCAGCGTGACGTAGATAGTGAAATGTTCAAAAAGGACAAAGCACAAATCCTTGTCCGGCGCGCAGCTCATCGCATGATGCAAACGCGCTTTTGACAGGGTGATCCCCTGAACCAGCGAGTTGCAGTAGATACGCCACTGGTCCTGTAGGCGACGATGCCGTTCAGCGATGTAATCGGCTTTTTCGCTTATTTCCCAAATAGTCATGTCAGGTTACCCGTTTAGCAGAGATGAACAGCCTTAAGCACATTTCATGCCAAAATTAATTTTGTTTATTTTCAAATGGTTATTTGTTTATGGTGCGATGACGACATGTCATTTCGTCATCGTCGACATTGTCACAAACGTGAAAATTCAACCTGGCATGTTTATTGCTTTTAAAACGGCAACATCTTAGGAGGCGATATGCACGAAATAACCCTCTGCCAACGGGCACTGGAATTGATTGAACAACAGGCCACCCAACACGGCGCAAAGCGGGTAACTGGGGTCTGGCTCAAAATTGGCGCATTTTCTTGCGTAGAAACCAGCGCTCTCGCCTTTTGTTTTGATCTGGTATGCCGTGGCACCCTTGCAGAAGGTTGTAAACTCCACCTCGAAGAACAAGAAGCCGAATGTTGGTGCGAATCTTGTCAGCAATACGTCACGTTACTGACGCAGCGCGTGCGTCGGTGTCCACAATGCAATAGCGATATGCTGAGAATTGTGGCCGACGACGGCTTACAGATTCGAAGAATTGAAATAGGCAACGCCGAAGACTAATTCCGGTGACACCTGCCAGGCCGGATAAGGCAAAGCCGCCATCCGGCAACAGATATACCGCAAGATAAAGATCAGGAGTGAGCGATGTGTACGACATGTGGTTGCGCTGAAGGCAACCTATATATAGAGGGTGATGAACATAACCCCCACTCGGCGTTCCGCAGCGCGCCATTTGCCCCGGCGGCTCGCCCGGCACTGAATATTACCGGTGTGAAAACCTCCAGTTTCGCACCGAGCCAGACCGCTGAAGGCGATCTGCACTACGGTCACGGTGAAGCAGGAACTCACGCGCCAGGTATGAGCCAGCGCCGTATGCTGGAAGTCGAAATAGACGTACTGGACAAAAACAATCGTCTGGCCGAACGCAACCGCGCCCGATTTGCTGCCCGTCAGCATCTGGTACTGAACCTCGTCTCAAGCCCTGGCTCCGGTAAAACGACGCTGCTGACCGAAACGCTGATGAAGCTGAAAGACAGCGTGCCATGTGCCGTCATTGAAGGCGACCAGCAGACGGTTAACGATGCCGCTCGTATTCGCGCCACTGGCACACCCGCAATCCAGGTCAACACCGGTAAAGGTTGTCACCTCGATGCGCAAATGATTGCCGATGCTGCGCCACGTCTGCCGCTTGATGACAACGGCATTCTGTTCATTGAGAACGTTGGTAACCTGGTCTGCCCAGCCAGCTTTGACCTCGGCGAGCGTCATAAAGTCGCCGTGCTCTCTGTTACCGAAGGTGAAGATAAGCCGCTGAAGTACCCGCACATGTTTGCTGCTGCATCACTGATGCTGCTCAACAAAGTGGATCTGCTGCCTTACCTCAATTTTGATGTTGAAAAGTGCATCGCCAGCGCCCGGGAAGTGAACCCGGACATTGAAATCATCCTGATTTCCGCCACCAGCGGTGAAGGGATGGATCAATGGCTGTCATGGCTGGAGAATCAGCGATGTGCATAGGTGTTCCGGGTCAAATCCGCACCATTGATGGCAACCAGGCTAAGGTCGATGTTTGTGGTATTCAGCGCGACGTCGATCTGACACTGGTCGGTAGCTGTGATGAAAATGGTGAGCCACGTCTGGGCCAGTGGGTACTGGTTCACGTCGGTTTCGCCATGAGCATCATTAATGAAGCTGAAGCGCGCGACACGCTCGACGCGCTGCAAAACATGTTTGACGTTGAGCCGGATGTCGGCGCGTTGCTGTATGGCGAGGAAAAATAAATGCGTTTTGTTGACGAATATCGCGCACCAGAACAGGTGATGCAGTTGATAGAGCATCTGTGCGAGCGTGCCACTCACCTCTCCTATACCGCCGAACGCCCGCTGCGCATTATGGAAGTGTGCGGTGGTCATACCCACGCTATCTTTAAATTCGGTCTCGATCAGCTTCTGCCCGCAAACGTGGAGTTTATTCACGGTCCGGGCTGCCCGGTGTGCGTTCTGCCGATGGGCAGAATTGACAGTTGTGTCGAAATCGCCAGCCACCCGGAAGTGATTTTCTGCACCTTTGGCGATGCGATGCGCGTCCCGGGAAAACAGGGCTCGCTGCTACAGGCCAAAGCACGCGGCGCAGATATCCGTATCGTCTATTCTCCGATGGATGCGCTGAAGCTGGCCGAAGAAAATCCAACGCGCAAAGTGGTGTTCTTTGGCCTGGGTTTTGAAACCACCATGCCGACAACCGCTATCACTCTGCAGCAGGCAAAACAGCGCAACGTGCAGAATTTTTACTTTTTCTGCCAACACATTACCTTGATCCCAACGCTGCGCAGCCTGCTGGAACAGCCGGACAACGGTATCGACGCCTTTTTGGCACCGGGTCACGTCAGTATGGTTATTGGCACTGATGCCTATAATTTCATTGCCTCAGATTTCCATCGCCCGCTGGTGGTCGCCGGCTTCGAGCCGCTTGATCTACTGCAAGGCGTGGTGATGTTGATTGAGCAGAAAATAGCGGCCCAAAGCCAGGTTGAGAACCAGTATCGCCGCGTCGTACCGGATGCCGGTAACGCATTAGCACAGCAGGCTATCGCTGACGTGTTCAGTGTCAACGGTGACAGCGAATGGCGGGGTCTGGGCGTGATCGAATCATCCGGCGTTCACCTGACGCCGGACTATCAGCGCTTTGATGCCGAAGCACATTTCCAGCCAGCGCCGCAGCAGGTGTATGACGATCCGCGCGCACGTTGCGGAGAGGTGCTGACTGGCCGATGCAAACCGCATCAGTGCCCATTATTTGGTAAAACCTGTAACCCGGAGACCGCATTTGGTGCCCTGATGGTCTCCTCCGAAGGCGCATGTGCCGCCTGGTATCAGTATCGTCAGCAGGAGTGTGAAGCATGAACAGCGTACAACTCGCCCACGGTAGCGGCGGTCAGGCTATGCAGCAGTTGATCAACAGTCTGTTTATGGAAGCTTTTGCTAACCCGTGGCTGGCAGAACAGGAAGATCAGGCGCGCCTGGAACTGGCACAACTGGTCGCAGAAGGCGATCGTCTGGCGTTTTCAACCGACAGCTACGTTATCGATCCACTGTTCTTCCCCGGCGGCAACATTGGCAAGCTGGCAATCTGCGGTACGGCTAACGATGTCGCGGTCAGCGGCGCGATACCGCGCTACCTCTCCTGCGGTTTTATCCTCGAAGAGGGTCTGCCAATGGAGACGCTGAAAACCGTCGTGAACAGCATGGCAGCAACCGCCCGCGAGGCGGGTATTGCTATCGTCACCGGCGATACCAAAGTTGTGCAGCGCGGCGCCGCGGACAAACTGTTCATAAACACTGCCGGCATGGGCGCGATCCCCGCCAATATCCACTGGGGAGCGCAAACCCTGAGCGTAGGCGATGTGCTGCTGGTGAGTGGTACGCTTGGCGATCACGGTGCGACTATTCTCAACCTGCGCGAACAGCTTGGGCTTGATGGCGAACTGGTCAGCGACTGTGCCGTGTTAACGCCGCTTATCCAGACGCTACGCGATATTCCTGGCGTGAAAGCGCTGCGTGATGCCACCCGCGGCGGCGTAAATGCGGTAACACATGAATTTGCTGCCTCTTGCGGATTTGGCATTGAGCTGTCTGAAGCGGCACTGCCCGTGAAACCTGCCGTGCGTGGCGTTTGCGAACTACTGGGTCTGGACGCACTCAACTTTGCCAACGAAGGCAAGCTGGTGATTGCCGTTGAACGTCAGGCTGCTGAAGCCGTACTCGCCGCACTCCACGCCCATCCTTTAGGACGCGATGCCGCGCTAATTGGTGAAGTCGTCGAGCGTAAAGGTGTACGTCTTGCCGGACTTTACGGCGTGAAACGGACCCTCGATTTACCACACGCCGAGCCACTGCCTCGGATATGCTAGCAGCCGGTTGGCAATCTGTTTCTGGCCGGATAAGCCGCATTTGGGTCGTTATCCGGCATGAACACTGTATTACTGCCTGATGGCGTTTTGCTTATCAGGCCGACGGCTTGAATACCCGCCTCATCCGGCGCTATTTTACGACTTATACCTATAATTCATTTACCGTTTTCGCACCGTTCTGCGGTGTTTTCCCTGGAAAAGCAATATGTCGTATACACCGATGAGTGACCTCGGACAGCAAGGCCTGTTCGATATTACTCGTACATTATTACAGCAGCCCGATCTTCAGTCACTCAGTGAGGCGCTTTCGCAGCTGGTCAAGCGTTCAGCGCTGGCCGACTGCGCGGCTATTGTGTTATGGCAGGCACAGACGCAGCGTGCGCGTTATTTTGCGACGCGTGAAAATGGTAAACCCATCGACTATGAAGACGAAACGGTACTGGCACACGGTCCGGTACGTCGTATTCTGTCCCGCCCCGATGCGCTGCACTGTAACTATCATGAGTTTTCAGAAACCTGGCCACAGCTGGCCTCTGGCGGGTTGTATTCTGAATTTGGTCACTACTGTTTGCTGCCGCTGGCAGCGGACGGACGCATCTTTGGCGGCTGCGAATTTATCCGCAACGAGGATCGCCCGTGGAATGAAAAAGAGTACAACCGGCTACAGACCTTCACCCAGATAGTCGGCGTCGTTGCGGAACAAATTCAGAGCAGGGTCAGCAACAACGTCGATTACGATTTGCTGTGTCGCGAACGTGACAATTTTCGCATCCTTGTCGCCATCACCAATGCGGTACTCTCCCGACTGGACATTGACGAGCTGGTCAGCGAAGTCGCCAAAGAGATCCACCACTATTTCGACATTGATGCCATCAGCATCGTGTTACGCAGCGATCGTAAAAATAAGTTGAGCATCTACTCCACCCACTATCTGGATGAACATCATCCGGCTCACGAACAGAGTGAAGTGGATGAAGCTGGCACGCTTTCCGAGCGGGTGTTCCGCAGCAAAGAGATGCTGCTGATTAACCTGAGCGAACGCGATACCCTGGCACCTTATGAACGCATGCTGTTCGAAACCTGGGGTAACCAGTTACAAACGCTGTGCCTGCTGCCGCTGATGTCCGGCAACACGATGCTTGGCGTGCTCAAACTGGCGCAGTGTGAAGAAAAAGTTTTCACCACCGCTAACCTGAAACTGCTGCGCCAGATTGCCGAACGCGTCGCCATTGCCGTAGATAACGCGCTTGCCTATCAGGAGATACACCGCCTGAAAGAACGTCTGGTCGATGAAAACCTGGCGCTGACCGAGCAACTGAACAATGTGGACAGTGAGTTCGGTGAAATCATCGGTCGCAGCGAAGCCATGTACAGCGTACTCAAACAGGTCGAAATGGTGGCGCAAAGTGACAGCACCGTATTGATTCTGGGTGAGACAGGTACGGGTAAAGAGCTGATCGCCAGAGCGATTCATAATCTGAGTGGACGTAATGCCCGCCGGATGGTGAAGATGAACTGCGCAGCAATGCCTGCCGGATTACTGGAAAGCGACCTGTTTGGTCACGAGCGCGGCGCCTTTACCGGAGCCAGCACACAGCGAATTGGGCGTTTCGAACTGGCGGATAAAAGCTCGCTGTTCCTCGACGAAGTCGGTGACATGCCGCTGGAACTCCAGCCGAAGTTACTACGTGTACTTCAGGAGCAGGAATTTGAACGCCTGGGCAGCAACAAGCTGATCCAAACCGACGTTCGGTTGATCGCCGCCACCAATCGCGATCTGAAAAAGATGGTCGCCGATCGGGAATTCCGTAACGATCTGTATTACCGGCTGAACGTTTTCCCGATCCATTTACCCCCGCTGCGCGAGCGCCCGGAAGACATCCCACTGCTGGTGAAAGCCTTTACCTTTAAAATCGCTCGCCGGATGGGACGCAATATCGACAGTATTCCTGCCGAAGCGCTTCGTACATTGAGCAGCATGGAGTGGCCGGGTAACGTCCGCGAACTGGAAAACGTGGTGGAACGCGCCGTTCTGCTGACCCGAGGCAACGTACTGCAATTATCCCTACCAGATATCACCACGCAGGCACCGCCCCCCCCTTCGGTCGCAACCGAAGTCGCACAGGATGGCGAAGATGAATACCAGCTGATTATGCGGGTACTGAAGGAGACCAATGGCGTTGTCGCCGGTCCTAAAGGTGCTGCGCAGCGACTGGGGCTAAAACGAACCACGCTGTTGTCGCGTATGAAGCGATTAGGGATTGATAAGGATGCGCTGGTTTAGCCATTGTGGCTATACTGGGTGATAACTCAACGAAAGGAGGCAGTATGGCGGTATCAGCACGTAATCAATTAACCGGTACAGTCAGTGCAGTTGCAACTGGCGCAGTGAATGATGAAGTTGAACTGACGTTGGCTGGCGGCGCAAAACTGGTCGCGATTGTGACCCATAGCAGTCAGCAGGCACTGGGTCTGGCGAAAGGAAAAGAAGCCATTGCGCTGATCAAAGCACCGTGGGTTACGCTGGCGACTGAAGACTGTGGCCTGAAATTCTCTGCCCGTAACCAATTTGCCGGTAGCGTTTCACAGGTCACCGAAGGTGCCGTTAACGCCACCGTACACATCAAAACTGATGCCGGTTTTGACATTGTCGCGGTCGTGACGAACGAAAGTCAGCAAGAGATGAAACTGAGCCAGGGAAGCCGCGTCATCGCGCTGATCAAGGCCTCGGCCATTCTTATTGCCACCAAAGCGTAATTTATTGCCCGATAGCGCTTTGCCTGTCGGGCCTATATCACTGCCGCCATTCGACATAAAAAATCTACTTCTTGCGCTGATATTTCTCAGGTAATTCCGGGACAGGACGCTTGTCATCAATCAGATGGCGAACGGTCAGAATCGGGTGACGCCAGAGCATTCTCGGCCCCGCCCAACGCATAATTTGCTTCATCTCTTCCCGTTTGGCTGGCTGATAGCAGTGTACCGGGCACTGCTTGCAGGCCGGTTTTTCCTCACCAAACACGCACTTGTCCAGACGCTTTTGCGCATAGGCAAACAACGCATCGTAATGCCCCTGCTCATCTGACGCTTCCGGACACTGGTTTTCGTACAGCGAGATCATTTTTTGGATCGTCATTTTTTCGCGAGCAATACGTTTGCCGGACATGATGCCTCCATAATTAAGTTGCATAAATAATACACCTTAAAAATACGCAGCACTATTACCTGAAGGTGATACATCCTTACCCCCACACAAATAAGAATTATTTTCATTTATTTATGCCATGTGCTATATAACATAGCAAAGGCTATATTCGATGATTAATTAACCGCTTTGTTGTGAGGGATACTATGCCACATCTGCCTCGTCTGAAGTCAGTTCTCCTTGCCAGCCTGTTGACGGCCCTTACGCTGTCACCTGCCTGGGCAAAAGAAAAGTTTAAGGTAATCACTACGTTTACGATAATTGCTGATATGGCAAGCAATGTGGCAGGCGATGCGGCGGACGTCAGTTCAATTACCAAACCCGGAGCTGAAATTCACGAATACCAGCCTACGCCAGGAGACATTAAGCGGGCGCAGGGCGCGCAGTTAATTCTCTCGAATGGTCTCAATCTGGAACTCTGGTTCGCCCGCTTCTACCAACATCTGTCCGGCGTACCGGAAGTGATGGTCTCAAACGGCGTACAACCGATGGGCATCAGCGAAGGGCCATACAATGGAAAACCCAATCCGCATGCCTGGATGTCAGCAGACAACGCACTGATTTACGTGGATAACATTCGCGATGCGTTAATGAAATATGACCCGGAAAACGCAGCGACCTACCAGAAGAATGCCGAGCGCTATAAAGCGGAAATTCAGCAAACGCTCGCGCCGCTCCAGGCCGAACTTGCCAAAATTCCTGCCGATAAACGCTGGCTGGTCACTAGCGAAGGGGCGTTCTCCTATCTGGCACGCGATAACGATCTGAAAGAACTGTACTTATGGCCGATCAACGCCGATCAACAAGGTACACCGAAACAGGTACGCAAGGTGATCGATACCCTACGAGCGCATCAGATCCCCACGGTATTTAGCGAAAGTACCGTGTCCGACAAACCCGCGCGTCAGGTAGCCCGAGAGTCTGGCGCACATTACGGCGGCGTGCTGTACGTCGATTCACTCAGCGCTGCCGACGGCCCGGTCCCGACCTATTTGGATCTGCTACGCGTCACCACACAAACTATTGTTAACGGCATCAACAACGGCCTTGGGAGTCAACCATGAGTCAATCTGCGATTACCGTGAATCAGGTTACGGTGACGTATCGCAACGGCCACACCGCTCTGCGGGATGCCACGTTTCAGGTTCCGGGTGGCTCGATTGCCGCGCTGGTTGGTATAAATGGTTCCGGGAAATCAACACTGTTTAAGGCGTTGATGGGGTTTGTCCGGCTGGCACAGGGGGAAATCTCTATCCTGCAACAGCCGGTCAACAAGGCGCTAAAACAGAATCTGATTTCCTACGTTCCCCAGTCGGAAGAGGTGGACTGGTCATTTCCAGTGCTGGTGGAAGATGTCGTCATGATGGGACGTTTTGGTCATATGGGTTGGCTGCGTCGGCCAAAGGCGCACGATCACGCCTGCGTGGATGCAGCGCTGGCGCGGGTCGATATGCTGGGCTATCGCCATCGCCAGATTGGTGAACTTTCCGGTGGGCAGAAAAAACGCGTTTTCCTGGCAAGGGCCATTGCACAAGATGGGCAGGTCATTTTGCTGGATGAACCCTTCACAGGCGTCGATGTAAAAACCGAGGCCCGTATCATTGATCTGCTGCGAGAATTGCGTGATGAGGGCCGAACCATGCTGGTCTCCACCCATAACCTGGGCTCAGTCACCGAGTTTTGTGATTACACGGTAATGATCAAAGGCACCGTGCTGGCAAGCGGTCCAACTGATACCACCTTTACCACCGAGAACCTTGAACAGGCATTTAGCGGCGTTCTGCGTCACGTCGCATTGAGCGGGGGTGAGCAGCATGTGATTACTGATGATGAGCGCCCGTTTATTTCGCGTCGCGCGGCACGCGAGGGGGAATAGTCATGAACTGGCTGACAGAACCCTTTGGTTACCAGTACATGCTCAACGCCATGTGGGTTTCGGCGATGGTCGGCGGCCTGTGCGCGTTCCTCTCATGCTACCTGATGCTCAAAGGCTGGTCGCTTATTGGCGATGCACTATCGCATTCCATCGTACCCGGTGTTGCCGGAGCATATATGTTAGGGCTTCCCTTCGCGCTGGGGGCATTTCTTTCCGGGGGACTGGCTGCGGGCAGTATGCTGTTTCTCAATCAGCGCTCACGCCTGAAAGAAGATGCCATCATCGGGCTGATATTTTCCTCTTTCTTCGGTATCGGACTGTTTATGGTGTCACTCAATCCGATGTCGGTGAACATCCAGACCATTATTCTCGGTAACGTGCTGGCGATTGCGCCGGAAGATATTTTGCAACTGGCGATCATCGGCGTTATCTCACTGACCATCCTGCTGCTGAAGTGGAAAGACCTGATGGTGGTCTTTTTCGATGAAAACCATGCACGCTCTATCGGTCTGAATCCTGGTCGGCTGAAGCTGCTATTTTTTACGCTGCTCTCCGTTTCCACCGTTGCTGCGCTGCAAACCGTCGGCGCGTTTCTGGTGATTTGCCTGGTGGTCACGCCTGGCGCGACCGCCTGGTTACTGACGGATCGTTTTCCACGCCTGCTCACTATCGCGGTAGCTATCGGTAGCCTGACCAGCTTTTTTGGCGCCTGGCTAAGCTACTGGCTGGACGGCGCAACCGGAGGAATTATTGTGGTTCTGCAAACACTGTTATTCCTGCTGGCGTTCGTTTTTGCACCCAAACACGGTCTGCTGGCAAACCGCCGCCGCGCCCGGCAGGTGAACAAGGAGTCCTCATGTTCTTAACCACATTACTGGAACCCTTTCAGTTCAGCTTTATGGTCAACGCGCTGACCATCTCCGTAATCGTCGCCGTACCCTGCGCGCTGCTGTCGGTATTTTTGGTATTGAAAGGTTGGGCGCTGATGGGGGATGCCATGAGTCATGCGGTCTTTCCGGGGATTGTACTGGCCTGGATTGCGGGTATTCCGCTGGCGATTGGCGCTTTTGTCGCCGGATTGTTCTGCGCAGTAGCCACCGGGTATCTTGACGATAACAGCCGTATCAAGCGTGATACCCTGATGGGGATCGTCTTTTCCGGTATGTTTGGCGCCGGACTGGTGCTGTATGTGTCAATCCAGTCTGAAATTCATCTGGACCATATTTTGTTCGGTGACATGCTGGGCGTTTCGCTGGGCGATATTGTGCAGACTGCGGTTATCGCTTTGGGGATAGCGCTTATCATCGGGCTCAAATGGAAAGATCTGCTACTGCATGCGTTCGATCCGCACCAGGCAAAGGCCAGCGGTCTTAACACCACACTGCTGCATTATGGTCTGCTGTGTATGATCGCCCTGACTATCGTCGCGACGCTAAAGTCGGTAGGTATTATTTTGTCGATCTCCTTGTTGATTGCCCCCGGTGCGATTGCGATTTTAATGACACGCAGGTTCGCCCAGGCATTATTACTGGCTACCGCCATATCGGTTGTAACGTCATTTCTGGGTGTATACCTGTCATTTTTCATCGACAGTGCCCCCGCGCCGACGATAGTCGTTTTATTTTCCCTGCTGTTTGTCATCACCTTTATTTATTCAACGTTGCGCGATCGTCATTCAGAAAGTCGGCTTCAGTCGCATGATGTATAAATAATACTTAATAGTATGTTAGCTAATATTTCTGACATTAATAAATAGCCATGGTATTAATATAGCCTCCCGCAGGAGGCTATATTAGTCGTAGATTACAACATCGTGATGATACGTTTTAATAAACGAATTCGCGGCTCGATAGAGGCAATATCCAGCCACTCATCTGCACTATGAAAACCTGCACCGATAGGTCCCAACCCGTCCAGTGTCGGAATGCCTAACGCCGCGGTGAGGTTCGCATCGCTGCCCCCCCCCACTGCCTGCCAGGTTACTGCAACACCCTCTTCCTGCCCGGCGCGTTCAACCAGAGTCATCAGTTGTTGTGTGTCTTCGCTCGCCGCCATCGCAGGTTTATGACTTACGCGGGTGAGCGTAGTCGTCACCCCATCAAGGAAACCTTGCTGACAAAGAGACTGAAGCGCCTGATGCACACGCTCATATTCTTCGTTTTCCCAGAAACGCACATCCAGTTCCGCATGCAGCTTCGCCGCGACTACGTTCGCCGCACTTCCGCCCTGCACCACTCCCACGTTCAGCGTGGTGCCACGCGCTATGTCAGCCAACGCGTTAATCGCCAGTACGCTATGAGCAAAAGCGGTTATGGCAGAGCGCCCTTTTTCCGGTTCATTACCGGCATGCGCCGCTACCCCCTCAAAGGTCAGTTGATAGCCGCCCACGCCTTTGCGCGCTTTCACCAGCGAACCGTCTGCCCGGGCTGCCTCACAAACCAGAACACAACGCGCACGTTTCGCCAGTCCACCAATCCATTCGCCGGAGTGAACACTACCTGTCTCTTCATCCGGGTTCATGGCAACGGCGATAGATAAGCGTGCCTGATGCTCCGCGGGCAAGGTACGCATGGCCCAGACGATGTTCAGCAAACCACTTTTCATATCGGAGACGCCTGGCCCGTACAGGCGATTTTCATCACGGCTCATCGGGCGTTCAGCTACGGTACCCACCGGGAAAACGGTATCCAGATGGCCGACCAGCAGCACATCATATTCTGTAGCATGAGGTTTATTGGTCGCCAGTAACGCCGGCCCAACCGCACTGCCTAAATCAACCATCTCCGTTTGCCAGCCTTCCTGCTGCCAGAGCTCGCGCATCACCGCAGCAACATGGGCAACACCTGCGACCGTTTGCGTTCCGCAGTCGATGTTGACCAGCGTTTGCAGTTCATCAATGTACTTTTCCACATCCATGGTATTTCCTTATCAGAGAATAATGCGCATCAGCAGCATCGCTAAAAAAGCGTTCAGAACGGAGATAATAATCATCAGGGGAATACGTTTAGCATGGGTGCCAATCACCCCGAGAATACGGCCCAGATACTGTACCTGTGAGCCCATCAGATAAATCGCCGGGGCCAGAATCGCCAAGTGTTCACCTGTCAGAATACCTTTATCAAACAGACCAATAGCGACACCGATTCCTCCGCCCATCGACATCCATCCGCCAATCAACACCGCAGCAGCTTCGCCGGGCAGACCAAAGAGCCCCATCAGCGGCGCGAATACCATGCCAAGCCCTTTCAGCGCACCGGTGATCTCCAGCGCTTTGATGATGATAAAGGCCATTACAACGTTCGGCAGCGTGCTGGTTGTCGCAATATTCCAACCTTTGCGGGCACCTTCGACAAACACATCGGTAATAACAGGATTAGACGTTGGTGCACTCATGATGCTTCTCCCGCAACGGTTGATTCGGCTTTTTTACTGGTGAACGTCAGGACCAGGCGCATCATGTTGGCGCCAACAATTTTCATAATGAACATTACAGCAACACATGCGCCAATAGACGCAGGCACGGCCGGGGTGCCGTCTACGGCCATCAGCGTGAACAGGATTGCACCAGAGGAGAAGAAGTTGGTGATCATGGCCCCAGCAGAAAACTGGAACATGGCAAAAATATCTTTCTCATTCTGCGTGATTTCGCCTTCATCAGCGAGGTTACGCGTTAACGACGCGCCAACGTCCGTACTCTGCAGGCTGCCAATCAGCGCCAATCCGGTATTCCCGGGGATCCCCATCAGCGGACGCAGCAAAGGGGTTAACAAACGACGCGCCGCACGCAGAGCGCCGTAATGCTCCAGCACATTGATCATGCCCAGAGCAAACATAACGGCAGGAATCAGTCCCAACGCGAAAAGGAAACCGTCCATCGCACCGTGGCCGCCAGTACCCCGAAACGCGCTGGTCGCCGTGGTCAGCGTTTCGCCTTCCAGGCTCGCTTTACTGACCACTTTGCCAAATGCACCATTCAGGGTGGTGAAATCAAATACGCCGTACCATTCTTTTCCGCCAAGTAATCCAGAGAAAAATACTGCGGCGAATGCCAGAGCAAAATAAGCGCCCGGCCCTACCTTATTATCCTGGGAAGGTAAACTCATATCCATTTCCTTGTTAATGTGGTGAATCGCCAGGCCATTTTGAATAAACAAAGAATAAATAAAGTGATTTAAATCATCCTGACAGCGTCCTTTACTCAGAATAATTTAAAAATGTGATGCATCAGAGTTTGCCAGCGAAATAAAGTCAGTATGTTAACTTTTAAATAAATCACTACTTATGTAATGAAGCGTAAATAACACAACAAGAAGGTGAGCAGGATTAAAAATAATAAAAAACAAGATTTACAGATATAATAAATCATGCAGCTGTAAAATGCCGCCCCACTCTGCATGCGTATTAACACCAGCTTAAAAGCGGGCTAAATGCCTCACTCCCCACCAGCGCACGTAGCGCCGGCAGACGGCAGCCATGAGCCAACAGCGGCGGTACGGCAAAAATGGTGTCGCTGGATAACATGACATTTTCCAGTTGCCCCCATAAGTACCAGCCGGTTTCTACGCCGCTGGCTGGAACAAACAGATGCAAATGCCAGCCCTGCTGCGGTTCATCAGCAATACCAAGCCATCGGCTAAAACGCGGGATCCCCGCCGCAACCTGCGTCACCAGCAAACAGCGCCCGACCTGACTGGCCGGAATATAAAAATCCTGCGCTCCCAGGCGAATGCGTACTGCAGCCAGATTAATGGGAGGCGTCATACCCGCGGGTCTCCTGATAGCGATCAAAAACCAGATTCAGATCGAGCAGCGTAAACCAGGTTTCCGCCACGTTCACGACCCCAACCGCAATGGTTTGTAGCGCCGGAGGCAGTGAATCCCCCGGCAAGTGAATCTGGCTTTCGACAACATCCAGCACATCAATAAGCTTGTCGATCAGAATACCGCTTTGCATTTTCTCTGCGCAGCCAATCAGAATCGTGCGTTTACCTGCCGCGTTAGCCGCAGGTTTGTCGATCAGGCTGTCCAGTCTCATCACCGACTCCACTCGCCCACGATAGTTGATGACACCTTCGAGCATCGGTGCACAGCAGGGAACCCAGGAAATAGGCCGTTCCGCAAGGATCTCTTTTATCTGTGCCCCGTAGAATGCAAAGTTATTACCCGCCAGTTGAAATAGCACCAGCGTACGCTGCGGCTCATCAACACTTTCACACTCCGGTTTTTCACCATGACTCAGCGCGAGTATTTGTTCCAGCTGTTGGCTCATCTCTTCTCCTTTTACCCGGCGATGCGAAAGGTATTACGACCATTCTGCTTCGCGGCATATAACGCCTGATCGGCACGTTCACGTAGCGTTTCAAGCCTGTCGCCAAACTGCCACTGTGCAATACCCGCGCTGAAGGTACTGTGAAAACTGGCATCATTAACGGAGAATGCGACCTGCTCGTAATCCTTGCGCAAGCGCTCAACCACCCGTGCTGCCTTCTCACTCATGGTGTTAGGCATAATGATGACAAACTCCTCCCCGCCGTAGCGGCCAACGATGTCGGTACTGCGTAAGCGATGGGAAAACAGCTGTGAAATGCCGACAATGACCTGATCGCCAACTGCATGGCCGTAGGTATCGTTGATGCTTTTAAAGCGATCCAGATCGACCATCACCAGACAAAACGGGTGACCGCTGTAGTTCGACTCAGCAATCGCACTTTTGAGAAAATGTGTGGTTGTCGAGTGGTTGTATAGCCCACTGAGGCTGTCCTGCGACATGCGGGCGCGCAGGGCTCGCATTCTTTCCGCCCGGATCGAGACGGCACGGATAAGCTCTTCTGGATTCGCCTGCTTAAGAATAAAATCCTCAGCGCCGATGCTCATCGCACCAAGCTGCTCACTCTTGTTCGTCTCGCTGGAGAGATAGGCGATAGGCAGGCCAATATGCTGCGGAATTTGGCGGATAAGCTTAGTCAGTTCCGCCCCGCTAAACTCCGGCATGTGGTAATCCATCAGCACCAGATCGATAGGATGGGCATTCAGCGCATGCAGTAAATACTGTGGTTTTTCCAGTACATGCACTTCCATTCCGGCGATACGCAGCATTTCCGCGTTGTATTGCGCCACCGCCGGCTCGTCATCGATCAGCAGCACCTGATAGGGCTTTTTCAGCGACGGCTGGGTTAAGCGATACAGTTCCTGTACCAGATCGGTAATCGAGGCTGGTTTGACGTAGTAGCCATCACACCCGGATTTAATGGCGTTGATCCGCGCTTTAAAATCGCTGTGGCAGGAGAGAAACAGTACCGGGAAAGCGGTGCCGACTTTCTGCCTGAGGTCTGACATTGTCAACGGGCCACCGTAGGCGTTATCCGGAAAGCTAACATCCATAATCACCACCGAAGGCGGCTGAGAAAGCACCGCCTGGGTAAAATCCTGCGTGTTAGCAAACACATGGCAGGTAAAACCGAAACAACGTAGTTGCGTGGCGAGCAACTCAACCTGGTCAATGTCATCATCACACAGGTAGATTGGCTTATCGGTCCGACGAGCGTATCCCTCTTCTGCGCGCGGGGAAGAGATCGGTAGTTTGAAGTCCGTATCGCTGATACGGTGTTCAAGAGTCAACTGCTCCTGGGTCAGGGTATACAGCCACCGGATAATGCGCCGCATTTCATCGTAATGAATCTTACTTTGATCCGCTTCCAGCTCCGCGAGTAAATTCTCCCCTTCTGCGGCTGCGTTCGCCAGAGGCGTAAAACCAAAAGAACCGGCAGACCCGTGAATGCTGTGCAGCAGTATGTGCAGTTGTTTACGGCAAGACTCGCTGGGCTCTGCAACCAGTTGAACGAGTAATCTTTCCGACTGTGCCAACATGTCGGGGATGCGGCGTAAAAATCCCTGTCGCAGACGCGCTATTTTTTCCTGCGCGGCAGCCATCGCTAAGTGCTTATTTTCTTGTTTCATCGTACGTGTAGACTTATTCAGTAACCGCAGATGGCTGCAGTAGCGCATTCACTGCAGCCCCCAGATTTTCCGCCAGATTCTCATCTTTTTTCACCCAACGGTCATATAGAACGTCGCTGCCCGTGACCTCATTTGCGCTCAGCAAAATGAAGGGTTTAGACCACTCCTGGGCGCGTAATAGCGCCAGTAAATCTAAACCGCTAATCTCCGGCATATGCAGATCGCTGATCACCAGGTCGATATTGTTATCCGGGTCCAGGCACGCTAAGGCGGAAATAGCACTTTCCACGATCACCACATCGTAGCCATCCATTTCTAAAAAAACGGATGCCAGTTCAGCTGCAAAACGATCATCATCAACTAATAAAATTCGCATCTTCTCTCCCGATTTTGCGCTATCAGCACAAAAGCATTTTTAATGTTTTAATCAGGCTGTCCTGCTCGAAGTCGCCTTTGGCAATATAGGCATCCGCCCCCACCTGAATGCCACGTCGCCGATCTTCTTCCTTCGCGCGGGAGGTCACGATGATAATTGGCGTGTGCTGATAATTTTTCTCTCCACGCAGCGATTTGGTGAAGGTGAAACCATCCATAAACGGCATTTCGACATCCGTCAGCACAGCATCAAACTGGGTCAATTTCGCTTTTTGTAGACCCGATAGCCCATCTTCTGCCAGCGTGACCTGATAGCCATGCGCTTCCAGCACGTTCTTTTCAATCTCGCGGGTATTGAGTGAGTCGTCGACCACCAGCACGTGCCAGGCATCTTGCGCGACACTGACTGGCTGCACAGGGGGGCTGGCTTGCCGTGATTGTTGCGCCATCGCCATCAGCGCCGGGACCTGCAGAATACTGACCAGCTGGTTATCGGGGGTCTGTACCATCCCGGACACCAGCGATTGCTGTTGCATATTCTTCGGCAACGGCTTGATCATCATCTTGCGTTCATCGAGCAACTTATCGACGCGTAGTGCCATTTTGCTGTACTGGTTCTGCACCACGATTAATCGTTGCCCTGCCGGAGGGACATTGCCTTGACGATCGTGAATACCTAACAGAGCACCGGCACAAATCACCGGAATAAACTCGTTATGTAAAATGATGGCGGGCCGCCCGGCAATGTCGTTAATCCCTTCGGGGGTGCATTCCACCACCTCAACCACATACTGAGCGGCCAGTCCGAACAGGTGGCCCTGTTCTTCAAATTGCAAAATACGCATCATTGCCAGCGAAACGGGCAGACGCAGGCTGAAGCACGTCCCGACGCCCTGCCGGCTATGTACCTGCAAATCCCCCTGCAGGTCGGTGACCACCGTTTTGCGCACCACATCAAGGCCTACGCCACGTCCGGAAAGCTCAGAGACAATTTTGCTGGTGGAAAAACCGGGATGGAAAATCAGCTCATTACACTCTTGTTCAGAGAGTTGTCCGGCCATTGATGCAGGAACCAAACCTTTGCTGACCGCTTTTGCGCTGATCGCCTCATAGTTCAGGCCGCGCCCGTCATCTTCGACGCGCAGTAATATTCCGCTTCCATCCTGCTGCGTACTGATAGTGATGGTGCCGCGCGTCGATTTCCCCAGCGCCAGCCGCTCATCAATGTCACCAATACCGTGATCGACCGCGTTACGCAGCAAATGCGTCAGTGACTCCGATAACCGGTCAATAAGCTGCCGGTCGATTTCCACTTCGCCCCCTACAAAGCGGCAAACGACCTGTTTGTTCAGCGTGGAGGCCAGTTCGCTGACCTGCAGTGAAATCGGCTCGAATAGGGTGGACAGCGGCAGCATACGGATCCGCGCCGCCACGTCGTACAGTTCATACATCTGCAAATGCTGAACCTGAACGCTCTCTTTCAGTTGAGCGCTGAAATCATGGATCTGCTGGCGCAGTTGTTCTGCACTAAGCCCTAACAGCCGGGGCACCAGCTGGCTCAGGTTTTGTATCTGCTGTTCCAGGCGATCATGGCCTGCAAGCACTTCGCCGAGAATGTCGATCAGGTCGTCAAGTTTATTCAGCTTTACCCGTACTGAATCAGCCTGTTTTATACCTGAATCCACAGCGATCGTCGGCACTGGCGCCGGAGGCGTAGGAAGCGGTTTCTCCGCAGGTCCTGCCGCCTCGACAACCAATGTGACAGCCTCCCCACGGCTGGCGCTGGCAAGGCGTTCACATAGACTCGCATCTGCCGGGGGGAGTTGATTATCTCCGTCACTGACAAAAAGCTGGGTTAGTTGGCCGGAAAGATACTCCACGGACTCATGGATCAGATTGCCAAGCGCCCTGTCAGGCGTCAGTTTCTTATCCCGCAGTTCGCTAAGAACGTCCTCAAGGTGGTGCGTGACATCAGCAATGCTTTGCAGTTTCAGCATCCTCGCGCCCCCCTTCAGAGTATGCGCGGCCCGAAACATTTCCCCAATCCATGCGTCAGTATGTTCATCAGCGGAGAGCAAAAACGCGCCTTCGCTGATCGTCTGCAAATGACCTCTCCCTTCATCAATAAAGCGCAGAACGAATTTTTTCAGATCGATAGCCATAATCGTTCTTTTTACCCGTTTTGATGGGCGAATTGCGCCAGTTGATGTTCACAAAGAAAACGAAACGTATTTCCAGGAAATACCATGGGCAAACGCAGACGACAAACCGTTGCTGGATTGTTCATTTCGTCGTTAAGTAATTGCATCACCACGCGATACGTACGCTGAGCGGGCTGGCGAAGCTCGCTTTGCCGATACATTTCAGCCAGATAATAGTGTGCAGGCCAGTATCCGGGTTCCTGATAGACCACCTGTTTGAACCAGGCGATGGCCTGCTGCGTTTGGTGTTGCCACATCATCGCCAGACCGAGCAGCATTTTTGCTTCTGCCGACCATTCATCCTGCGCGAGGATCTTTTGCGCATTTCCGGCCGTCTGGGAAAACTCTCGTTGTTCCAGTGCAATCACGCCCTGAATCAGCAGCGCCTCCTGGTTGCGGGGATCGTTGCGTAATACGCAGGCAATACACGCTTCAGCTTCGGAAAAACATTTCTCATCAAGGCAGGCACGGGCCTTTTTCAACCAGTCATCACATTGCAGCACCGTGGGTGCGGGAGGTTCACACACCACGGGAGCGCGAGGAAGCGGAACGCGTACCGCGACCCGGGGCACCGGAGCGACTTTAGGGGCTTCTCGATGATGGCAGAAATAAAAAATGCCCTCTTCCTGCTCAAGCTTCAGAATATCGAAATTATTGGCCAGCGTTTCCGCGTTGCCAAAGAACAAGGCTCCCTGCGGCTGCAGCATTTTAAGCAGGTTGCCATGCAGTTCGCGGCGTGTCGGCGTATCGAAATAGATAGACACGTTACGCAGCAAAATAATGTCGACTTCAGGCAGTAACTGCTCTTTGATAATGTTGGTGCGATGAAATGAGACTTTCTCGCGGATTTCATCATGCAGACGGAACAGATTACCTGTCCGGGTAAAATAGCGCTGCTGAATCAGCGGCTCGACACCACGAAACGAGTAACTGGAATAACAGGCATTTCTGGCTTTTGCCAGAATCACCGGGTCAATATCACAACCGTAGATTTCAACCTGCTGCGCCATCCCGTTCTGGTACTTTTCATGCAGCTTGATTGCCAGCGAGTAGGCTTCTTCCCCGGATGAACATCCCGCGCTCAGAATACGCACCGGGCCGCTACGCTGTTGCAAAAGGCGGGGCACCCATTTGTCGCAGATGAGATCCAGCGTGTCGCTTTCACGAAAAAAATACGTTTCGTTAATTGTAATCAGCGTAACAAAGCTATCGAACTCGTCCTGAGAGATGCGCAGTCGTTCATAATATTCATAGTAATTGCTGATTCCCTGCTCGGCCATACGC
The DNA here is from genome assembly GCF_046555775.1 of Citrobacter sp. U14242. Classification (NCBI taxonomy): domain Bacteria; kingdom Pseudomonadati; phylum Pseudomonadota; class Gammaproteobacteria; order Enterobacterales; family Enterobacteriaceae; genus Citrobacter; species Citrobacter sp. U14242. The sequence goes on from NZ_JBKGLW010000018.1 coordinate 48,452, forward strand.
CGACTCAGCGCCGATTCCAGCAACGCTTCCATAGCATTATCAAAGTGCAAACCCACCCGGTCTTTGATCAACCGGGCATAATCGGGGAGATTGGGTATCATGGCAATTTACTCTCAACATGCCCGTGAAAAGCCATCGAAAGCAGAACCTTCGCAAGGTCATCCAACGGGATTGTGCGATGTATAAGCTGTTTGTCGATTGCGTTCTTATTCATACCGAAAACAACAGAACTTTCTTCATCCTGCGCCAGCGTCCTTCCTCCCCGCCGGAAAATCAGTTCAATACCACGACAGCCATCGCTGCCCATCCCCGTCATAATCAGCCCAACGGCTTTTTCACGAAAGACCTCAGCAACCGACTCCAGCAGCAGATTACAGCTGGGGTGATAAACATCATTTTCCTGTCTCGGGATCGCGGCCAGCCGTTGGTTTGTTTTGACGATCAGATGCTGTTCGGGCGGCAATATGTACACATACCCTGCTTCCACACGATCGTCTTCCTGCGCCAGTCGAACCTTCAGTTCGGTCACGCTGTCCAGCCAGTGCACCATGTTTTTGGCAAAACCGTCGGCAATGTGTTGTGCAATCAACACCGGACACGGGAACGTACCGGGTAATGCCTGCAATAGCTTGCTCAGCGCCTGTGGCCCGCCGGTAGAACAGGCTATCGCCAGTACAAAAGGCCAGTCCTCTGGTGTCTTTTCGGCATCCATTACCGGGGGAGTTCCCGGCACGCGTTGCTCTGTGGGATAGCGTAATCCCTTGATATGACGAATCACTTTTACACCAACCAGCAATTCTACTTTGCGGTGCAGCACTTCACTCGACAACGGAGCACCACTGCTGTGGTGCAATACCGCCAGCGCACCGCGGGAAATGAAATCATCATCCCACTGGTTTTCAGGGAAATAGCGCAGAACGAGGATTGGGATGGCGCTGGTCGCCATAACGGTTTCAACGATCTCAACATTATCTGCCGTCGACGTATCCAGCGTCAGGATTAACAGGTCAGGCATCAACTGTTGTAGCAGTCGAATCGCCTGCCTGCGGTGGGCGGCTTGCCCCACGACCCTTATATGCGAGTGCTCCTCCAGTTTTCTGACCAGCTCATTGCGCGACACGCTGCCCAGATCATGGATCAGCACCCGAATGTTGCCGCTATTCATGTCATGCATCCATACCCGTCAAAGTAAATGACGTCGAAGCCTCTTTCAGCGCTTTCGACAACTGCGTCATATCCTGACTCACGATCAAAATGTCTTTGATGGATTGCGACGTGTAGTTACTGGCGACAACAATTTCACGAAGCGCCATAACCACTTGATTACTTGCCGTTTTCTGTTGTTGCGTTGACAGAGAAATTTGCAGCGCCGCCGTGGACGTTTGCTCCGCAGTGGCAACAATGTCGTTCAGATGCTCGGCGCTCACTTTACAGGCCCTGGCGCCCGCTTTGATGCTCTCCCCACCTTTTTCCGCATTCAGCACCAGACGATTGATGGCGTTTTGGATCTCGCTGATCTTGTTCTCGATCTCAACCGTTGATTCCGTCACGGAATCGGCCAGACGACGGATCTCCGCCGCCACTACCGAGAAGCGTTTCCCGGCTTCCCCGGCACTGGCCGCTTCCAGCGCTGCGTTAAAGGCAATTAATTTGGTTTGATCGGCAACGCTGTTTATGATCACCATCACGCGGCTGATTTCCGTCGACTTATTGCCCAGCATCATGATTTCACGCATGTTTTGCTGATTATCGGTATCAATATCCGTCATACGCATCAGCAATTGCGACATCGACTCAGAGCCTTTATTGCAATCTTCGAGCGTCTGGTTCGCAATATCCACAACCGCCCGCGAGTGCTCCGCGATCTGTGTGGAAGAGGCGGACAACTCCTCCATCGTTGAGGTGATTTCCGCAACCGATGATGAGGTCTCTACGCTGGTAGATGCCTGACCATCGACCGCTTCCGTAATATGCATCGACGCCTGATGTACCGAGTTGGCGTGAGAAACCATATCCCCCACCAGTGAGTGCAAACGCTGGCGCATCATCTCTACTGCGCCAAGGAGCTCGCCAATCTCATCATGATGGTCGATTGGAACCTCTACCGTTAGGTCACCTTCTGCAATGGTCTGCGCAATACCCAGTACGCGGTTTAAACGGCGTGAAATCAGGAAGCGGCTGGCCACCGCAATCAGCAGTAAAATGACGGGCAGCAGGAAGGCGGTGAACAGCAGCAGGCCATTACGGACCAGGTTGCTGCTCCTGGCGACATCATCAACATAGCTGGTTGTCGCGATAACCCAATTGATCCCGTCAACATATTCATAGACGGCGACTTTCGTTTTGGGCGCAGAGCCATAGCCACTCACCCAATCGTAATAGGCAATACCGTTTTTATGCTCGAGGATATCGGCAAACAGCTTGTATCCATTGGCATCAGTGATATTGATCGCCTGCTGATTACTGAGCGACGGATGCACCAGCATACGCCCGGGGTCAAATCCGGCATCCAGTACATACGCGTAGCCATTTTTCCCAATACGCACATTCAGCAAGCGCTGAATGATCGGTTGCAGACTCTGTTTAACATCGAATCCTACCGCAACGGCTCCAACCACCTGACCATACTTATCGGCAATTGGCTCGTAGTGGCTAATAAACTGTTTTCCAAACAGCGTGACCACACCAGAAAACGGCTTGTTTTTCAGAAGAAGTGGCAATGCCGGATTATCACGGCCTAATGCCGTTGCCGTCGCCGTGTTGCCAGAGTTTGCTAACAGCGTACTGCTGACACGAACAAACTGCTCGCCTTCCAGTACAAAAGTACTGGCAAATACGCTGGTTAATTCGGTGAAATGCGCGTTGGTCGTAGGGCTACTCAGAACCGCTTTTAATTCAGCGGCATCCATAGAGTGCAGTGGTTTATTGGCAACATTCTGATAGTTATTAATATATACATTGCTGTAATGTTCCGCGTCCCGGGTCACCCTCTGGAATTCATTAGAGATGCAGTTATGGAAAATACGCGTATTGGTCTTGATCATTTCCAGCGCATTGGCTTGCAGCTCTTTCGACAGATAAGACGACAATATAAAAGAAGCACCAATCAGCAACGTCGCAATGCAGATAACCAGAATCATACCAAGCTTCATCGCTACGCCGGGATGGATATTGTGTAGCCAGGATATTATTCGTGCGCCTGGCCCCTCAGAGGACGCCACAGCCGACCGTTCTTTCACTTTAATAACATCACTCATGATTTTTGTTCTCTACCTGAGAAGAAATTACGCTTGTTGGTCATAATTAAATTTGCACACGCTATTCCAGCATGAGCAGCGGCGTTGGCTTACCAATGTGATACCCTTGCAACCACCCCACCCCCATTTGCTCAAGGCACGCCTGAATGCTGGCGTTCTCAACAAACTCGGCGACAACCTGCATATTTTTCATTGCAGCGACGCGACAGAATGATTCAACGATGTAGTAGCTGATTTCACTTTCCGTGATCCGGCGAATAAAAGATCCATCGATTTTCAAAATGTCCGCTTCGATGTTCATCAAACGCGCATAACTCGCAAACCCGGTACCAAAATCATCAATTGCAACCCGGCACCCCAGTTGACGGATTAAATGCAGCGCTTCTACAGTTTGTTCTTTGTCTGACAGCGTATCCGCCTCGGTTATTTCAAAAATAACGCGCTGCGGATCCACACCGTAATCCTGCAATAGCTGGGTGATCTTCGAGACAATATTTGAGCGACACACCGTGACAGGAGCCAGATTAATGGAGAAACACCGTTGGGGGCGATCGGACATCGCTTTGAAGGTATTTTCGATTACCCATAAATCAATATCCGGAGCTAACCCCGCTTCATGCGCCACCGGCAGGAAACTGTTAGGAGGAATAAATTCACCTTTATCATTGAGCATCCGGATCAGGATTTCATGATAAAGCGCCTCCCCCCGGGTACTGACGATCGGCTGGGCCATCAGTACAAACGCATTGTTATCCAGCGCGTTTTGCAATGCGGTACGAATGTCCGTTTTATCAGCAATATGATCATCGAGGATCCGGCTATGCTGGGCTTCAAGGTTTTCGGGTCTGCCGTTAGTTAGCGACAAACCCGCAACCATGGCAAGCTTGCCCACCAGTTGATAGATATCATCGCTGATATCGTTAATCAGGCAGTAGCCCAGACCGCTGCGAAAACCCAGCCGCTGGTTATTGTGAAAGAGGCGAAAACCGTTGGCGGCATGGTACAAATCGCATAGCCGCTCATAGGAGCCATCTTCAAGGCGGATCAGCAGATCATAACCTGCGTGGTAATAGACTTTCTCGCTTTCAACCAAATACCGCTGGAGATGATCGGCCAGAATCTTTTGATAGTGCGCGCGAAAATGAAAACCATAGCGGCGAGAAAAAAGCGCCAGCTCGGGGATCTGAATCAGACAGACTGTCGCGTTCTTCGTCGTAAACAGCTCGGTCTTCAGCGCGCGTAAATTTGCCATCCCCGTCATTGGATCGGTCAACCCCAACAGCAACGCCTGCTTAAAGCGCTGCCGGGTAAATTTGGCCAATGCCCCCATAATCACGATAGTCAGTGAAAAGACAAAGATCAGCGTAGAAATCAGCGCCTGATGCAGCATGACGTTAACATCGTTGGCGATGTCACTTTCGTTATGTTTACCCAGAATAATCAGTACCACAGCCCATACGAGCATGGTGAACATATGGCCAATTTTTATCGCGCCCCACAGCATGAGCGGGAACAGAAGAATCAGACTATAGAACAAGAAAAAGATGTTTGGGTTATGCGGCAACGTTAAACAGAACATCAGGCCTGGCAGCAACACGCACCAGGCAATCACGCCGTATGAACTCACATTACCTTTACACTGCCCGACGATCGACTTAGCAAACGTAAACAAGTAAGACGGGCGGCGAGTGATACGAAATATCTTGTAGAAGAACGGGATCCCGGTCAGGCAACCGTTGACGATCCCTTGAACACGCACCAGCATTTCCAGACTCATCACCGGATAATTGGCGACATCGGGGCGGTGAGCGTGAGTCACGAATACAGCGAAGAGCTTGCCGAATACTAAGTACAGCAGAATGTTGTAACCACACAGCCAGACAATACGATTGAGGCTGATTTTGACCCGGCCAAAGCTGCATGAGCTGCGCCTGCCCGTCACTTTCCGGTAAATCGCATAGCTTAAGGTCGAGGCCAGAATCAGGCACAGCGCATCCAGGTGTTCACTTTGCGGACCGAGAGCAAACATAAGAACCAGAAACAGGATAAACCCAGGCAGCACCCGGAAACCAAACAGGACAAGTGCGCCCGAAAAGACGGCCAGCTTAAGATCGTAAACTGTTAAAATATGATTATTGAAAAGACAGTGTCCGTTAAGATGTTGTGCCAACGGATAAAAAAGACTGGGTAAAAAAAGAGGCAGACACCATTCTCGAATGCTTTTCGCAGTGATTGTATTTATTATCGCGTCCAAAACAATTTATCCGCTACACACTATACCAACAGGACTTAACCCAAATTCTACTATCACAAACAATTCCTTTTGGGTCAGCCGATTAACCGTAGCAAAATTGTCAACATTGACCGCACACTGAGAAAATAAAGTAATGTTCTATGAGGAAGCTCGTATTTTATTCACATCACATCAGGAAATAAACACCCACATATAGATAAAAATGGACATTTTGCAGATAACACGCCAACTTTCAGCGTCAAAACAAAAATCAACCCGTTGATATTCAATCAAAAAAAAACAAACACCCATGACGATTACCCTACAAATCTTACGGAGGGTAAAAAACATTCCCCGGCACCGTTAATGTCAACTTTAATACAATGTAAAAGTGATAATGAAATATGTATTTTAGTGTACAGATTTACCTGTTGACGAAAAGGACAGCGTTATTTATATTCGCACACCGTTATTTTTGTCATTACTCACCGTTGTTCAATGTTAGTTATTTGTTACGCCTGGTGTTTCAAATTTGTCATCTGAAACTATTCCATTAAGTAATAGCAGAAATTCAATTCAGCATTAGCACTCTCTTTTCAGGAATTAACAAAATCTGTGGCAACGTCTCGGTTTTCCCTTAGCGCTATACAGGGGTGGCAACATTCGATCACCGGCAAAATAACGCAATTTTTGCTGGCGGGCATCGTTATTGCTTTCGGCGCTGGCGCCTTTACCAGTTGGAGCCTGATAGACAACTTCTCCAGGCAGCAGTGGGTTCAGCGGGCGGAAGCAAATGCACAGATCATGACCTATATCATCAGAAGCGTGTATACCAACGTGTCGGTTGAAACCAGCGATTCAGGGCAAATCTCCCGTATCGTCTCCGACCGACAAATTGGCGATACCGACTCCATTCTGCAAACCGGCTATAACCCGGTAGACGTCCTGGCGCTGGCTTCGGTGCAAACACACAGCCCGACCTGGCTGTTTCTTTACACGCCTGAGAAAGGCTACGTCGGCATCAACAATAAATCGGAAGATGGCGAAGGCATTATCTCCTTCTCCGGACACCTGCCGCGTGACGTGCTGGCCAATTACTACATCGGTTTCGCCCAGATTAATGGTGAAGAGTGCTTTATTAGCGCCGTCCCTATTTTGACGCCATCTGGCGAAATCCTCGGTAGCCTGATAAGCAGCATTGGTAAAAAGAGCGACCTGTACGCTACCTACGATGCGATGCTGAAAAAGAGCTGCATCATCTTTGTTCTCATTTTGCTGGTGACGTTAGCGCTGGGTACCCTGTTCATGCGCCGGTTATTCCGCCCGGTTCCGTTACTGATTAATTCGATTACCCGCATTGCCCATGAAGAGACCGACTGCATAACGCCCTACCTTGACCAGGACGATGAGATTGGCCATCTGGCCGGTGCGATTGAAAAACTGCGCGTGGCAATGAAAGAACGCGGCTATCTGCAACGCATGCATGAGATGTCGCAAAAGATGGAGCATATGGCCCATCATGATTCGCTGACCGGATTGCCTAACCGCGTTTCGTTTGGTCTTGAGCTGGAGAAACGCGTCAGCCAAATCCATCAGGAAGAAAAGCCGTTCAACCTGCTGCTCATCGACCTCGATAACTTTAAACCGGTCAATGACACTTTCGGTCATAAAGCGGGCGATGAAGTGTTAATCAGCGTGGCCCAGCGTCTGCAATTGCTACTGGGACCTGACGATATGGCAGCGCGACTGGGCGGTGATGAATTTGCGATCCTGCAACAGGTCAGCGAGAACGCCGTCAAAGAAGCAAACCACCTGTCGAAACGTATCATTCGGGCATTGAGCACCCCCTTCACCTGGAGCACCCACACATTCTCCATTAGCTGCAGCATCGGGATCACAACAGCCCCCTGGCAGGGTAATAACACCTCCACATTGATGATCAATGCCGACCTTGCCATGTATGCCTCCAAACATCATGGCCGCGGGTGCTTCCATTTCTTCGAAGACGGCATGGTGATGGCGCAGACCCACGGCCTGTTCATTAACCAGGAGATCATCGACGGTATTGATAACGCGGAATTCGAACTTCACTACCAGCCGATTATGAATCTGTATGATGAAACGGTGTATGGCTATGAATCGCTGATCCGCTGGAACCATCCGACCAAAGGCCTGATTTACCCTGATTATTTTATCAATATTGCCGAAAGCTCCGGTCTGATTGTCCGTTTAGGTGAGTGGATTATTCGCCAGTCCTGCGAATCCGCAGCCAAATGGCCGGAACACATCCGGGTTGCCGTCAATATCTCAGCCTATCAGCTACACAGCCCCGGCCTGGTTGACGTGATTAAAGATGCATTACATAACAGCCAACTGTCAGCAGAACGCCTGGAAATAGAGATCACCGAATCGGAGAAACTGGACAAGGCGATTGCCTTGCCCGTACTGCAAGAGATCCGTTCTCTGGGCATCGAAATCGCAATGGATGATTTAGGAACCGGATACGCGGCGCTGGATTATTTGCTGATCTACCCTTTCACCCGCATTAAGATCGCACGCTCGCTGGTCGAGAAGCTGAAGCAAGATAATGCCAGCCAGTATTTGATCGTAATGCTTATCCAGTTCGCTCATAAATACAATATGTCGGTTACTGCAGAAGGGGTGGAAACCGAATATCAGCGGGACATTCTGCGCGATATTGAGTGCCAGCATGTTCAGGGATATTTCTTCAGCTATCCACTTCGCGAACATGACGTGTTGTCCTCCTTTAGCAAAGCGATTTTTGCCGAGGGGGCGTGCAATGTCTGACATCTTGCGCATCACAACACGCGTATTGCTGGCCGTTTTTTTGCTGATCGCCTGTTGCATACATTGCACGGCCGCATCTCCCTCGTCGTTACATGCGCTGGAGAAGATTGCCAGTACACAAACCATTATCCTTGGCTATCAGGATGACGCGTTTCCCTTCTCCTGGCAGGACGGTAATGACCCCGCAGGCTATTCCATTGATATTTGCAAAAATATTGTCAGCGCGCTCAAAACAAAGCTACAGCTTAAAAAGCTAAACATTGAGTGGGTGAAGACCAATTCGGCATCGCAGTTTGTACTGATGAAAAATCATATGGCAGACATCATGTGTATACCTGCCTTTTATTCGAAAAGCCGCCACAGCATTAGCGAATTCTCACTGCCTTTTTACTTTTCCAGCACCCGCTATGTCATGCGTAAAAATGACATAAGTAACCATTTGAACGAACTATCCGGACATAGCGTACTGGTAAAAAGCGGCACTATTTATGTGGAGCAATTGCAAAAAATCAATACCGCTAATGCCCTTGATATCAACATTCAACTTGATACGAATAATGTCGCCGCCTTCAATGAACTCAAGAATGGCGAATATTCGGCCCTGATCTCCAGCACGGTATTATTGAAAGGGATGATTGCTCAGGCCACCAATCCCGAAGATTATGCGCTGTCAAAAATTGCCCTCAGTGCCCCACTTCCGGCTGGACTGTTGCTCCCTTTACACGATAAAGAATTTAAAGAATTTGTTGATAGTGCGCTCTCATCACTCATAACCAGCAAAGAGTTTACCGCGCTATACACTAAATGGTTTCAGTCTCCGATACCGCCAGGAGCCATTAATTTAAACATTCCCATGTCAGATAACCTGAAAGCACTCACCGCAGCTAAGAAGAAGATCAGTTTTGATTATGAAAAATATAATTAATCATGAAATGACAAGGATAAAGCGTGCGGCGCATTGGCTGATCTTGCTGGTTGGCGTCGCTACATCCCCTGCACTGATAGCGCAGCAAAACGCCACGACGCTTGACCATATCCAGTACAGCAGCGTGTTAAACATCGGCTATCGTCAACTGCCGCCGTTCTCTTTCACCGATAAAAGTGGCAAGGTTACAGGTTACACCGTGGCGCTGTGCAACATCCTTGCCGATAAACTACGCCTGTATCTGAAGCTCCACAGCTTAACCGTTCACTATATTCCCGTGAACTTTGCGGATCGTTTTTCCGCATTGAACACCCGCAAAATAGATATGGATTGTGGCGTTAATGCTAATGCACCAGAGCGGACCTCCAGCGTTTCATTTTCTATTGACTATTACATCGCCAAAATGCGCATTATTTCGTTGCGCAAAAACAATATTGACTCGCTTGAGGATTTAAAAGGACGGACGGTGAGTCTGACTGGAAGCTCAAAAGATCTCCTGGAATTTAATAAAGTCAACAGAGAGAAGCATCTCAATATCTCAACGATTACCACCACCACGATCACCGGTGCGTTCGAGAAAATGGCACATAATGAATCCGCCGCATTATTCCTCGATGATGTTCTGTCCTGGCCGCTGATCAACCACGATGAACAACCCGAACAATTTAGCATGTCGTCTGAGACCATCGGCAGTGATATGCACTATGCCATTATGATGCGCAAGAACGATCCGCAGTTTGTGGCCTTTGTTAACAGTACGCTGAAAAATATTTTTGCCTCACCGCTTGATGCGCAGCTGCGTAAAAGATGGCTGATGCCTGATTCCTGCAAAACTATAAATCATCACCCCGCCGCCCATTGTCAGCATAACAATTGAACATTTTCCGTTTGTGTACGCTTCAGCGATTCATTCGCTTCCGGCTGATATCAGGCGCGCTGCTGCTCGTACTAACCGTCAATTCACTGCGTGCGGCCTGGGACTTCGCCACTATTCAGCAGAAGTCCGATGCGCTATATGGTCCTGCCCGCGCAGACGCACAACAGCGAATCACTGCCTGGCAGCAGTTGCTAATCACACGACGAAATGCAGACGAACAAACACAATTACGCGCCGTAAACCTGTTTTTCAACACTCAATTACATTACGCCGAAGACAGCGAGGTCTGGCACAGCGTGGACTACTGGGCCACGCCGGTAGAATCTTTGCGCAAAGGTGAGGGCGATTGTGAAGATTACGCAATCGCCAAATATTTTACGCTCCGGCAGTTGGGTGTCCCCGAAGAGAAGCTGCGCATCACCTACGTTAAAGCCCTGAGCTATAACCGGGCGCACATGGTATTGACCTGGTATGCCGCGCCGGATGCGATCCCGCTGGTACTCGACAGCCTGACGAACACCATTTCACCGGCCACGCAGCGTACCGATTTATTACCCGTGTACTCCTTTAACAACCGTGGTCTCTGGCTCCCGGGCACGCAGAACAATAAACGCGTTGGCGACAGCAAGAGACTTTCTCGCTGGCAGCAAGTTTTCACAAAAATGCGGGAAGAGGGCTTCCCGATGGATAAATAGGAATCGCCTGTGTCTCTTTTCAAACAGTTGCTCCTGGCAATCTCTCTCTTTATGCTGGTGGTATTCAGCGGCAATTTTATTGTGACGCTGGAAAGCTCCCGCGATCAGTCCAACAATCAGCTCCTTTCGCATGCTCAGGATGCGGCAACTGCTTTAGGGGTTGCGCTGACCCCCAATGTCAACGATCCGGCGATGATTGAGCTAATGGTCAGCGCCATTTTCGATAGCGGTTACTACAAAAAAATCCGCATTGTCGATCTGAAAAACGGCAAAATCATCCTTGAGCGGAGTGCAGCAGCATCGATCCCCAATGTCCCCGTCTGGTTTGTTGATCTGGTAGATGTCATCCCGCAAACCGGCGAAGCGACAATCATGCGTGGCTGGCAGCAGGCGGCACGCGTTGAAGTCACCAGTGACCCTATCTTTGCGGTGCAGCGCCTGTGGGACAATACGTTAGGTAATCTGCTATGGATGCTGTCCTGTAGCCTCATTTGCCTGGGAGCAGGTGTTTTGCTGCTGCGCAAACTGCTGCAACCGCTCAATTACCTGGCGAAACAGTCAGAAGCCATTACCCACCGTGAGTTTCTGACCCTGTCAGAACTCCCCAAAACGCCGGAGTTGCGTCGTGTTATCGGGGCGATGAATCTGATGGCAACCAAACTCAAATCATTATTTGAAGAGCAGGCCATCTACAGTGAACGTTTGCACAACGAAGCCTATCTCGACAGCCAGACCGGAATCGCTAACCGCCGGGCATTCGATATGCAGCTTCAGGCACGCCTGAGCGATGCTGACACAGCGCCTGGGTATCTGATGTTAATCCGCGTGCAGGACTTAGGTGGGCTAAACCAGCGTTTTGGTGGGCCGCATACCGACAAGTTGCTGCTCAATATCGCCAACCTGCTGACAGCGCAGAAAGAAAAATATGCATTTATCACCAGTACCGTCGCCCGTATTCGCGGAGGCGAGTTTGCTCTGCTCTGCCCCGGCGTCACACACAGTGAAATGCTGGAACTGAGCCATTCACTGAGTCAAAAGCTCATGGCCTTTTATGCCACCGGGATGTCAGACCAACAGCCCGTCGCCTATACCAGCATGGTGCCATTCAGCGCCGGAGATAATGCACAGTCATTGCTGATTCAAGCCGATCGTCTGTTGGTGGAAGTCGAAACACACACTGAACACCAGGTCGTTCCCACCACCGACGTGGCGACGGCGACCGAAGATCAGCATCTGTGGTTTGTGCGTCTTGAACACGCGCTGGAAAATCAGCAGTTCCAGTTGGTTTATCAGCCCGTTGTGGACTGCCAGAAGCCGCACAACATTCTGCATTACAAAGTGCTGTCACGCATTGTTGATGAACAAGGCAACATCATTAACGCTGGTCGATTCCTGCCGTGGATCCACCGTTTTGGCTGGAGCCATCGCCTGGACCGGGTAATGCTGAAACTGACGTTAAATCAGCTGAAAACTACGCCAGGAAAACTCGCTTTGAGCATTTCCGGCAGTTCCGTCGCCAGTGCAAGCACAGTGGCGGACCTGTTGAATCCATTGAAATATTCACCACAATTAGCCAGTCAACTGATTCTGGAGCTGGATGAAAATCAGTTGCCAGGACCAAACCAAATGGCGGCGTTTGTGAAAGCCGTGAGCCAGCATCGCTGCTCGCTGGGTCTGCAGCACTTTGGCAGCCGCGTCGATATGATCGGTCATCTGTCCCAGTGGGGGCTTGCCTGGCTAAAAATCGACAGTAGCTATATTCGTAATCTTGATCAGGAAAGCGATAAGCGGTTGTTTATTAAAGTGTTATGCAACGCCACGCACAGCATTGACCTGCCACTCATCGCTGAACGCATTGAAACGCAGGGCGAGCTGAAGGTGTTGCAGGAATTAGGCATTGATGGCGCAATGGGGCAACTACTGGGTGAGCCCGCACCGTTGTCATAATCACCCTGGCACTGTGTTTGCCGGGTGGCACTTCGCTTATCCGGCTTGCACGCTGACTGCCTGCTTACGCTAAAAAATACGATCATCGCTACCCAGCAGTTGTTCTAACCCGCCAAGCTCATGGCGCGCGTTCGCGCGATTCATCAGTTTTATCTGTGCCATTGGCGGAAGATCGGTAATAGCAATTACCCCTTTGCGGATCAGCAGGTAAATCAGGTCGTCCAGTACGCGCACCATTTCAAGGTCGCTCTTTTGCAGCATCGCCAGGAACTGTTGGTTATCAAGTTCCGCGCTTTTGCTCCCCCCTTCTTTTTCAGGATGAGCGTTTGCATCTGGTGGAACAGAATTCATGTTGTAGCCTTACATATTGCGTGATGCACTGCCCCGTCGACACAGGGCAGTGAGCATCCGTTAGTGAGTGTGATTTTGGTCAGGTTTAGCGATCAGGTGATCCAGTGAGTACATCGTGGAATGTAAATCACCACCAGGGTGGACCGACAGCGCGGTATCAATCCCATGCGCGACCTTCGCCGGGCTGGCAATCAGATGATGATCGTCGCCGCTTTGAATGTATTTCGCGATATCCACACCTTCATGCAGTTCACGCGCCAAATCGCTGAGATCGACTTTATCGAGAGCGCTCTTCGCTTTGTCGGTAACATCCTGCGGCGCATTCGTCCCATGTACCTTCGTAGAAGAGGCGTAGGAGAGTGACAGCGCACTATCGTCAAACAAATCGTGCAAGGTATGCTGAACCGCCGCATGATGCCCCTTATCCACCGCTTGACCTTTGATCGGCGTTGGATCGTCCATGATGACATTCAGCGTTTGCGCATAGTGTGCGGTATTACCGTGGTTATCGTTCGCCTCAACCAGCACGTTCACGCGGTTATGCCCGGGACGGAATGACGACGTATCCACCTCAAAGTCATAACGCAGTTCGCTATTAACCTGATGCAGCGTTGTATCATACAGATGACCGTTAACCAGCGCGTTGATGTGCTCGCCGTCATGCACATCGCCCGTTACGCTACCCGTGATGTGGGTGGTCGCGGCCTGCGCTTCTGCGCGAGAAATGTGATTATCCCCGGTGACCTTATCGACAATCAGTGTGGCATCCGCATGATCGTCAATGGAATAGGAGTGGGTGGCGTTCGATTTATACGGGTTCAGTGCCAAATCATGACCTTTAACCTCAACATCAAAGGTTGTGTTGGCTTTCAGGACATCAGTATCAACCTTAATTTGATAGATCCGCTCGCCGGTACCTGATACGCCGACTGTCCCCGTGTAGTCATGTCCGCCAATGCTCAATTTTACCGTATCCCCGAGATTAGCATCACCACCCACATGCCCGGTAATCATGATTGTCGGATCTAAAAGTTCCTTGCTGTTGATAACGTTGTCTGCTGTAACGTTATCAACGTCGATAGTGCCCGCAGCCGTCCTGTCGATAGTGAGCGTTTTGCTGGTCTCAATTCTTCCGACGTTACCGGCATCATCATGTGCCATAACATGCGCCGTGATGTGTTGGTCATGCAGCAGGTCAGCCGTGCTGGCTTCAACACTGAACACTTTGTAACCGCCACTGTTTTTCACGTCAGCCACCAGATCCTTACCGTTAACCGTGACGGTGACTTGATCGCCGACGTCTACATCCCCCGTGACATGACCGCTGATGATGGTTTTTGCCTGCTTCGTTTCATCATCGTTGAGTACGTCGTCCGTCGTCACGTCATCCAGCAAAAGTGTGGCATGCCATTGTGTGTCGATGGTAACCGTTTTATCGTTCACCGCGAGCATTGGGTTCAGCGCGGCATCGTGCCCCTGCACGCTGACATGAATTGTCGGATCGTTCTGCAGCCCGAGCGCACTCACCAGCGCTTTGTAACCCAACTGGCCGTTCATATGCGGCAGTTCAATCACCCGCGTTTCAACCTTCACGCCATCCACGGTAAGAAAAACGGTATCACCGGGATGCACATCCCCATCGACCCGGCCACTGACCTCAACGGTTCCGGCTGCTACCTCATCAGCATTGATAATATCGTCGCCGCCGACGGTATTGATGGTCACACTGCCCGTGCTCGTCGTATCAATTGAATAATTCTGCGTGACGCTGGCGGGCTGCACGTTTCCATGATTATCGTAACCCGTGACGGTCGCGACGATGGCATGGTCGGCTAGCAGATCTTTCGTATAGATATCAACGGAGTAATGATGTTGCTTATCGACAGTAGCCGCATAATCGTTACCGTTAACCGTCAGGGTCACTTTATCACCCGGATGCACATCTCCGGATACAGAACCGGTTACGGCGATCTTAGGTTGCAGCGATTCCCGGGCATTCAGCACGTTGTCCGCGGTAATGCTATCGATAGTGACTCCGGCATCGGCATTCAGATCGACCACGACATGACTTTTCGCGGTATCTTGCCCCAGGTTTCCATGATCGTCCGTCGTCGTTACCGTCGCCTCGATATCCGGGTTATTGTGCAGACCATTGACGCTGACCTCTTTCGACCAGACCCATTGACCGTGATCCTGATGGACAACAGCGGTCAACGTATTGCCGTTCACCTGCAGATTCACCACGCTCCCGTCATGGATACCTTCCCCACTGACTGTACCGCTAACGGTTACTTTTCCCGCCAGGGCTTCTTTGCCATTAATCACATCATCCCTGGCAATCTTATCCATCGTGATCTTCAGCGGATTTTCCGTGTCTACAGCGATCTCTTTATGCGCCGAGTCTGTTGCTATTCCCGCCGCATTTTTCACTGTAATAGCAACATCAAACGATGGATGCGCCTGAAGTTCAGTGGTTGGGACATCCACTTCATAGACCCGTTGTCCCGGCATCGTCGGGATAGCCTTGACGTACCCTTTGTATGGAACATTGTTAATAGTAACAATAACGTCGTCTCCAATATGGGCATCGCCAGTAACCAGACCACGAATCGATGTCGTCGATTTCAACGCTTCGTCATGATTGAGAATGTCATCGCCTGCCACCTTATCAACAGTAAGGTGCACGGTGGGCTGATGAGGTTGTGTTGTTCCTGGCCCGGTAGTCGGCGTGGTGACCTGTGGCGGCGGGATAAATCCGTAAGGCGTATTGCCGATCACTGGCGTATGGTGCAGCCAGGGCAGATCAATCACTTTATGTTCTGTCGCCGTTGCTGTATTGCCATGATTGTCGTGGGTGGTGATCGCGACGGTAATATTGCCATCATCGTCAAAACTGTCTGAGCCGATATTTGCCTGATAGCCGAGCTTACCATCCGGTAAATAAATCACATCGGTGGTAATAGACGTCCCATGTCCCACAGTAATAGTTACATGATCGCCGCGAACGGCATCAGGATCGACGTGCCCGGTTACAGTGATGTAGTCCGGCCTGCTACCAGGTCCCAGATCGTTTGCAACGGTCATCCCCGGTGGTATTGCGCTGGAAACCGCATCAATAGTAATCCCGGCGTCTGCCGTGGTATCGATGACCACAGGTCGATCATCTGTCGCGCGAACGATGTTGCCCGCGTCGTCTTTGGCCGTGACTTCAGCATGAATATTCGGGTCCATAAGCAGATCTAAGGTCGAAACCTTGGTACTGAGTACATGCTGACCGTTTTGATTTTCCACCCGTGCAAAATAGGTCTGATCGTTGATGGTCAGCTCAACCATATCCCCAATTTTGACATCTCCGCCCACCGTCCCTGTGACGGTAGTTTCTGGATTCAGGGCTTCATCGTGGTTGATCACCGCATCGCCATCACTGGTAACGATTGGGTCGATATGCACCGTTGCGTCAATTTGATCGTCAATGACTACGGTACTACGTGCATCCGCCGTGGCATTATTCCCTGCCGCATCGGTAGTGGTGATGGCCGCGGTAATGTGCGGATCGTTTTGCAGCCACTGGGTATCGACATTAATGGAGTAACCCAGGGTGCCCAGATTTGGCAGGTTCTTCACCGTGGCATCAACCCTGTGGCCACCAATGTTCAGATGCACAATATCACCATCCTGCGCATCGCCGCCCACGGTGCCACTGATGATTGTCGTCGCTTTTCCCAATTCATCTTTATTCAACACATCATCGCCGGTAACCGGATCGATGGTGATTGCCGCCAGCGCTTTGTCATCCAGACTAACATCATGGTGCGCCACAATATGGGCATGGTTCTTCGCCGCATCCGTCACGTCCATTGAGACTTCAATATGCGGGCTGGCAACCAGATCGGACGTTGCGACCGAAATGTGGAAGCCCATTTGAGCGCCGCCGCGATCTTCCACCACGCCGGAGTAGGTGTGGCCGTTAATCTTCATCGTGAACGGATCGCCAGGATGGATTTCACCGCTAACCGTCCCGCTCACAAGGGTATACCCGTGCATCTGTTCACCCAGGTTGAGCGTATTGTCTGACGTCACCGAATCAATGGTGATCTCCGCATTAATGCGGGTATCGATAATTACCGTGGTTTCCGCATCGGCCCTGGCCGGGTTGCCAGCTCCATCGGTAGTGCTCACCGTCGCGGTTAAATGCGGATCGGAGATCAGATCAGCGGTACTGACTTTAATGCTATAACCGAGCTGACCATTGCCGATATCCGTCACTTTCCCCGTCAGCACATGGCCATTCACCGTGAGAGACACAACGTTATTGACATGTACATCACCGCCAACTCTGCCGGTCACATACGTATATGGCTGGAGAGATTCATCGCCGTTGACCATATTGTCACCGGCGACGGGATCAATCGTCAGTATGGCTTTCGCATGCAAATCAACGACCAGGTCGTGCGTTATCTCAGCTTTCTGCAAATTGTGGACCTGATCCTCGCCGACTACACGGGCGACGATATGGGGATCTTTGACCAGATCGCGGCTCAGTACATCCAGCTTATAACCCAGCACGCCATTGTACTCTGCCAGTTTTTCAACGGTTGTTTCGTAAGTATGACCATTGACGATAACCTGAACTTTAGCGCCTGCATGCACATCGCCGGACACCGTTCCCATCACCTCAGTGAGGTGCTGCCCGGCTTCGGCACCGTTCAGCTTGTCATCACCCGCGACGGTATCGACTGTAATACCGGCATCAGCATGATTATCAATATGAACATGATGGGTAGCCGAGGTGATCACTTCATTTAGCACCGCATCATGCGAAATCACCGTGACCTTCACGGACACATTTTTATCCTGGTTCCCCTGGTTATCGCTGAACGCCGTCGAATCAACCGGGATTTGATAGCCTAACTTACCGCCTCCAATATCAATCACTTTGCCGGTAAAGGTGTAATTGCGTATTTCAACACGAACCTCATCACCAACCTGTGCATCACCGCCCACCGTGCCGCGGACCAGCCGCATTGGCATATCCAGCTCCTGGTGGTTAAGAATGTTATCGTCAGTCACGTTATCAATGTTTACGGAGCTGTGCGCCTGGGTATCCAGCGTCACCGTGCGGTGCGTGATCGCAACCGCCTCATTACCTAACGCATCATGACTCACCAGTTTCACCATCACATCGTTGCTGCCTTCCTTTAGCGTACCGGTCGGAACAGCGACTTCGTAACACAGTTTGCCGTTGATATTGACCACGGTTCCACTGAAGTCCTTCCCCTGTACGTAGACAGTTACGATGTCGCCGACTTTCGCATCCAGACCATGAGCAATACCGCTGATGAAGGTAGGCATCCGGTTTTCAATGGCGTTGACCACGTCATCGTTAGCAACTCCCCCTGTCGTCACCCCGTTTTTGGCATAGTTATCAATATGGACTGTATGACTCTCGCTGGTGATAGCCAGGTTACCCGCCGCATCATGGGATGTGACCATGACACTCACGTTCACATCCGCCAGCACGTGGGCGTTGTTGTCGGCAAAGGATGAAGAGTCAACCGGGATACTGTAGCCCAGCTTGCCATGTCCCAGATCGATAACCAGCCCACTGTAGCGATGACCATTGACCACCAGCTGTATCGGATCGCCGATCTTCGCATCCTCACCCCTGACCATGCCCGTTATGTTCTGTGTGGTCGCTTCCAGTTCATGGTGAGTGAGAGTATTGTCTGCCGTGACGCTATCCAGTGAAATGTCGTTATGCGCATGGGTATCGAGGATAATTGTACTGTGTGCCTGAGTGGTCACTTCGTTGCCTGACTTGTCGTGGCTGATAAGTTTCGCCACCACGTCATTTTTACCTTCCTGCAGTACCCCTGTCGGCACCAGTACGTCGTAATGCAACTGGCCGTGCACATCGACCACTTTACCGGCAAAGTGTTGACCCGCTACGCTGATGGTCACCGCATCGCCCACTTTCGCATCGCCGCCAGCAACAATACTGATAAGCGTCGGCATGCGGTTTTCAATCGCGTTGGCCACATTGTCCGTGGCCACGTTCTCAATGGTCAGTGTGTTTTCCGCGTAGTTATCGATATGAACTTTATGGACATCAGTGGCGATAGACAGGTTGCCCGCATCATCATGGGACGTGACCCTCGCCGTCACATTCACATCGGTCAGCACATGGCCGCTGTTATCGGCAAACGCCGACGAATCGACCTCAATGCTGTAGCCCAGCTTACCGTTGCCGAGGTCAATCACCTGTCCGCTGTACTGATGACCGTTAATCGCCAGTAACACCGGATCGTTTATCTTCGCATCCTCACCATCAACGATACCGGTAATAATCTGTTTTCTTGCCGAGAGTTCGTTAAAGTTCAGGGTGTTATCGGCAGTTACATCGTCAATGGTGATCAGGTTTTCGGCGTAGTTGTCGATATGCACGCTATGGGTGCTGGTAGCAATCGCCAGGTTACCAACGTTGTCATGAGAAGTGACGGTGGTAATCACATTCACTTCTTTCAACTCGTTGCTGCTATTGTTAGCAAAGTCAGACGAGTCCACCGCAATACGATAACCCAGGCGACCATTACCCAGCTCGATAACCTGCCCACTGTACTGATGGTGGTTAATCACCAGTTGTACCGGGTCGCCTACTCTGGCGTCTGCGCCGCTGACAGTCCCGGAAATCACCTGGTTGCGCATGTACAGTTCTGCACGATTCAAGGTGTTATCGTCGGTCACATCGTTAATAGTCAGGGTGTTCTGTGCCTGAGTATCCAGCACCACAGTTTTGTGCGTAATGGCAATCGCTTCGTTACCGACAGCATCATGGCTGACCAGCGTCACTTGCACATCATTTGCCCCTTCTTTCAGCGTTGAGGAAGGCACCACAATTTCATAACGCAGTTGACCATGGTCGTCGAACACCGTGCCATGGAATGTTTTGCCCTGAAGAGTCAAGGTGACCGGATCGCCCACGTTGGCATCACCGCTGGCTACGCCAGAAATGATCGTCGGTATGCGAGATTCATTAGCGTTGACGACATCATCATTTGCCACCGTCCCGATGGTCACCGCATTCTGTGCATACAAATCGTTATCGACATAATGATCGGTCGAAACGGTGGTACTGTTGCCGGCATCATCGGTAGAGGTTAGGGAGGCATGAATCGTCGGGTCATTCAGCAGCCCCTGGGTCAGGACCGGGATGTTGTAAGTCAAAATGCCCGTTCCCGGATCGTCGACCGTGCCGGTATACGTTATACCATCGACAACCAACGTCACGACATCACCCGGCTTTGCATCTCCCCCGACATTCCCGTGAATCACGGTTTGCGACAGAAGAGACTCCTGGTGGTTAATCAGGTTATCTGGTGTAACGCTATCGACCGTAATATCGATACGTGGACCGGTAATATCAATCAACGCATTGTCGAAAGTTTGTGCGGTTCGCCCCGAGACATCGGTCGCTATTGCCACCACGGTGACATTTCCCGGCACCAGTCCACCCAGATCGGTATCAATATTCCAGTGACCATTATTCACCGGGACATCGACTGTAAATGTGTTTTTTTGGCTATCGGTGAAGGTGAGCGTGACGTGATTTTGGTTACTGGTGCCGCTTAAATGGGTCCGGTGGATTTCAGCATTATTAATGTAGCCGTCGTTGCCCGCAAACCCGGTAATTTGCACTTCGGGTGGGAACACACTGGCTGTACCGGTGTCCATTCCCCCTACCGGCAGGTTGATATCCCAGGTCGGGCTCCCCAGCCCTTGCGTGTCAAAACCGGCTGTCGGATCAACGACTTGTCCGGTTAAGGCCAGCTGGACCAGCGAGTGGCCCCCCCCACCGCCCTCCAACTGCACCGGCGTTTCATTGCCCGCAGCGGTCGCATCCAGTGTCTGCGTCGGGTCGGCCCCATCAGCAATCGCTTTTTGTACGGCGGCAATATCCTGAGCATCACGTTCCGGAGTCGGGTTGGTCTGTAGCCCATGATCGCCCCAGTGGCTGTTGCGACCAATATCCAGCGTTTTTCCGTCCGGTAAAGAGAGACTTACCGCGCCGTTGGCACCGGTCACAATGTCCTCACCGCTATAGACTCTGTCGCCTTCATGAACAAGTCGCTGTGCACC
This sequence comes from Citrobacter sp. U14242, assembly GCF_046555775.1. Classification (NCBI taxonomy): domain Bacteria; kingdom Pseudomonadati; phylum Pseudomonadota; class Gammaproteobacteria; order Enterobacterales; family Enterobacteriaceae; genus Citrobacter; species Citrobacter sp. U14242. The sequence continues at coordinate 69,681 of NZ_JBKGLW010000018.1, forward strand.
ACTTGCGTCAACAACATAGACCTGTCCAATTATTGCTTTGATCACACCGAGTAATTTGCTCACCGTAACCTCACTTAAATACCATCATTATTTTTATAAACTCTTTAATAAATTAACGAACAAATATCACATTCATTTAATGTAAACATTAATATCCCAATGTAGAAAAAAACACATTTTATAAAGTGCAATTACATGAGACTTGACTGGCCAATGAATATAATAAAAAATAACTAAAAATAAAACACGATGTGACCAAACATGTCGTTGAATAGCTGTCCGCTGTAAGCAATTTCGATAATTCACAGTTGTTAATTAATATAACGTGTTTGTAAAAATGGATGATAGCAACGACAACGGGAAGTCATAACCGTGATATATAAGGCATTCATGTCATGAAGAAGTTTTTTGTTTTTCTGCTTTCATGGTTTTCAATAAATTCAGTTAATGCAGAAGATTTACATAATACCGTTAAAGAAGCATTAGCTAATCACCCTGAAGTCAATGCGGCGATAAATAGCCGTTATTCTTCCGAACAAGAACTTCGTGCGGCAAAAGGTGGGTATTTACCATCGCTAAATTTAAATGCTGAAGCCGGACGCAAAAATATTGATGATGCAACGACTCGTGCCGCAGGCAGCACCAACGGTTTGACGCAGTCCCCCAACGAGGCGACGCTGAGCCTTGAGCAAAATGTGTTTAATGGTTTTGCCACCTCCAGCGAAGTCGCCCGACAAAAAGCGACCGTGGACTCACGCGCCTGGAGCGTTATGAATACCAGCGAAAGTACTGCATATACGGTGATTCAGGCCTATTTTGACGTGTTGCAGCGCGAGGAGTTTGTCCGTCTGGCTGAAGATGATTTGGCTAACCATGAACGCATCTATGACCAGATAAAACTGCGTACCGATCAGGGCGTTGGCCGTTCAGGAGACTTCATGCAGGCCGAAGCGCGTCTGGCGCAGGCGCGTAACAACTTACTGACCGAGCAAACCAACCTCGAAGACGCAAAAACCACCTTTATCAGCGTTACCGGCATGGAACCGCAAGGACTCAGTCAGCCAGCGAGTATCGATGCTGAACTGCCAACCTCGCTTGCGGACGCCAAAAGTCGAATGGAGAAGAATAGCCCATTACTGAAGTCTGCCAATGCGGATATTGAGGCCGCACATCAACAGTATGAAGCCTCAAAATCAACCTTCTACCCACGCGTTGACGTTGAGCTTTCCCGTGGGATCAGCAATAACACCGACACCACTCGCGCACATACCGAAGAGTGGGAAGCGATGGTCAAACTGCATTACAACCTGTACCAGGGGGGTAGCGACAAAGCCGCAATGGACTCCCGCGCTTATCTGCATAAGCAGGCTCAGGATGTGCGTAATAACACGCTGCGCCAGATGAATCAGGAACTGCGTCTGGCGTGGACAGCATTACAAAACGCACGCGCTCAGCTTCCTTCAGCCGAAGAATATGCCGACCGTAGCGTAAAAGTACGTACCGCCTATCAGGATCAATTCAGTCTGGGCGAACGTACGCTACTGGATTTACTTGATAGCGAAAATGAAGTTTTCTCCTCAAAACGCCGCCTTGTCGAATTACGCTATCTGGCAGTAACCAGCGGTTATCGTATTAGCGAACGTACAGGTGAATTAATGGGTATTCTAAAAATTGCACCACCACCATCAGGTCAACCGGTAGATTCTGCAGAAGAAAATAACCTGCCTGAACTTCATTAATCATTATTTATACCTTAAATAATCCGGTTTGCAGAAAGACGGCAAGAGTGTGTCCCCAGCCACTGACTAAAGTAAGTGACTGGAGTGAACGAATGCGGCAGCGCATATGCAACTGAAAGTATGGCAGGTATATTCAAATAAATCCCTGACCTGCACGCTGATTATTAGCTTGCTATTATTTAAACGTGCAGGTCAGAATGGTTACGAAAATGAGTGCACAAGCTGAATTATTAAATGAAGTCCCAGAGAATTCTGACAGTAGTAATTCTCAATATCACGATCCCCGTAGCCATCATGACGACCCGTTATTAGATAGCCTACTTATTTTGTGTTCTCTGCACGGCAAACCCGCCAGTCGTTCAACGTTAAGCAGCGGTCTGCCATTAGAAAACGATCAACTCACGCTGAATATATTTCCTCGCGCAGCGGCAAGAGCCGGTTTAAAAGCGCGGGTGGTGACGCGAGCGCTTGATAAAATTCCGCAGATGTCTCTGCCTGCCGTGCTGTTACTGCGCTCTGGAGGAACAGGCGTATTGCTGGCATGGAATGAAGATGGCAGCGCTCGTTTTATGCCCAGCGAAAGCGAAGGTGGTGAAATCCGTGTCGATTTAGCCACGCTTGAACAGAGCTATGCCGGAAAAGTTATTTTTGCCCATCCGCGCCATGAGTTCGATTTGCAGGCAGAAGCCTTTTTGCCGCGCACCAGGTCCTGGTTTAAAGACACGCTGAAGCTGTCACGTTTTCTGTATATGGATGCCGTGCTGGCCAGCCTGCTGATCAACCTGATCGCACTCGGCACACCGCTCTTTACCATGAACGTCTACGACCGCGTGGTGCCGAATCAGGCGACGGTGACGCTGTGGGTACTGGCTGTGGGCATTTGCCTTGCCTTTGTTTTTGATCTGATTTTGAAAATGCTACGCGGTATCTGTCTTGATATTGCGGGCAAAAAAAGCGATCTCATTATCTCCTCGACCCTGTTTGAGCGCATTATCGGCATGGAGATGAAAGAGCGTCCACAGCGCGTGGGTAGCTTTGCGCAAAATATTCATGAGTTTCAGTCACTGCGTGATTTCCTCTCATCGCTGACCCTGACGACGATTATCGACCTGCCCTTCACCCTGCTGCTGCTGATCGTTATAGGCATTATTGGCGGCTCTCTGGCCTGGATCCCGCTCCTGACGCTACCGATTGCCCTGCTGTGCAGTTGGGCACTGCAAAAACCGGTCAATGCGGCGGTGGCTAAAACCATGAGTCTCGCCAGCGAGCGTCAGGCACTGTTAATTGAAACGCTCAGCAGCCTGGATGCCATTAAAGTGAATAATGCCCAAAGCGAGCGTCAGTTCCAGTGGGAACAAACGCTGGGTAGCCTGAGCCGTCTGGAACTACGGGTGAAAACCTTGTCCAGTCTGGCCAGCAATCTCACCGGCTGGTTCCAGCAGATTTCGGGCGTGGTGATGATCATTGCTGGTGTGTATATGATTATCGGCGGCAGGCTGAGTATGGGTGGCCTGATCGCCTGCTACATGCTTAATGGCCGCGCATTAATGCCACTGGGCCAATTAACCGGTCTTATTGCCCGTTACCAGCAGGCAAAAATCACCATCAAGAATACCGATAAGATGATGTCACTGACGCAGGAGCGCCGCGCGGATGAAAACCCGCTCAAGCGCGAACAGTTGCAGGGCAGCATTGAATTCCGCGACGTGGATTTTAGCTATCCGGAACAAAAAAACCTGTCACTGCACAAAATTAATCTCACCATTCAGCCCGGCGAACGCATCGGCATCATTGGCCGTAGCGGCTCAGGTAAAAGCTCGCTCAGTAAGTTGATCGTCAATCTGTACCAGCCCAGCGCCGGTAACATTTTGATCGACGGTATCGATTCCCGCCAGTTGGATGTCAACGATCTCCGCCACAGCATCGGCTACGTCCCGCAGGACATCCAGTTGTTCAACGGCACACTGCGCGACAACCTGCTGTGCGGTGCACGCTATGTCGATGACGAAAGCATGTTACGCGCGGCGGAGCTGGCGGGTGTCAACGATTTCGCTCGCCTGCATCCTGACGGCTACAACCTGCAGGTTGGCGAGCGCGGTTCTCAGCTTTCAGGCGGACAACGGCAGGCAGTGGCACTCGCGCGTGCGCTGCTGCTGGATCCGCCTCTACTGCTACTGGATGAACCCACCAGCTCGATGGATAACACCAGCGAAGAGAAGATCAAACACGCGCTGGTCCCCTGCATCGCAGGTAAAACGCTATTACTGGTCACCCACCGCGCCTCCATGTTGTCGCTGGTTGACCGCCTGATTATTGTTGATAAAGGACGCATCATCGCAGATGGCCCGAAAGCGGTGGTGATGGATGCGTTGAAAAAGGGGCAGATTAATGCGTCTCGCTGATTTCCTGGCGCGTGCTCGCCGCTTCATGCAGCACTATTTTCACGGCCGTGATGAAAATCAAACCGACAGTATCAATGAAGTGAGTCACGCCATTATCGATGATGCTCCACGGGTCATTCGCCTGACGCTGTGGGTGATCCTTGCGCTGGTGGTCCTGTCCTTGGTATGGGCAGGTTTTGCGAAGATTGATGAAGTGACACGCGGTGAAGGCAAAGCGATCCCCTCGTCAAAACTGCAAAAAATACAGAACCTGGAAGGCGGGATTGTTACCGAGCTGTACGTCCACGAAGGGCAAATCGTCAACGCCGGCGCCCCATTACTGCACCTTGACGACACACGTTTTGCTTCAAACGTCGGCGAAACGGAAGCGGATAAACTCGGCCTGCGCGCAAAAGTAGAACGCCTGACCGCAGAAGTTGAAAACCGTGACTTTGTTATCTCAGAAGAGATTGCCAGCAAAGCCCCGGATGTCGCCCGTGGTGAAACCGAACTGTATAACAGCCGCCGGGCGCAATTTCACAATGAAATTTCGGCGCTTGAAGAGCAACTGGTGCAGAAAAAACAAGAATTGCGCGATTATGAATCAAAAGAAGATCAGTTCAGGCACAGCCTGGGATTAATACGCCAGGAAATCAAAATGTCAGAACCGTTACTTGCCTCAGGTGCCATTTCAAAAGTCGAACTGCTGCGTTTGCATCGTACTGAGGTGGAAACCGCCGGACAGCTCAATTCCGTCAGCCTGTCGTTGCCTAAAGCCGCCTCAGAAATTAAAGAGATTGAGAACAAAATCGGTGAAAGCCGTGGCCGCTTCCAGAGTGATGCACTGGCTCAACTGAACGAAGCCCGCACCAACCTGAGCAAAGCCCAGGCCAGCGTCAAAGCGCTGGAAGACAGGGTGAATCGTACCATGGTTACTTCACCGGTGCGCGGTATCGTCCAGCAGGTGATGGTCAATACTATCGGCGGCGTCATTCAGCCGGGCAGCGATCTGGTGGAAATCGTGCCGCTGGATGACAAGCTGTTAATTGAGGCAAAAATACAGCCGCGCGATATCGCCTTCCTGCATCCAGGTCAGCACGCGATGGTGAAATTTACCGCTTACGATTACACCATCTATGGCGGGCTGCGCGGAGAAGTGGTGCAGATAAGTCCAGACACCATTACCGACAAGCAGGGACGAAGTTTCTATATTGTTCGTCTGCAAACTGACAAAAACACCCTGGGTACAAAAGAGCATCCGATGCTGATCATTCCGGGTATGGTGGCAAGCGTCGATATCCTCACTGGTAAGAAAACCATTCTTAGCTATCTGCTGAAACCGATCATTCGTGCGCGCGCGGAGGCGCTCAGAGAACGTTAATCACTTGCGCGCCCCTTGCGTTCAATCAGGGGGCGCATATGTTTATGCCGCGGTATAAGCAGACAGTTTACCCCGATTGAGCGTAATTTTTCCGTCATTCACCAGCTCCTGTAATACCTTATGAATAGCGCTGCGCGAGATATGATTGCGGGTCAAAATAAAGGTATATACGGATGTTTTCTCACGTACCGCGGGCTCCATCGCCCAAATATATTTGACGTGTTCAATAATCAGCTCACGAATGGTTCTGTGCGACTGCAATGCTTCACGCTGGAAATAGCGCTGCAGATGATGCGCCAGGATATCAAACGCCTGCTTCCAGAGATTTTTAGCGGTAAATAAATGATCGGCATTCTGTACGCTCATGGCCCACATTTCACAATCGGTGTCACAGCGTAAATAGTGCCCAGTGACCTCCGTACGCATTTGTGGAAGTCCAAGGATCGCCGGTGCAGAAATGCTTACCGTCACTAAATCATTTTCGATTCGATATACAGAGACCGTCCCTTTCTCCAGAAACAAGATATTTCCATCGACTTTCAGGTCTATGCGCTGACGTTTTTTACGTAAGGACAGCCAGGCGTTATCCGATTTCTTTATTTCATCACCAATCAGCACTACAGATTTGTCTATTTCGTTCTGGAACATGGGACTCTCAAAATCAAATGATTGCTTCATCAAAATAATGGTGGAATTGACTTAACGGACAAAATAAATGTCAGCTTTAATACAAGCTGACATTTATTCCCATCGACCTCTACCACCAGCATTCCCTGGTGCTTTTGACGCGCTAACGGCACTGACTTTGTTCTCGCGTGGTGGTGTCGAGCAGTATATTGCGCTGTCCAGAAAGAATTAATGCTTATCACCTTTGTCATCACAATTTCGTCTTTTTGCTCTTTGTATAATAGCCCAAAAGACACAACCCATTGATTTGCACGTTCTTTATTTTCATTAAAAAGTTACTATTGTTGTTATATTATGCTATCAAATTGAAACACTGCGCGGTTCTGGCGTCTTTTTTGGACAAAGTGTTATCATAACCAACTGACCACAGGGTGTATCATCAAGAGCTGAGGCATTATGTCCGAGACTGGCAATGTCAGTTATCTAATTGAAAATAAAATAATCTTCACGCCAGGTACACAGTGTCTGACGCGAGTAGACCATCCCGGGCAGCAGATAAAACTTAAACACTCGGCATCACTATGTCTTTTATTACTTATTCAACATCGCGGAAAGGTAGTCTCACAGAACGAATTGCTGGAGTTTGGCTGGGGTAGTCATCATCGCCAGGTCAGCTTCAATGCCTTTTATCAGAGCATCCTGTCATTACGCAAAAGCCTGCTGCAACTGGAGCTGGAGCAGACGTTCATCACAACGATACCTCGCAAGGGACTGATTATTAATGAAGAGTTTGAAATCCTTGAGATTGCGACACCGGAGAGTATCCCTTTAGCCATTGACATACCGGTAGCACCTGAGTCTGGCTTAACATCAGAAGCGGGTATAGAGGCGTTGTTGGTGGAGACACCACATAAACTACGGATAACCACCATTGAAACGATAATGATGGTGCTGACACTAATAATCTGCGTTCTGATCGTATTCCCGTGGAAAAGCAGTGATGATTATTTTTCCGGTTATATTGCCGCACCACAAGTATCAACTGACTGTCAGTATTATTTTAATAACGATGCCAGCAATTTCTCCCGGCATACTGCGTTTATCGACAAAAATCCTGCGTTATGCCAGGCCAATAAATTTATCTATATCACGACCTATCCGGAATCAAAAAAATTGTCGGTGCTGTTGTGCCGCTCGCCAATGAAAGGCGAACAAGAAAACGCATGTCAGTCTGTCTATTACCCACGGTATGATAGCTAATGAATTTACCTCCTCGCACTCCCCGCTTCCGTATCCAGACGGGTATTATTCTGATGCTTTGCCTTTGCGTAATTGCGATTGCCAGCATCTGGCGGCTCGGCAATAATCATAATCACCTGCATAATCTTTCCTGTCGGGCAGCCATTGATATCGTGCGTAATACCGCCTCGTTTAAGGGGATCATTGATATCAAAAGCGGTGATACTAAAGGCATTGTGAATATTGACGGCATTATTAGTGATGCCACTAATAATGAACAGACTGTACAACGCATGGTGCTCTTTACGCACTCCAGTTACGGCACCAGCCCGGTATGGGTCTCACAGGAAATTCATGTATCGAACCGCGAAACGGCTTCCGCCAGTTTAATCCAGCAGATCCTGCCCGATTTCTTCCTCACCAACACCAGCGTCTCTAATGTCGATCTTTTCGCACTGAACAGAGATACCTATCTGATTACCAAAGAAGGGATCCCCTACCTGTACTGCCAGAATTATGCGCTGCCAGAAAATGAGTAATCGCCAGACATTCTGGCGGTACAACCGACGGATGAATCTCAGTGGTTGTCGGTGATAAGATACAGCATTCAGTCTGAGCCAACGCTCGCCGTTACTGCCTTTTAGGCGGCTTTCGAATGACAAATTTGTGGGTTTGTGTGAGTTTTCAGGGACTCACATGAGACTTCCCCAGTACCCAAAAAGATTAAAAAAGAGCAAAGGCGATATGAAAGAGTCACTTGATACGGACTTCTCCAACCATACACCCATGATGCATTAGTATTTCATCATTGATTAATATAGCTTTTTTATTGGATAAGAGCAAAAACCACGTTTTTACTTACACTTTTGTAAGCTCATGATATGTAGATATTAATCTTCTCATGCCATTTGATTTAATTCATCCAACGAATATTTAATGAATATATACTCACCCTCGTAAATATATCTATTAATACATGACAAATCAGAATATTATGTTGGGATAAAGGTTGTGTAAATAGACCCGTTTTAGTTCCATGCATTTTTTGAGATCCCAGCCAAATTGACCCTGGCCCAAAATCAGTGCAGTGCTAAATCAGAGATCTTCGCCTTTCCGGAGACTTCGGATGAATTCAGCCGGAGTCATGTCATTTA